>NZ_FPJC01000026.1:0-74414 GCF_900119265.1 Pseudomonas sp. NFACC04-2
TCATGATCAGGAAGCAGCCGAACAGCGCGATGGTGCCGGGGATACGGCCCATTTCCTCGCGCACCATGTCGCCCAGGGAGCGACCGTTGCGGCGGGTGGACAGGAACAGGACCATGAAGTCCTGCACCGCACCGGCCAGTACCACGCCGGCGATCAGCCAGAGCGTGCCGGGCAGGTAGCCCATCTGCGCCGCCAGCACCGGCCCGACCAGCGGCCCGGCGCCGGCAATGGCCGCGAAGTGGTGGCCAAAGAGAATATGTTTGTTGGTCGGGACGTAGTCCAGGCCATCGTTGTTGAGCACGGCGGGAGTGGCCCGGCGCGCATCGAGTTGCATCACGTTGTTGGCGATGAAGAGGCTGTAGTAGCGGTAGGCGACCAGGTAGATGGCCACGGCGGCGACGACGATCCACAAAGCGTTGATCGCCTCGCCTCGGCGCAATGCCACGACGCCCAGGGCGCATGCTCCTACAACGGCCAGCAGTAGCCAGGGTAAATGGCGCAGCAGGCTATTATTGTTTTTCATTTTTATATTCCAGCCAGGGGGGACAAGAAAGAGTGCCATCAGAGTTTAGCGCTAACCCAGGTAAAGGCCATACCTGACATTCGTCTGTCACCGGCCGAACGGTGACGATGACCGGCCAGTAGGGTCTATAGTCATTACATCTTCAGAGGGAAAGCGTAATGAGCGAACGCCGCCGCTTCGTACGAATAGAGTTCCATGCCAAGACCGAGCTGACCCAGGGCCCATTCACCTGGCCGGTGAAACTGCTGGACCTGTCCCTCAAGGGCCTGCTGATCGAAAAACCCCAGCCCTGGCTGGGCAACGCCGAAAAAACCTTCATGGCCGACATCCACCTGAGCAATGAGGTCGAGGTGAAGATGGAAGTCAGGCTCACCCACGACGATCACGGCCACCTGGGCTTTGTCTGCGAGCACATCGACCTGGACTCCATCGCGCACTTGCGCCGACTGGTGGAGCTGAACCTGGCCGATCATGACGAGCTGGAGCGGGAATTCGCGGCGTTGATCCAGGTTTGAATCAGCGGGTTACTCGAACAACGCATCCAAGGCCTGCTCCAGGCGTGTCACCGCAATGATCTGCAACCCCGGCGGCGCTTCCTTCGGTGCATTGCCCTTGGGCACGATGGCGCGCTTGAAGCCATGCTTGGCCGCTTCCTTGAGCCGCTCCTGGCCACTGGGCACCGGCCGGACTTCCCCCGACAGCCCTACTTCGCCGAACACCAGCAGATCATGGGGCAGCGGTCGATTGCGCAGGCTGGACATGACCGCCGCCATCAGCGCCAGGTCGGAGGCGGTTTCCAGCACCTTGACCCCACCGACCACGTTGAGAAAAACGTCCTGGTCGTGAGTCGGAATCCCACCATGTCGATGCAGGACCGCCAACAGCATGGCCAGCCGATTCTGGTCCAGGCCCAAGGTGACCCGCCGCGGGTTCGCCAGATGACTGTCATCCACCAGTGCTTGGACTTCCACCAGCATTGGCCGGGTGCCTTCCCAGGTCGCCATGACCACGCTGCCCGGCACTTCTTCCTGGGCACGCGTCAGGAAGATCGCCGAAGGGTTGGAGACTTCTTTCAGGCCTTTGTCGGTCATGCCGAACACACCCAGTTCGTTGACGGCGCCAAAGCGGTTCTTCACGGCCCGTAATAAACGCAGGCGCCCATCCGACTCGCCTTCGAAATACAACACGGTGTCGACCATGTGCTCCAGCACGCGCGGCCCCGCCAACGCACCTTCCTTGGTGACGTGGCCCACCAGGAAAATCGCGGTGCCGCTCTGCTTGGCGTAACGCACCAGCAAGGCCGCGCTTTCGCGCACCTGGGAGACGCCGCCCGGGGCCGATTGCAGCTGTTCGGTGAAAATGGTCTGGATCGAGTCGATCACCATCACCTTGGGCTTTTCCACGCGCGCCGTGGCGATGATGGTTTCGATGCAGGTCTCGGTCATGACCCGCAACTGGTCCTGGGGCAAGCCCAGGCGCCGGGCGCGCATGGCGACCTGCTGCTGGGACTCTTCGCCAGTGACGTACAGCGCCGGCATGCGGGTGGCGAGGTTGCACAAGGTTTGCAGGAGGATGGTGGATTTGCCGATACCCGGGTCCCCGCCGATCAGCACCACCGAACCATCCACCAGGCCCCCGCCCAGCACGCGGTCGAGTTCACCGGAGGCGGTGGAAAAACGTGGGATTTCCTCAACGCTGACTTCGGCCAGGGTCTTGATCTGCGCCTGCTGTCCGGCCCAACCGGTGCGGCCGGTGGGCGCTGCCGCGCCGCCGCTTTCCACCATGGTTTCGGTCAGGGTGTTCCAGGCTCCGCATTCGCTGCATTGGCCGGCCCATTTGGGAAAGGTCGAGCCGCACTCGGTGCAGCCGTACATGCGCTTTGCCTTGGCCATCTGAACTCCCGGATAAAAACCGCGATGATAGCCCAGGCAACCACTAGCGCGGGGCCGGCATTCTGATTTCACCTTTGGCCAGATCCATTGCGGTGTTACCCAATGGGTCCTGGGCCTGCAGATCCGCCCCCTTGGCCTTCAAGGCATCGAGCAACTCGGCACGCTTGAACAACCCAGCGTACATCGCGGCGGTCTGCCCGGCCCCGTTGCGCTGGTCCGGGCTGCAATCGGTGGACAGCAAGCGACGCGCAATCTGCACTTCGCCCTTGAAAATGGCGCCCATCAGCGCCGTGTTGCCGCGTTTGTCCTGGGCGCAGGCATCGGCGCCGGCGGCCAGCAGCCGCTCCACCGCCAGGCCATGGCCGTGATAAGCCGCGAGGATCAGGGCGGTGTAGCCCTTCTCATCTCGGGTATCCAGCGAATAACCGGCCTCGATAAACGTATCGAGCATCGGCACATCGCCTCGGCGAGCGGCGTCGAAATAATAGTTTTGCAGCTGTTCCTGGACCGCAGCCGGTTCGGTGGGCATTGGCTGATCGGCCAGTACGCTCAGTGACCAGGTCGCAAGCATCGACAAAAAGAATTTACCCATCATGACGTCTCCCCATGACTCAAGACTGTGGGAGCGAGCTTGCTCGCTCCCACAGGTGGATCAGTCAGTCAGTTTTTCCGCCAGCGCCTTGACCCGAGCCAAGTCACCTTTGGCGACACGGGCCACGCCTGTGCCGTATTCAGGATCGGCCTTGTAGAGGAACGACAGGATGATGTGCTTGCTCTCGTCATCAGTGGTCGCCAAAGAGCCACCAAAGCTTTCGATCAGGTCATCACGTTCTTTCTTGCTGAACGAACGATACAAATCACCGGCCTGCTTGAAGTTCTGCTCGCGCTGGATTTTCGCCTGCTGGGTGCTGCCGCTCAACGCGGCCTGGCTGTAGCGCGCCGATGGCTGTTCCTCGCGCGGCGTCAGGCGGCTCGGCTCATAATTAACGCCGGTGCTGGTGCTCCCCGGGTTCATCGCACCGTCCTGGTTACCGTTGTTCACCGCCACCTTGGGGGCGTTGATCGGCAACTGCAGGGCATTGGCGCCTATCCGGTACATTTGCGTATCGGCGTAGGAGAACACCCGCCCCTGCAACAGACGGTCCTCGGAAGGTTCGATTCCCGGCACCAGATTGGCCGGCGCCATCGCCACCTGTTCGGTTTCCTGGAAGACATTCGCCGGATTGCGGTTCAAGACCATTTGTCCGACTTTACGCTCAGGCACACCCGGCCAGATTTTGGTCGCGTCCAGTGGATCGAAGTCAAACTTGGACATGTCCTGAGGGTTCAGCACCTGAACATACAAGTCCCACTTCGGGAAGTCGCCTTTATTAATATGACTGACCAAATCATTGGTCATATGGCTGTAATCTTGCCCCTGAACTTTCGCCACTTCTTTCGGATCGAGATTTTTCAGGCCCTGCAAACTTTTCCAATGAAACTTCACATAGTGAACTTCACCCTTGGCGTTAACCAACTTGTAGGCATGCACACCGTTACCGTCCATTTCACGATAACTGGCCGGCGTGCCGGAGTTGGAATACAACTCGGTCAGCGTGCGAGTAGATTCTGGAACATGGGAGAAGAAATCGAAACGACGCGAGTCATCGTCCAGATTAGTCCGTGGGTCGGGTTTGAACGCATGGACCATGTCGGGAAACTTGATGGCATCGCGGATGAAGAAAGTCGGGAAGTTGTTGCCCACCAGGTCCCAGTTACCGTCGGCCGTGTAGAACTTTGTGGCAAAGCCACGGGGATCGCGCAGGGTTTCCGGGGAATGATTGCCGTGCACCACAGCAGAAAAGCGCACGAACACCGGCGTGACCTGGCCTGCGGCGAAGACCTTGGCCTTGGTCAGGTCGCTCAAGTCATCGGACACCGTGAAGGTTCCATGGGCGCCGGTACCACGGGCATGCACCACCCGCTCGGGGATGCGTTCGCGGTCGAAGCGCTGCAGCTTCTGGATCAACTGTACGTCTTGCAACAGGGTCGGGCCGTTGGGGCCGGCCGTTTGCGAATTCTGGTTGTCGCCGACGGCTGCGCCGTTGTCACGAGTCAGGGTGGCCGCGTTGACGGACAAGGACAGCAGGCTGGCGGTCAACACGAAGAGCGCGCGGCGGTGGGGAAAAGTCCCACAGCCAAGGGAAGTGTTCATAGGCATGTTCCTCTGATGTTATAGAGCGCATCCGTGTGCGCCATCCAGAGGCTAGTGCCCGAAAAAGGAAAACCTAAATAGAAATGCCGTACCGCTGCGATAGAAAAAACGTTGTGGGGAATCGGCCGGAAACCGCGTATCACGCGCGATTGATGGCACTTTGTAAACTTTTCACTTGAGGCTGGGTCGATAATTGAAGCTTTGTAAGCAAGCGTTTCAAGCGAGACGCGTTGGGCTGATTTACACTGCCACTACCCACTTCATTTGTACAAGGAACAACTCATGGGCGTGCTAAGCGAGTTCAAGGCCTTCGCGGTCAAAGGCAATGTCGTCGACATGGCCGTCGGGATCATCATCGGTGCCGCGTTCGGCAAAATCGTTTCGTCATTCGTGGGTGACGTGGTCATGCCACCGATAGGCCTGCTGATCGGTGGGGTGGACTTCAGTGACCTGGCCATTACCCTCAAGGCCGCCCAAGGTGATGCGCCTGCCGTGGTACTGGCCTACGGGAAATTCATCCAGAGCACCATAGATTTCATTATCGTGGCGTTCGCCATTTTCATGGGCGTCAAGGCCATCAACCGCCTCAAGCGTGAAGAAGCAGTAGCCCCGAGCGCGCCTCCGGTTCCAACCAAGGAAGAACTGTTGTTGACCGAAATTCGCGACCTGCTCAAGGCCCAGAACGAACGCCCCTGACCCTTCATTAAAAGTGGCGTCCCCCGGGACGCCATTTTTCTACCAGTAGTTCTCCACCGCCACTTGGCCTGGCCGACGAGTAAGGCTCAGCTGCAAGCCCCTGGCCTTGAGCAACTTGCGCGTGTCATCGATCATTTGTGGGTTGCCGCAGAGCATCACTCGTGAATGCTCCGGTGTCAGCCCTATCTCGGCCGCCCGCTCCAGCTCGCCGTTTTCGAGCAACGTGGTAATCCGCCCACTGAGCGCCCCAGGATGCTGCTCACGCGTGACGGTCGCAATGAAACGAAACTTATGGGCGTACTCGGCCAGGTAGTCGCGCTGGATCAGCTCTTTGATCAGGTCCTGATACGCCAGCTCCCGCGCCTCGCGCACGCTATACACCAGGATGATGCGTTCAAATTTTTCCCAGACTTCAAAGTCTTGGAGAATTGAAAGAAACGGTGCAACGCCCGTCCCGGTGGACAACAACCATAGATCCCGCCCATCCACGAAACGATCCAGCGTCAGGTAACCAAAGGCTTGGCGTTCCACCAGCAGTTCGTCACCTGGCTTCAGGCGGCTCAGCTCGCTGGTGAATTCGCCATCCGGGACCACGATGGAAAAGAACTCGAGGAATTCGTCGAAGGGTGAAGACACCATGGAGTACGCGCGCCAGACAGTGCTCCCGTCCGCCTTGGTCACGCCCAGTCGGGCGAACTGACCCGCACGGAAGCGAAAGCCGCGATCCCGGGTCGTACGCAAGGTAAACAAATGTGACGTCAATGGCTGAACATCGAGCAGGGTTTGGCGGGTGAACTTTTCTGCGCTGTCGGTCATGAGTCACTCCAATGGGACAAGGCTCACAGTGTCCCGCAAAGTGAGCACCACCACCACCACTCTGATGCTGTGTAATGGCTATTTAATTGCAGCCGTTATTTATCTACACAGATCCTCTACCAAGCTTGTACAAGTTGAGGACGTTGTAAAAAAACAATTGAAATTTTATCTCCCCAAACACATTTTCAATCTAACTAAAAAAACTCACTACATATTAGGAAAAGTCCTACACTAAAGTTTCGCATGATGGATTGGATCCACAGGGACGAATCAACCAGGAGAAGGCGATGGACAAGTGGAAGGACTTGCAGCTGAGAAAATTATCCTGTGAAAAAGACCTGCAGACGGCTTATCGTCTGGTCCTGAATTTCTTTAACAATCAAGGATTTGAATATTGCGCATTTGCAGCCTACCTCGGAAGCCCTGATAAGCACACCAGCAAGGTGAACCTCAATAACTACCCTTATGGATGGGACAGGCTTTATGAACAGAACGGTTATGCTTCGAATGACCCGGTAGTAGCACATTGCAATCAATCGCCACTACCCATTTTGTGGAGTGAACATGTGTTTGCCCAAGCCCCCAAGTTATGGCGGGAACTTAATCGACAGGGACTCAAGTACGGCTGGACCCAGGCCGTTCATGATGAACAGGGAGCACATTGCAGTCTGTTCAGCCTCGCCCGGACTCATTGCCCCATCGACATCGAGGAACATTATGGCAACCTCGGCTACGCCATCTTCGCCAGCCAAAGGCTGCATACACTCGCCAGCAAAAAACTATCTGACAGTGTCGCAGTCAGGCAAAAATGTCACTTGTCGCCGAGAGAGATCGAAGTGTTGAGATGGTCTGCCGAAGGCAAGACGGCGTCGGAAGTAGGCAGGATTCTTTGTCTTTCCGAACGGACCGTGAATTTCCATGTATGCAGTTGCATGCGCAAACTCAATGTCAGCAATAAAATTTCAGCGGTGGCCAAAGCGGCCCAAATCCATGTGATCTGAACGACGGAGCGGCATTGCCAGGCTGAAAAACCCGCGAGTAATGTGCCACGAAAAAACGTACCATTTACGGCTCCACTTGAATGATGCCGCTTCTTGCACGCGACGCAGTTCATTCAGGCGGTCCCGCTGAGACACCTGCCCGGGGGCAGCGGGACATTCGTTGATCTCCAGAGTCCCAGCCATGCCCTTGTTCCACAGTCCCTTCGCCCAACTCGACCTGATCCGCCAACCCGAACAGCAGAACGAGCCGCTGCAAGCCTTCGATGCGGCCGATGAATACCTGCTCGCGCATCTGGCCGAACAACAACCGGCCGCGGATACCCGGGTGCTGGTGCTCAATGACGGCTTCGGCGCCCTGGCGGCGAGCCTGGCCGGCAAAGTCGAGGTGATCAGCAGCGGCGACTCATTCCTGGCCCTGCAAGCGCTGGAGAAAAACCTGGTGCGCAATGGGCAGGTCTTTGACGCGGTGCCGACCGTGCCGGCCAGCGAGCCCTTGACTGGCCCCTTCGACCGCGTGCTGCTCAAGGTGCCGAAAACCCTGGCCCTGCTGGAAGAACAACTGATTCGCCTGCAAAGCCAACTGGCCCCCGGTGCCCAGGTGATTGCCGCTGCAATGGTCAAGCATCTGCCCCGGGCCGCAGGCGACTTGCTGGAGCGTTACATCGGCCCGGTACAGGCCTCCCTGGCGGTGAAAAAAGCGCGCCTGTTGATCGCCACGCCTGCCGCCCAGGCACCGGCCGTATCGCCCTACCCCAGCCGTTACTGGCTGGACGAGCCGAAGATCGAACTGCTCAACCACGCCAATGTGTTCTGCCGCGAGGGCCTCGACATCGGCACCCGCGCCTTCCTGCCGCATCTGCCGAAAAACCTGGGCACCGCCCAGGTCGCGGACTTGGGATGTGGCAACGGCGTGCTGGCCATCGCCAGCGCCCTGCAAAATCCCAAGGCCCGCTACACCCTGGTGGACGAGTCCTACATGGCGGTGCAATCGGCAGCCGAAAACTGGCGCGCCGCCCTGGGCGAACGTGAGGTGACGATACGGGCCGATGACGGCTTGGCCGCACAGCAGGCGCAATCCCTGGACGTGGTGCTGTGCAACCCGCCTTTCCACCAACAGCAAGTAGTGGGTGATTTCCTGGCCTGGCGGATGTTTCAACAAGCGCGCGAAGCGTTGGTGGTCGGCGGCGCGCTGTACATCGTCGGCAACCGGCACTTGGGCTACCACAGCAAACTGGCGCGACTGTTCCGAGGGGTCGAGCAAGTGGCCGCCACGCCGAAATTCGTCATCCTCAAAGCGCGCAAATAATTTATCCACAGCCAAAAAAAACCCTCCGTCAGGAGGGTGGAAACCGTGCCACAAGGCAACGGGACGGGAAATCAGTGGGTGGTCAGGCCCGCAGCGTTCATGAACATCCGCATCAAGCTGGCGACGATAAACAGCGCCAGCACACTGCCGGTCCAGATCACCGCCAGCCAGCCGAGCCGCTGCCAGAGCGGCTTCCTTTCGGCGGCTTCGATGTCTTTCAAATCAGGTCTGGCCATGTTCAACACCTCGCAGGTCGATCAATGGTAACCGTCGTCGTGGGTCACCTTGCCGCGGAATACGTAGTAGCTCCAGAAGGTGTACACCAGGATCAACGGAATGATGAACAGCGTGCCCACCAACATAAAGCCCTGGCTCTGGGGCGGTGACGAGGCGTCCCAGATCGAGATGGACGGCGGCACGATGTTCGGCCACAGGCTGATGCCCAAGCCGCTGTAGCCGAGGAAGATCAGCACCAGGGTCAGGATGAAGGGCGTGTAGTTGGCATTGCGGGCCACCGCGCGGAACAAACCGTACATGGTCACCAGCACCAGGATCGGCACCGGCAGGAACCAGAACAGGTTCGGCAAGGTGAACCAGCGGGCCGCGATGTCCGCGTGGGCCAGCGGCGTCCAGATGCTGACGATACCGATCACGGCCAGCACCACGAACGCCAGCGGCCGGGCCAGGTCATGCATCTGCTCTTGCAACTTGCCTTCGGTCTTCATGATCAGCCAGGTGCAGCCGAGCAACGCGTAGGCCGCGATCAACGCCAGGCCACAGAACACCGTGAATGGCGTGAACCAGTCCAAGGAACCACCGGCGAACTGGCGATTGACCACTTCAAAACCATCGATGAACGCCCCCAGCGCCACGCCTTGGAAGAAGGTGGCCGTCAGCGAACCGCCAATGAACGCCTTGTCCCAGAGGTGGCGCTTCTCAGCCTTGGCCTTGAAGCGGAACTCGAAGGCCACGCCGCGGAAGATCAGGCCGATGAGCATCAGGATCAACGGCAGGTACAGCGCCGAAAGCACCACCGAGTAGGCCAGCGGAAACGCCCCGAACAGCCCGGCACCGCCCAGCACCAGCCAGGTTTCGTTACCGTCCCAGACCGGTGCCACGGTATTCATCATGACATCACGGTCGCGCTCGCCCTTGACGAAGGGGAAGAGGATGCCAATCCCCAGGTCGAAGCCGTCCATGATCACGTACATCATGATGCCGAAGATGATGACCACGGCCCAGATCAGCGGAAGATCAATACCCATGACTCAATTCCCCTTGTTCGAGCGGTCGTTGTGGTCCACATCGTCGTCGCCGTCGTCGGCGGCCGACAATGGCCGGGCCGGCGTACGTTTCTGGCCCGGGCCACCGTCGCTCGGCTCGGCTTCGTGGGCCTCCGGCCCCTTGCGCACCAGGCGCATCATGTAGCTCAAACCTGCACCGAACAGCGCGAAATACACCACGACGAACAGCACCAGGGTGATGCTCATCTGCGCGAAACTATGGCCGGACGAAGCATCGGCCGTGCGCATCAAGCCATAGACCACCCAGGGCTGGCGGCCGATCTCCGTGGTGAACCAGCCGGCCAGGATCGCAACCAGCCCGGACGGCCCCATCCACAGCACCATGTAGAGGAACGGTCGGGATTGATAGATCCGATCCTTGCGGCGCAGCCACAGGCTGCACAGCCCAGTGAAAATCATCAGCAGCCCCAGGCCGACCATGACCCGGAACGACCAGAACACAATGGTCGAGTTCGGTCGGTCCTCAGGCGGGAACTCCTTGAGGGCCGGCACCTGCTTGTCCAGGCTGTGGGTCAGGATCAGGCTGCCCAGGTAAGGAATTTCCACGGCGTACTTGGTTTTTTCCGCTTGCATGTCGGGCCAGCCGAACAGGATCAGCGGGGTCGGTTCATTGCCGACGTTTTCCCAGTGGCCCTCAATGGCGGCGATTTTCGCCGGTTGGTGCTTGAGGGTGTTCAGGCCATGGAAGTCGCCGATGACCGCTTGGATCGGCGCTACCAGCAAGGCCATCCACATCGCCATCGACAGCATCCGGCGGATGGCCGGGTTATCGCGGCCACGCAGCAAATGCCAGGCCGCCGACGAGCCGACGAAGAACGCCGTGGCGACGAACGCCGCGGTGGACATGTGCAGCAATCGATAAGGAAACGAGGGGTTGAACACCACCGCTAGCCAGTCCACCGGGATCACCCGGCCGTCGATGATTTCGTAGCCCTGGGGGGTCTGCATCCAACTGTTGGAGGACAGGATCCAGAAGGTCGAGATCAGGGTGCCAATCGCCACCATGACCGTGGAAAAGAAATGCAGGCCACGGCCGACGCGGTTCCAGCCAAACAACATCACGCCCAGGAAACCCGCTTCGAGGAAGAACGCCGTGAGCACCTCGTAGGTCAGCAAGGGGCCGGTCACCGCACCGGCGAAGTCCGAAAAGCGGCTCCAGTTGGTCCCGAACTGATAGGCCATGACCAACCCGGAGACCACCCCCATGCCGAAGTTGACGGCAAAGATTTTCGACCAGAAGTGGTACAGGTCGCGGTAGGTGTCATCGCGGGTCTTGAGCCACAGCCCCTCGAGCACCGCCAGGTAACTCGCCAGGCCGATGGTGATGGCCGGGAACAGGATGTGGAACGAGATCGTGAACGCGAACTGGATTCGGGCGAGATCGAGCGCCTCCAAACCGAACATAAGTCTTCCTCTGTCAGGTAAAACCGGCTGCGGGCGGGGCTGGCACCACCCCCCAGGGATATGGAGTGCGATGCGTTTCAAATCGTTCTTTTTATAACCGTCACACCGCAGGACTCTGGCCGGACGGCCGCCAGCCCAACGCCCCGAAGGGTATTGATCTGGATCAAGCAATGCTCAAAGAGTAGTCGCAATATTGCCGATGGACGGCGTGGTCTTTTGTCGCGTGACAGGTTGTCTCAGTGCGTGGGGGGGCAGCATCGACCCCGTTGTTTTGAAAGCACACAGTAACCCGTGGCGAAGGAGCTTGCTCCCGCTCGACTGCGCAGCAGTCGCCTTTCTTGGGGCCGCTTCGCGGCCCAGCGGGAGCAAGCTCCCTCGCCACAGTTGTCCGCCATGCCTCCGGGCTATAGGGTTCCAAGGATTGAAGTAGATGTTTGGCTAACTATTTTTTCCAGCAGACGTAATTTCCAGTTACAGCTCGGCGATAATCTCGTGGCCTTCCTCACCGGACCCGCCCTAGATGCCCAGCCAAGCGCCGCTGCTGCTCCGTCACCATCGTCCCTTCATCGCCTTCTGGCTGGCCCGGATATTCACCGCCAGCGGCTTCCAGATGCTCACCGTGGCCATCGGCTGGAACCTCTATCAACTGACCGGCAACGTTCTGGACTTGGGTTTGGTGGGGTTGGTGGAGTTTGCCCCGCGCGTGCTGTTCATGCTCCACACCGGGCACGTGGCGGACCGCTATGACCGGCGCAAGGTCGCAGCCATTTGCCAGTCATTGCAGGCCATGATTGCCCTGGCGCTGGCAATTGGTAGCGCTACCGACAACGTCACGCGGGAGATGATCTTCATTCTCGCCTTCCTGCTGGGCGCCGCTCGCTCCTTCGAAATGCCGACCACTCAGGCGTTGCTGCCGAGCATCGTGCCGGCGGGCCTGTTTCCCCGCGCCGTGGCCGCCGCGCAATCGGCCCAGCAATCGGCCACCATCGTCGCTCCGGCACTCGGAGGCTTGCTCTACGCCTTCGGCAGCGTCTGGGTCTATGGGCCGACGGTGCTGCTCTACATCATCGCCTGCTGCCTGATGCTCAACCTGCCCGCCCGGCAGACGCCGCTGAACAAAGGCAAGGCGACTTTGGATTCTTTGCTGGCCGGGATTCGCTTCATTCGCAGCCGCCCGGACATTCTCGGGGCGATCTCTCTGGACCTGTTCGCGGTGTTACTCGGCGGCGCGACGGCGCTGCTGCCAGTGTTCGCCAAGGACATCCTGCTCACCGGCCCCTGGGGCTTGGGCCTGTTGCGTTCGGCACCGGCGGTCGGGGCCTTGCTGATGTCGTTGTGGCTGGCGCGGTTTGCCGTGGAGCGCAAGGTCGGCCGGGTGATGTTCACCGCGGTGGGCGTGTTCGGCGTCGCCACCATTGCCTTCGGCCTCTCCACCTCGTTCTGGTTTTCCCTGGCGGTGCTGGTGGTGCTGGGCGCGGCAGACATGATCAGCATGGTGATCCGGGCCTCGTTCGTGCAACTGGAAACCCCGGATGAAATGCGCGGCCGGGTCAGCGCGGTGAACGGGCTGTTCATCGGCGCCTCGAACCAGCTGGGCGAGTTCGAATCCGGCCTCACCGCCCACTGGTTCGGCACAGTGCCGGCGGTGGTCATGGGCGGTGTCGGCACGCTGTTGGTGACCGGGACCTGGATCAAGCTGTTCCCGACCTTGGCCAACCGCGACCGGATGCACGAACCGGCGGACGAAGCGAAAGCCTAGTGGCCTGTGGGGCTAACTCGTGCAGGCCACTAGAGCACTAGAGCAACTTGTCGAGGGTGATGGGGAAGTCCCGCACCCGCTTGCCGGTGGCGTGATAAATTGCATTGGCCACCGCCGCTGCCACCCCGACGACGCCGATTTCGCCGACGCCCTTGGACCCGAGCGCATTGACGATGTCGTCCTGTTCCTCGACGAAAATCACCTCGATGTCACCGATGTCGGCACTGACCGGCACGTGATACTCCGCCAGGTTATGGTTCATGTGACGCCCCAGGGTGTGATCGGTCAGGGTTTCTTCGTGCAGGGCCATGCCGACGCCCCACACCACGCCGCCGAGAATCTGGCTGCGGGCGGTTTTCGGATTGACGACCCGGCCGGCGGCGATGGCGCTGACCACTCGGTTGATCCTCACCGTCCCCAGGTCCTCATCCACCCAAACTTCGACAAACACCGCCGAGTGAGTAGCCGTGGCGTAGGCCTGGCGTTTTGCATCCGGCTCAGCGGTGACCTGGGCCTGCAACGGCGTCTCGCCACTTTTTTGCGCCAGCTCCGCTAATGCCACGCTCGCTTCACCCAGCCGCAGTTGGCCATCGACAAACGTCACTTGCTCAAGGGTCGCGCCACCGAAGGCCGGACAGGCCTGGCGGGCCACGGCCAGGAGTTTTTCCTTCAGCGCTTCACAGGCCTGTTGCACAGCGCTGCCCACCGACGAGACGGTGAACGAACCGCCCTGCAGCGGCGCAGTGGGCAACGACGAATCCCCCAGGACAAACGTGACGTCTTCAAGGGAAACGCCTGACGCCTCGGCAGCGATCTGGGTCATGACCGTGTAGGTCCCGGTACCGATGTCCGTGGTGGCGCTGCTGACGGTCAGCTTGCCATGCGCATCCAGAGAAGCTTGGGCACTGGCCTTCTGCTGCATGGCTTCCCATACGCCACCGGCCATGCCCCAGCCGACCAGTTGCCGGCCTTCACGCATGCTGCGTGGTTCCGGATTGCGCTTGTCCCAGCCGAAACGACGGGCACCTTGGGCATAACACTCACGCAGTTCCTTGCTGGAATACGGCTTGCCTTCGTTCTCGTTGCGTTCGGCGTAGTTGGTCAACCGCAGTTGGATCGGATCGATCGCCAGGGCACAGGCCAGTTCATCCATGGCGCACTCCAGGCCAATCAGCCCTAGGGCGGCACCGGGCGCGCGCATGTCCAGGGGCGTGTAGACGTCCAGCGGTACCAACTTGTAGGTCAACGCCACGTTGTCGCAGTGATAAAGCATGCCGCTCCACTCCACCACATGTTCGGTGAAGTCCTCGAAGCGCGAGGTCTGGCCGATAGCGGTGTGCGCCACAGCCAGCAAGCGACCGTTGGCCGCCGCCCCCAGTTGCACGCGCTGGAGGGTTCGCGGCCGATAGCCAAAGGTGAACATCTGCTGGCGCGTCAGGCTGACCCGCACCGAGCGCTTGAGAGCCAGTGCAGCCATCACGGCCAACGGCAATTGATACTGCGGGCGCAGCCCGGAACCGAAGGCACCGCCGACAAACGCGGCAAACACCCGCACCTGTTCTTTCTCGAGGCCGAAGACCTTTTGCACATAGGCTTGGCAGTTTTGCGTGCCTTGGGTCTTGTCGTGGATGTGCAGGGTGCCATCAGGCTGATACAACACGGTGGAGGCGTGTGGCTCCATCGGGTTGTGGTGTTCGACCGGCGTGCTGTAGGACACATCCACGCTGAGCGCAGAGCTGGCGTACTCGCCTTGAAAATTCCCACGGGGCTTGGGCAGTTCAGCCGGTGCCGGATGGGCGTCGTTTTGCAAGGTGACCAGATCTGTCTGATGCTCCTCGGCGTCGTATTCGATTTCAACCAGCGAACCGGCATACCGCGCCAGCTCAAGGTTTTCCGCCACCACCAGGGCCAGCGGCTGGCCGCTGTAGAGTACCTGGTCGTTGTACAACGGCCGGAACGGCGAGCCGTCCGCCGCATCGGCATCTTGGTAGGGCTCGTCGTAGCTGGCAATCCTCGGCCGGTTGGTATGGTCGATGACCGCGACCACGCCGGGCAGTGCCAGGGCTCGGGACGCATCGATGCGTACTACGCGGCCACGAGCGACGGTACCGGAGACGACGCTGCCGTGCAGCAAGCCGTCCTCAGGGTATTCAGCGGCGTAACGGGCCTGGCCCGTCACCTTGAGCAGACCGTCGACCCGGTCGAGGGGCTGCCCTATGGATTTGCTCGGAGCGTTCATCAGGCGTGTCCTCCCTGGGGTGCGCAACCCAATGCGGCGTCACTCAAGGCACGGACAATCGCCCGGCGCGCCAGTCTGACTTTGAAGCCGTTGTGCTCCAGCGGCTCGGCGTTTTGCAGCAGCGCATCGGCAGCGGCGGTGAAGGTTTCGCGGCTGACGGTCTGCCCGGTCAGCCAGCTCTCCACGGCGCGGTCGCGCCAGGGTTTGTGCGCCACCCCTCCCAGGGCCAGGCGCGCCTGGCGGATCACCGGCCCGTCCAGCTCCAGCGCCGCCGCCACCGACACCAGCGCAAAGGCGTAGGAGGCACGATCACGGATCTTCAGGTAGTGGCTATGGTCGGCAAAACCGGCGGCGGGCAATTCGATAGCGGTGATCAACTCATCGTCGGCCAGTTGGTTATCCCGCTCCGGGGCATCGCCGGGCAGGCGATGGAAGTCGGCGAACTCGATGGTCCGCGCCCCACCCCGTCCCAGGACATGGACCACCGCTTCCAGGGCGGCCAGAGCCACGCACATGTCGGAGGGATGGGTGGCCACGCATTGATCGCTGGCACCGAAAATCGCGTGGATCCGGTTCAAACCGTTCCGGGCCGGGCAACCACTACCGGGCCGGCGTTTGTTGCACGGCACGCTCGCATCATAGAAGTAATAGCAGCGGGTGCGTTGCAGCAGGTTGCCGCCGGTGCTGGCCATGTTGCGTAGCTGTGGCGAGGCACCGGCCAGGATCGCTTGGGACAGCAGTGGATAACGGCGCTCGATCCACGGGTGCCAGGCCAGATCGGCATTGCTCACCAAGGCCCCGATCATCACCCCGCCGGAAGGGGTTTCACTGAGGTCCGCCAGGGGCAAACCAGTGATGTCGATCAGGTGCTCGGGACGGGTGATGTTTTCCTTCATCAGGTCCAGCAGGTTGGTGCCGCCGGCGATGAAGCGGGAAACCGGGCTCGACAAATCGACGGCGGCCTGCACGGTGTCGGGTTTGCTGTATTGGAAGGGATTCATTGATCACCTCCCTGCTGGCAAAGTGGCAGAGCTTCTTCGATGGCATCGCGAATGTTGGTGTAGGCGCCGCAGCGGCACAGGTTGCCGCTCATCAACTCGCTGATCTGCCCACGGGTCTTCGCCCTGCCCTCGTTGGCCAAGCCCACCGCCGAACAGATCTGCCCTGGCGTGCAATAACCGCACTGGAACGCGTCGTGCTTGATGAAAGCCTGCTGCATGGGATGCAACTGGTCGTCGCTGGCCAGGCCTTCGACGGTGATCAATTCGGCGCCGTCACACATGACGGCCAGCGTAAGACAGGCATTGATCCGTTTGCCGTCGCGCAGCACCGTGCAGGCACCGCATTGGCCGTGGTCGCAGCCTTTCTTGCTGCCCACCAGGTCCAGTTGCTCACGTAGCAGGTCCAGTAACGTGGTCCAGGCCAGCACTTGCAACTCTCGCACCTGGCCATTGAGGGTCAGACGGATCGGATGACGGACGAAGGACGCCTGCGTCGCTTCGGACAGGGTCGCGCTCATGGAACACCTCACGGTTAGTCGTACTCGCGGCGTTTTGGAAAACCGCCGTCATAAGGGGTACGACTTCAGGGTAGGGGTGAGCGTTCAAGGCAAATGCGCGATGAAAGAATGCCAGCGTCTGCTTCGCAGCCGAGCGGGAGCAAGCTCCCTCGCCACAGGCCGATGTGGATCAAGCGTGTCAGGCCAGCAGCTCTGCCGCCACCACGCTCCTCACGCCCTTGCCACAGAGTTGCTCCACCAGCGTCAAGGCAAACGCCAGGGCGGCGGCCGAGCCTTGGGCGGTGATGCAGTTGCCGTCCACCACCACAGGCTGATCGACGAAGCTGCAACCGGACAACTGCTGGCTTACTGCGGGCAGGCAGGTCATGCGGCGCTGGCGCAGGACGCCGGACGCCTGTAGCGCCAGGGCCGGGGCCTCGGCGATGGCGGCGAAGAAACGCCCGACGGCGGCCTGGTCCTTGAGCCGTTGTTGCAGCGGCTGATGAGCCGCCAGGTGCTGGGCGCCGATGATGCCGCCTGGCAGGACGACCAGGTCGAAATCCTGCGCGAGCACGTCCACCAGCATGCCATCGGCCGTCAGGCGCGTGCCGCGGGCGCAGGTGAGCATGCGCCGCCCTTCGATGCTCGCCACCACGGTTTCGATCTGCGCTCGACGCAGCACGTCGATCAAGGTGACCGTCTGCAAGTCGTCGACACCCTCGGCGACGGCTATCAGGGCTCGGGGGATCTTGGTTCCAGGAATCATGGGCGCTCTCCGCTGGGTGATGCTTGTAGTGTAGGAGCTGCCGAAGGCTGCGATCTTTTGATATGCGCTTGAGATTCAAGCGTCGGGGGAAAGATCGCAGCCTCGCTTCGCTCGACAGCGCCTACAGAGACCCGCGATTACTTGATGTACAGCTGGGTCGACATCCGGTTGCCCGGGGCGTTGATCGACTGGTTGCTGAAGCTGAAGGTGCCCTCTTGCTTGCCCTTCAGGTCGAAGATGTACAAATAGCCGACGATTTTGGTCTTGGCCGAACAATCGTTGAGATTGCCATTGCTGTACGCACACACCGGCGAGCGAGTGCCATCGACCTCGAAACCGTCCAGCGTGACATTGGGCTGACGACCGTAGCCGACCTCCAGCACGTAGACCTTGATATTCGGCCCATTGTGATCGCAACGGGTCTGTTCCTGCCCTGGCGCGATATCCTCGAAACCACAGGCCGGCGATTCGACCTTGAGCACCTTGACCTCACTCAAGGGCGCTGCCGACGCGGCATGGACGGCCTGGCCGGGCATCCACAGGCCCAGCGCGCAGCCCACGGCCGCTAGCAGCTTTTTATTCATATGAAGCATAGAGACCTCCCGGAACCACGCGCAGTATGGCCCACTTGGGGCGTTGGCAAAACATCGACGACGATCGCAGCCACAACGCTACGCTGCTGGTATGATGCGCGGCTTTTTCCGACCCGCAGAAAATTCCCGGGCGCCGCTGGCGACCTGTGCTTTGCTGTTGAGGTCGATACATTCACGGCGCCGGGCGCGCCACGGGGAGCAGACATGCTGGAAAGGCTGTTTCAACTCAAGGCACACAACACCAACGTGCGGACCGAGATCCTGGCGGGCGTCACGACCTTCCTGGCCATGGCCTACATCCTGTTCGTCAACCCGAGCATCCTTGGCGAAACCGGCATGGACAAAGGCGCGGTGTTCGTCGCCACCTGCCTGGCGGCGGCCATTGGCTCCACGGTCATGGGCCTGATCGCCAACTACCCGATCGCCCTCGCACCGGGCATGGGCCTGAATGCCTTCTTCACCTACACCGTAGTCCTGCACATGGGCCATACCTGGCAAGTGGCGCTGGGCGCGGTGTTCATCTCCGCGGTGCTGTTCTTCCTGCTGTCGATCTTTCGCATCCGCGAGTGGATCATCAACAGCATCCCGCTGCCCCTGCGTTCGGCCATCGCCGCCGGTATCGGCCTGTTCCTGGCGCTGATTGCCCTGAATAACGCCGGCATCGTGGTGAAAAACCCGGCGACCATGGTCGGCCTCGGCGATTTGAAGCAACCGGCGCCAATCCTCGCCACCCTCGGTTTTGTCCTGATCGTCGCCCTCGAAGCGCTGAAAGTGCGCGGCGCAGTGCTGATCGGCATCCTGGCAGTCACCCTTGTTTCGATCCTGATGGGCTTCACGCCGTTCGGCGGCGTGATGTCCATGCCGCCCTCCCTGGCCCCGACCTTCCTGCAACTGGACATCAAGGGCGCCCTGGACATCGGCCTGGTGAGCGTGATCTTCGCCTTCCTGTTCGTCGACCTGTTCGACAACTCCGGTACCCTGATCGGCGTCGCCAAGCGCGCCGGGCTGATGGGCAAGGACGGCCATATGCCAAAGATGGGCCGTGCACTGATCGCCGACAGTACCGCCGCCATGGCCGGTTCGCTGCTGGGCACCTCCACCACCACCAGTTACATCGAATCGGCAGCGGGCGTCAGCGCCGGCGGACGCACCGGCCTGACCGCCATCGTGGTGGCGATCCTGTTCCTGCTGGCGCTGTTCTTCTCGCCACTGGCCGCCAGCGTCCCGGCCTTCGCCACCGCGCCGGCCTTGTTGTTCGTCGCCGTGCTGATGACCTCGGGCCTGGCGGAAATCGACTGGGATGACATCACCGTCGCCGCCCCGGTGGTGATCACTGCCTTGGCGATGCCATTCACCTATTCCATCGCCAACGGCATCGCCTTCGGTTTCATTGCCTGGACCGCCATCAAACTGGTGTCTGGCCGTGGCCGTGAGCTGAACCCGGCGCTGGTCATTCTGTCGATCCTGTTCGTGATCAAGTTGGGTTGGTTCAACGCATGACTTTTGATTCCCAGGCCTACGCCGCTCAGTTGCAGGACAAGGTCACCCGCTTGCGTGACCTGCTGGCCCCATTCGAGGCACCGGAACCCGCGGTGTTCGATTCGCCCCTGAAAAACTTTCGCCTGCGGGCCGAGTTCCGCCTGTGGCGCGAGGCCGGTGAACGGCATTACGCGATGTTCTCCCAGGACGACAAGCGCACGCCGATCCTCATCGAGGAATTTCCCATCGCCAGCCTGCGCATCAACCAGTTGATGCCGCAACTCAAGGCCGCCTGGCAAGCCAGCGCGCCCCTGAGCCATAAGTTGTTCCAGGTGGAGTTCCTGACCACCCTGGCGGGGGACGCGATGATCACCCTGTGTTATCACCGCCCGCTGGACGAGCACTGGCACGCTGCCGCCTCGAAGCTGGCAACCGACCTGGGCGTGAGCATCATTGGCCGCTCCAAGGGCAAGCGGGAAGTGATCGGCCATGATTATGTGGTGGAGAAACTCGAAGTGGGCGGCCGCACCTTCAGCTATCGCCAGCCCGAAGGCGCCTTCACCCAGCCCAACGGCACGGTGAACCAGAAGATGCTCAACTGGGCCTACGAGGCATTGGGGGAGCGCAACGACGATCTGCTGGAGTTGTACTGCGGCAACGGCAACTTCACCCTGCCCCTGGCCACCCGTGTGCGCAAAGTCCTGGCCACCGAAATCAGCAAGACCTCGGTGAACGCCGCGCTGAGCAATCTCAGCGAAAACGCCGTGGATAACGTCACGCTGGTGCGTCTGTCAGCCGAAGAGCTGACCGAAGCCCTGAACGAAGTCCGCCCGTTCCGCCGCCTGCAGGGCGTTGACCTGAAAAGCTACGAGTTCGGCAGCGTCTTCGTCGACCCGCCTCGCGCCGGCATGGACCCGGATACCTGCGAGCTGACCCGGCGCTTCGACAACATCCTGTACATCTCCTGCAACCCAGACACCCTCGCCGCGAACATCGCGCAACTGAACGACACCCACCGCATCACACGCTGCGCGTTGTTCGATCAATTTCCCTGGACCCACCACATGGAATCCGGGGTGTTGTTGACTCGACGGTAAGTCACCGGGGAGAGGGAGCTTGCTCCCTCTCCATAATTGCTGCCTCCAAATTCCCGAACCCTGAGAAGCTTGTTCGATCATCGAACACTTAATAGCCATGGGCGTCGGCTTTATTTGACCAAATTAACTATCTAGTACAATTTATCTCCACCGGCTGAAACCCCGCCGACACCAACAATAAAAATGTGGAGAAATTGCGATGCCTCCGATCGTTCTGGTGCTCAACGGCCCGAACCTGAACCTGCTCGGCACCCGCGAGCCGGCAACCTACGGCTATGAAACCCTGGCCGACATCTCGGCACTGTGTGGCCGCGCCGCTGAAGAGTTCGGCTTGGCGGTGGAGTTTCGCCAGACCAATCAGGAAAGCGAGTTGCTGGACTGGATTCACGGCGCCCGGGGCCGGTGCGCCGGTATCATCATCAACCCGGCGGCCTGGACCCACACCTCAGTGGCGATCCGCGACGCACTGGTGGCCAGCGAGGTACCGGTGATCGAAGTTCACCTGTCCAACGTCCACGCTCGCGAAACATTCCGCCATCACTCCTTCGTCTCATCCGTCGCCATTGGCGTGATGTGCGGGTTTGGCAGCCATGGTTATCGCCTGGCCCTGGAACATTTCAGTCAGCGGTTGAAGGGTTGATGAGCATGTCGAATATCACTGTGCTGGCCGGCCTGATCGGTGCGGGCATCCAGGCGTCACGCACGCCGGCGCTGCATGAGCAGGAAGGCGATGCCCAAGGCATGCGTTATCTCTATCGGCTGATCGACCTCGACGCGCTGAAACTCGACAGCGGCGCCCTGGCTGACTTGCTGGTGGCCGCCGAACGCATGAACTTCACCGGTCTGAACATCACCTTCCCCTGCAAGCAGGCGATCATCCCGCTGCTGGATGAATTGTCGCCCGAGGCCCACGGCATCGGCGCGGTCAATACCGTGGTGCTCAAGGACGGCAAGCGCATCGGCCACAACACCGACTGCCTGGGGTTCGCCGAAGGTTTTCGCCGTGGCCTGGGGGATGTGGCGCGCCAGCGCGTGGTCCAGATGGGCGCCGGTGGCGCCGGTGCGGCGGTGGCCCATGCGCTGCTGCTGGAGGGCGTGGAAACCCTGAGCATTTTTGACGTCGAGGTCAGCCGTGCCGAGGCGCTGGCCAACAACTTGAACCAACACTTCGGCACAGGCCGCGCTCGCGCCGGGCATGACCTGCCCACCGCCATGGCCGAGGCCGACGGCCTGGTGAACACCACGCCCATGGGCATGGCGAAACTACCGGGCATGCCGGTGCCGGTCGAGCTGTTGCGGGGCGCCCTGTGGGTCGCGGAAATCGTCTACTTCCCGCTGGAAACCGAACTGCTGCGCAACGCCCGCGCCATCGGATGCCGCACCCTGGATGGCGGCAATATGGCGGTGTTCCAGGCGGTGAAGGCGTTCGAACTGTTCAGCGGCGTGGCGCCGGATGCGCAGCGGATGCTGGAGCATTTCCAGAGCATGAACCACTAAAGCCTGGTGATAAATCCCTTGTGGGAATGACTTGTGGGAGCGAGCTTGCTCGCGATGACGGTGTGTCAGTCGCAATCGGTGTTGACTGATCGACCGCTATGGCGAGCAAGCTCGCTCCCACACAAACCGCTCCCACAAAAGGCCGGTGTCAGGGCTGCAGATAACGCAACACCGACTCACAAACCATCTGCCGATGCCGCTGCTTGACCGTTTCATCCGACAGGTCGATCTGAAAGATCTCACCGAACGTCTGGCGGTTGGACACCCGGTAGAAACAGAACGAGCTGATCAGCAAGTGCACATCCAGCGGTTGCAGATCGGGACGGAACACACCCTCTTCGGCGCCGCGACGCAGGATCACACCCAGGGAATCGAGGATGGTGTTGGTCATCGCCTTGATCGTGCCTGACTGCTTCACGTACTCGGCGTTGTGGATGTTCTCGATGCAGACGATGCGCACGAAATCCACGTTGCGGTCGTGGTGGTCGAAGGTGAACTCCACCAGGCGCCGAATCGCGTCGACCGGGGCCAGTTCCGCCAGGTGCAAGCGGCTCTCGGTGGTGCGGATATCCCCGTAGAGTTTTTCCAGCACCTCGACGTACAACTGCTCCTTGCTGCCGAAGTAGTAGTAGATCATGCGCTTGGACGTGTGGATGCGTTCGGCGATGGCATCGACCCGGGCGCCGGACAGGCCCTGCTGGACGAACTCGACGATGGCTTCCTGAAGAATGTTCTCCCGGGTTTTCTCCGGGTTGTTCTTGCGACTCTTGCGCGGCGCGGCGACAGGTTCGTCGAGGGCTGCGGAAAGCTCTGGATTCATAGTCATTGCGGGGCTCACGGCCATCACTGCACAGGTGGGCGATTATGGGCCGCACCGTGCAGTGAAGGAAGCCACGGCGTTGCCCTTTACCGCGGCGTTTACGATTTCCCTACAACTTGGCGTGCCGCAAGCCACCGCTACGGGACTTGGCCATGGCCGCCAGGCGCACCGCGACGTTGGCAGCCCCATAACCGGCATAACCGTTCTTGCGCTGGATGATCTCAAAGAAAAACCGCCCCTCGAACGGCTCGGTGTAAACGTGGAACAGCTCACCACCCTGGGCGTCGCGGTCGTACAGCACGTTGAAATAGGCCAGTTCGCTAAGGAACTCGTCGTCGAAATCGAAACGCGCCGCCAGGTCGTCGTAGTAATTGAGCGGGATGTCCAGCAACGGCACGCCCGCCTCTTTGGCACGACTGACCTGGGCGAAGATGTCGTCGCAATCGAAGGCGATGTGATGCACGCCGGAGCCGCGATAACTCGACAGCGCGTGTGAGATCGCGGTGTTGCGGTTCTCGGAAATGTTCAGCGGCAAGCGGATCGAACTGCAGCGGCTGCGCAGCGCACGGCTTTTCACCAGGCCATAGGGGTCGGGCAAGACGACTTCGTCGTCGGCCTCGAAATCCAGCAGGCTCTTGTAGAACAGCACCCAACTGTCGAGGCTGTCGGCCGGCAGCGCCATTGCCATGTGGTCGATGCGCTTGAGCCCGGCCCCGATGACAGCCCCCGGCTGCAGGTTGAAATCGGTGCCGTAGACGTCGGTTTCCTGGTCCACCAGGTAGATCAGGCTGCCGTCCGGTGCGCGCACCGCCGCCAGCTCCAGCTCATTGGGCCCCACCAGCCCGCGATAGGGCTGGCCCTTGTAGGCAACGGCCCGCGCCAAGGCGCTGGCACTGTTTTTCACGCGCACGGCGGTGGCGCACAACGAAGGCCCGTGGGCTTCGAAAAAACTGTGGGCAAAGGAGTACGGTTCGCTGTTGAGGATCAGGTTGATATCACCCTGGCGCAGCAGGCTGACATTCTTCGAACGGTGCTGGCCGGCCTTGACGAACCCCAGCCGCTCCAGCCAATGGGAGAGCTTGGCACCGAGGCTATCGTCCACGGCGAACTCGAGGAATTCGATGCCGTCATATTCGCTGGCCGGAGGGGTGGCGAACAGGATGTCGGCATTGCCAACGGCGCTCGCTTCTTCGGCCAGTCGCTGGCGGGTCTTTTCTTCCAGGTACAGCAGCGAGCGCAGGCCGTCGGCGGCATTGGCCCGTGGCGGCGCGGCGCGGAAGCCGTCGTTGAAGATCTCCAGCGACAGCGGCCCGGTATAACCACTCTGGATGATCGGCGCCAGGAACCCCGGCAAGTCGAATTCGCCCTGCCCCGGGAAACAACGGAAATGCCGGCTCCACTCCAGGACGTCCATGGCCAGGATCGGCGCGTCGGCCATTTGCACGAAGAAAATCTTCTCGCCAGGGATCTCGGCGATCGCACTCGGATCGCCCTTGAGGGACAAGGTATGGAAGCTGTCGAGCAACACGCCAAGGCTGGGGTGATCGGCCTGGCGCACGATGTTCCAGACCTGTTGATACGTATTGACGTGGCGGCCCCAGGCCAGCGCTTCGTAACCGATACGCAAGCCTCGCGCGCCGGCCCGTTCGGCCAGCAGGCGCAGGTCATCGATCAGGATCTGTTCATCGCCGACGCTGTCGGCCGAGGCGTTGCTGCACACCAGCACCAGGTCGGTGCCCAGTTCCTGCATCAAGTCGAACTTGCGCTCGGCCCGCTCCAGATTGCGCGCCAGGCGATCACGACGGCAACCTTCGAAGTCACGAAACGGTTGGAACAAGGTGATGGCGATGCCCAGGTCGGCGCACATCTGCCTGATTTCCCGCGGGCTGCCATCGTAATAGAGAAGATCGTTCTCGAAGATTTCCACCCCGTCGAAACCGGCGGCGGCAATGGCTTCGAGTTTTTCCGGCAAGGTACCGCTCAAGGATACGGTGGCAATGGAACGCTGCATGACTTCGGCTCCCGGGACAGGCATCGGCTACAAAAGGTGCGCCGCTTTTGAAAGAGTCAGCCGATTATTGAGCTGCCGGTTTCTTTCAGCAATTTAATATGTACCATCCGGTTAGTTTTTTGGGCGATTATCGAACAAAATGCCGATTGCCGAATTGACGATTTTTTGCTCACTGCGCACCATCGCTCCCACATTGACGCCGGCCCCAGCCGCCGGAACCAATGGAAAGACCCAGACCAACCATAAGAATTTCAAAAACGGGTACACGCTATGATTCCTTCCCAAAGTTCCCGCCTGGCCCCTGGCCTGAGTGCCTCCACCGGCGGCGTCGGAGACAAGATCCGCGGCGCCATGGCCGTGGGCAAGACCCGTTGGGGCATGCTCGCCCTGGTATTTTTCGCCACCACCCTGAACTACATCGACCGCGCCGCCTTGGGCGTGATGCAGCCGATCCTGGCCAAGGAAATGAGCTGGACGGCGATGGACTACGCCAACATCAACTTTTGGTTCCAGGTCGGTTATGCCGTCGGCTTCGTGTTGCAGGGGCGATTGATCGACCGGATCGGCGTCAAGCGCGTGTTCTTCTGCGCCGTGCTGCTCTGGAGCCTGGCGACCGGCGCCCATGGCCTGGCGACCTCGGCGGTGGGCTTCATGGTCTGCCGCTTCATCCTCGGCCTCACCGAAGCCGCCAACTACCCGGCCTGCGTGAAAACCACGCGGCTGTGGTTCCCGGCGGGTGAACGGGCCGTGGCCACGGGCATTTTCAACGCCGGGACCAACGTCGGCGCGATGTTCACCCCGATGCTGCTGCCACTGGTCCTGCACGTGTGGGGCTGGCAGGCTGCGTTCCTGTGCATGGCCGCCCTGGGCGGGATCTGGCTGCTGTTCTGGGGGCTGAAATACTTCAACCCCGAAGACCACCCCTCCGTCAAACAGTCAGAACTGGACTACATTCAGGCCCAGGACGAACCGGACCAGACCCGCGTACCGTTCTCCCGCATCCTGCGCATGCGCGGCACCTGGGCGTTCGCGTTGGCCTACTCGATCACCGCACCGGTGTTCTGGTTTTACCTCTACTGGCTACCGCCGTTCCTGAACCAGCAATACAACCTGGGCATCAACGTGACCCAGATGGGCATCCCGCTGATCATCATCTACCTCACCGCCGACTTCGGCAGCGTGGGCGGCGGGATCCTGTCTTCGTTCCTGATCGGTCGCGGCCTCAATCCGATCAAGGCGCGGCTGGTGTCCATGCTGCTGTTCGCCTGCTGCATCATCGGCGTGATCATGGCCGCCGGCGCAAGCAACCTGTGGATGGCGGTGTTCGCCATTTCCCTGGCCATCGGCGCGCACCAGGCCTGGACCGCCAACATCTGGAGCCTGGTGATGGACTACACGCCCAAGCACATGATGAGTACGGTGTTCGGCTTCGGCGGCATGTGCGCGGCCATCGGCGGGATGTTCATGACCCAGTTGGTGGGCCACATCCTCACGATCACCAACAACAACTACACCGTGCTGTTCACCCTGATTCCGGCGATGTACTTCATTGCCCTGACCTGGCTGTACTTCATGGCGCCGCGCAAGGTGCCGACGCTGGAAAGCTGATTAGTCATTGAGGCAGAAATCCAACTTGTGGCGACGGGATTTATCCCCTCGCCACAGAGCGATCATTCCCGGTCCAGACAGATCCGGTCACTTGCGCCGCTGCTGCCACGCCGCCGCCAACCCACTCAAGCAGATCAGGGCGATGCCCACCACGGTGGTCAGCGTCGGCGTATGGCTGAAGAACAACCAGCCCAGCAGGCCGGCAAACACGATCTGGCAATACCCGAACGGCGCGAGCAGCGCCGGGGCGGCAAAGCGGAAGGCTTGGGTCAGCATCAGGTGCGCGGTCATCCCACAGGCACCCAGCGCCAGCATCATCACCCCGTGCATCAGGCTCGGCACTTGCCAGAAAAACGGCACCAGCGCGCTCATCACCAACGTGTTGCACAGGCCGGCGAAGAAATTGCTGGTGGTCGGGCTGTCGATCTCGCTGAGCTTGCGCGTGAGCAGTTGGTAGAAACAGAAAAACAACGCCGAACAGAAGGGCAACAACACCGCCGGGGTGAACAGATCGCCACCGGGATGGACGATGATCAACACCCCGATAAAACCGAAGATCACCGCGATCCATTGACCCCGCGTCACGTGTTCGCCCAGCAACGGCACCGACAACGCGGTCACCAGCACGGGCGCGAGGAAGTTGACCGCCGTCGCCTCGGCCAGTGGGATGAACATCAACGCAGTGGTGAAAAACAGACTGGTGCCCAGCAGGCACAACGCCCGGGCCAACTGCCACAACGGGCGCTTGGTACGTAGGACCCGCAGCCCCGAACGCGGCAGGAAGATACCCGCCATCAACAAGGTGTGCACCACGTAACGTGCCCAGACCACCATGATGATCGGATAAAAACCCGACAGATATTTGGACAACGCGTCATGACTGGAGAACAGAAACGTTGCGACCAGAATAAGCACAATGCCCTTGAAAGCCTGATTGACGCCTGAGAGCGGTGTGCTGACGGTCATGAGGAAAACCTGCGTTGCTTGATGTAGGGGCCGTGACGCACGTTGCAGTTGTTGGGCCAGCGAGCATACCGATAAGTTCTGAATCCGAAGTGTAATGAAAATTCCAGAGCCCGGCAGGATTGGCTCACCGCTGAACCAAAACCCGTGTCCGTTGCCTGACAGCTCAAGCGCGGCGCGCACCTTGGGCGCCTAAAAGCTAGACTCACCGCCACAGCAGTTATTTTTAGCAGGGTCATTCAGAGGACTTCCCACATGTTATGGAAAAAAGGTCGCCGCAGTGACAACGTGGTGGACGCCCGTGGTGAAGGTGGGGGCGGTGGCGGAATGCGTTTCGGTGGCGGCAAGGGATTGAGCCTGACCGCCATTCTCCTGATCGTCGGCATTGGCTGGATCACTGGCCAGGACCCGATGCAGATCCTCGGGCAACTGGCCGGGCAGATGGACCAGTCCGCGCCTGCCACTTCACAAACCCGCCAAGCGCCACCGGCCAACGATGAACAGGCCGAGTTCGTGCGTTCGATCCTCGGCGATACCGAAGACACCTGGGGCCAGGTTTTCCAACAGGCAGGACGCCAGTACCAGCAACCCAAACTGGTGTTGTTCAGCGGTCGAGTCAACTCGGCCTGCGGCCTGGCCTCCTCGGCGACCGGTCCGTTCTATTGCCCGGCGGACCGACAGGTCTACCTGGACATGAGCTTCTTCAAGGAAATGTCCCAACGCTTCGCCGCCGCAGGCGATTTCGCCCAGGCCTACGTCATTGCCCACGAAATCGGCCATCACGTGCAGACGCTGCTTGGCGTATCGGCAAAGATCCAGGAAGCCCGCCAGCAAGGCCGGCAGATGGAAGGCGACGGCGGCTTGTTGGTGCGCCAGGAATTGCAGGCCGATTGCCTGGCCGGCGTCTGGGCCAACCATGCGCAAAAACGCCTGAACTGGCTGGAGCCGGGGGACATCGAGGAGGCCTTGACCGCCGCCAACGCCATCGGCGATGACCGCTTGCAGCAACAAGGCCAGGGCCGCGTAGTGCCGGACTCTTTCACCCACGGCACCTCGGCGCAGCGGGTGCGCTGGTTCAAGACCGGCTTCGCTCAAGGCCAGGTCAGCCAGTGCGACACCTTCGCAGCGAAAAACCTGTAGATGAAGTGGCGTGCGTTGATCGGGCTGGTGCTGTGCTGCGCCGTTGCCCAGGCAGATGAACACGGCGTCAACGTGGTCGCCCAAGGGCGCCTGCAACTCAAGGGCGGCGCCATGGCCGTCGCCGTCAGCCCGCCCCCGGCGTCCGTCCAGCGCGTGCTGATCATTCTTCATGGTCGGCTGCGCAATGCCGAGACCTACCTGCACAGCGCCGAAAAGGCTGCCGAACAGGCCGGGCAGCAGGGCACGACCCTGATTATCGCCCCGCAATTCCTCAACGAGCAGGACGTGGCTCGCCACACATTGCCCGATGAGCTACTGCGCTGGCAGGGCAACGACTGGATGGCCGGTGGCTTATCCACAGGGCCCAATCCCGTCAGTTCCTTCCAGGTCCTCGACGACATCGTCGCGCGGGTCAGTGACCGGCAGCAGTTCCCCGAAGTGAAGGAGATCGTCATCGCCGGTCATTCCGGCGGCGCCCAGGTTGTGCAGCGCTATGCCCTGCTCGCCCAAGGCCGATACCGGATCAACCCGCGGTTTGTCATCGCCAATCCGTCGTCCTATGCCTACTTCGATGGGCAACGGCCCATGGCGTTCGACCCCGCCAGTTGCCCTGGTTTCAATCGCTGGAAATACGGCCTGCAGGACCTGCCCACCTATGCCGCCGGACAGACGCCCGCCCGCCTGGAGGAGAACTACGTCAAACGCGACATCGTTTATCTGCTCGGGCAGCAGGACGTCGACCCGGAGCATCCGGCGCTGGACAAGGGCTGTGAAGCGCAGACCCAAGGGCCCTACCGGCTATTGCGCGGGCATTTCTTTTTCGACTACCTGACCCGGCGTCATCCCGTGGGGCTGAACCAGCGGCTGATCGAAGTACCGGGGGTCGGGCACGATGGGAGTGGGATGTTCAATTCGCCGGAGGGGCTGAAGACGTTGTTCGGGCAGTAAGCTTTGTGTCGACTAGGAAGGCCCTTTCGCGAGCAAGCCCGCTCCCACAATAGATTTGTGTCGAACACAGATTCTGTAATCGACAACCCTCCTGTGGGAGCGGGCTTGCTCGCGAAGGCGGCGGGTCAGTCACCACCCATCTCAAGCCAAAAGCATCCGCCGCAACTCAACACAATCGCGCGCATGCCAATCCGTCAGCTCCGGCCATGGGTTGTCCGGCAAGTTCACCAACACCGTCCGCGCCCCTGCCGCCCGGCCACAGTCCAGGTCGAAGCGGTAGTCCCCCACCATCACCATCGTGTCCGGTGCCACGTTCCAGGCCTCGGCCAGTTTCAACAGGCCACCAGGATGTGGCTTGGGCGGTGCCTCGTCACGGCCCAGCACATCCTCCACGGAGAAACAGTCCGCCAGGCCAATGGCCTCCAGCGTCACGTGGGCCAGTTCGCGGGCGTTGCGGGTCAGGATCCCCAGGCGATAGCCGCGCCCAGCCAGCTCTCGCACCAACTCGACCGCGCCAGGTGCAGGTTTGGAGCCCAGCGCCAGGTCCCGTTCGTGTTTCAGCAACCAGGCATGCTTGGCCGCCGCTTCCTCAGCGGGCAAGCCGGCCAGATGAGTGAGGATGTCGTCTTCGGCCGGAATCGCCAGGGCCACGCGGATTGCCGCGAAGTCATGCACGGCGATAGTCAGCGTGCCATCCATGTCGAACACCCAGTGACGAACCTCGGACAGGCTCATGCCCAGTCCTTGCGGTGACGAATCAGGCCTTCCTGGGTGACCGAGGCCACCAGCTGTCCGGCGCGGTTGAACACGCTGCCCCGGGAGAATCCACGGGAATTGCCGGCCCACGGGCTGTCCATGGCGTAGAGCAACCAGTCATCGGCGCGCAGGTCGGCATGGAACCACAAGGCGTGATCGAGGCTGGCGACCTGCATATCCTTGTGCCACACCGATTTGCCATGGGGCAGCAGCGAAGTGGTCAGCAGGCCGAAGTCCGAGGCGTAGGCCAGCAGGTATTTGTGCAAGGCCGGCGAGTCCGCCAGGGCGCCATCGGCACGAAACCACACGTATTTCACCGGGTCGGCCGGTTGCGGGTTGTAAGGGTCTTTTTCGGTGACCGGGCGCACCTCGATCGGCTTGGGGCACAGCAGTTTTTCGCGCATGTGCTCGGGCAGCAGGTGCGCGCGCTGCTGTGTCAGTTCCAGCTCGGACGGCAGGTTTTCCGGCCCGACAACCTGCGGCATGGTGCTCTGGTGCTCAAAGCCCTGTTCGTCGTACTGGAACGACGCACTGCAGGTGAAAATCGGGTTGCCCTTCTGGATCGCCGTCACCCGGCGGGTGCTGAAGCTGCCACCGTCACGCACCCGGTCCACCTGGTAGACCACCGGCAGCGCGGCATCCCCCGGACGCAGGAAATAACCATGCATCGAATGCACATGGCGCGCCTCTTCCACGGTCTGGCTGGCCGCCGACAACGACTGGCCCAGCACCTGGCCGCCGAACAACTGGCGAAACCCCAGATCCTGGCTGCGACCGCGAAACAGGTTCTCTTCGATCGGTTCCAGGGTCAGCAGGTCGACCAGATCTTCCAACACGTGGCTCATTCAGACTTTCCTCACACAGCGCAATGACCGCGCAGTCTACGCTGCGGCGGCGGATCGATTGTTGGCCCGGGCCATTTGGCCGGGCATTGTAAACGTCCGTGTCGACTAACCGTGCAGGGTTTGCAACCACTGCTCACGATTGATGCGATAAAGCACATGGTGACGCAATGGATGACCGACGGCGAGTGTCGGGTGCTCGAAGTCGTCCGCAGGGTCGTGCTGCATGCCAATGGCCTGCATGACCTTTTGCGAGGGCAGGTTATCGACGGCGGTGAACGCCACCACTTCGTCCAGCGTCAACTGGTCGAAGGCACAACGCAGGGCGGTCCACGCCGCTTCGCTGGCATACCCCAGGCCCCAGTGCTCCCGGGCCAGGCGCCAGCCGATTTCGATGGCCGGCGTGAACGGCGCGTCGAACCCGACCACACCGAGCCCGGTAAAGCCGATGAAGTCCCCGGTGTCCTTGCGTTCCAGCGCCCACAAACCAAAACCATGCTCGGCGAAATGCCCCCGCACGCGGCCAATCAGGGCGGCGCTTTCCAGGCGACTCAGGCGCTCCGGGAAATAACGCATCACCTGCGGGTCGGCGCACATGGCGGCAAATTCCGGCAAGTCATCATCGCGCCACTGCCGCAAGAGCAACCGTGCGCTTTCCAGTTCCAGTATCGGCTCCATCTTCACTCCCTTTCCATGCCCCAGAGTCTACATCGCTGGTAGGATCCGTCACTCAATCACTACTGAAAACACCATGCCACTGCCGCTGATCTATCACGAAGACTACAGCCCCGAATTCCCGGCGGAACACCGGTTCCCCATGGACAAGTTTCGCCTGCTGCGCGATCACCTGGTGGATAGCGGCCTGGCCCGCGACGCGGAGCTGTTGCGCCCGTCGCTGTGTCCGCCGGACATCCTCGCCCTGGCCCACGACCGTGCCTATATCGAACGCTACATGGGCGGCGAGTTGTCCCGCGAAGACCAACGGCGACTTGGCCTGCCCTGGAGCGAGGCCCTGGCCCGCCGAACGGTGCGCGCCGTGGGCGGTTCGCTGCTGGCCGCCGAACAAGCCCTTGAACACGGACTGGCCTGTCACTTGGCCGGCGGCACCCATCACGCCCACTACGACCACCCGGCCGGGTTCTGCATTTTCAATGACCTAGCGGTGATCAGCCGCTATTTCCTGGCCAGCGGTCGGGTCTCGCGGGTGCTGATTTTCGATTGCGATGTGCATCAGGGCGACGGCACCGCCCGAATACTCCATGACACCCCGGACGCCGTGACAGTTTCCTTGCACTGCGAAAAGAATTTTCCCGCACGCAAAGCGCACAGCGATTGGGACATTCCCCTACCGATGGGCATGGAGGACGCCGCCTACCTGAAGGTGGTGGACGACGCCCTCAACTACCTGCTGCCGCTCTACCAACCGGACCTGGTCCTGTATGACGCCGGCGTCGACGTACACAAGGACGACGCCCTCGGTTACCTGAAACTGACCGACGAAGGCCTCGCCGCCCGGGACGAGAGCGTCATGCGCCATTGCCTGGGCCGCGACATCCCGGTGGTCGGCGTGATTGGCGGTGGCTACAGCAAGGACCGCCAGGCCCTGGCTCGCCGCCACGGGATCCTGCACCACAGCGCACAAAGGGTCTGGACGTCATCAGGTTGTCACTGAAACCTGGGCTTTACCCACAATGCCTGTGGAGCGGCCTGTGGATAACCTGAGCGAAACGGCCTACAGGCTATGTTGCCTATAGCTTGCAGGGGCTTGGCTGTTTTTTGATCACACCTCTCGAGAACACCGCATACAAGTGTGGGAGCGGGCTTGCTCGCGAAAGCGGTGTATCAGCTACATGGATATCCGACTGTCACACCGCCTTCGCGAGCAAGCCCGCTCCCACAGGGATCTGTGCTGATAGAATGCGCGGCTTATTCCCCAGCCTCACCAATTGCCATGACCCAAGCCACCCAATCCTACACACCAAACATCGCCATCATCGGCGGCGGCCCCGCCGGCCTGATGGCGGCCGAGGTGTTGAGCCAGGCCGGCCTGCGAGTCGACCTGTACGACGGCATGCCATCGGTGGGCAGGAAATTCCTGCTGGCCGGCGTGGGCGGCATGAACATCACCCACTCCGAAGCCTTTCCGGCTTTTCTGTCCCGCTACGCCGAACGCGCGCCAAATCTCGCGCCGCTGTTGCGGGCATTCGGGGCGGATGAGTTATGCACATGGATCCACGGGCTGGGCATCGACACCTTTGTCGGCAGCTCCGGGCGGGTATTTCCTACCGACATGAAGGCCGCACCGCTGTTGCGCGCCTGGCTCAAGCGCCTGCGCGATGCTGGCGTGGTGATCCACACGCGTCATCGCTGGCTCGGCTGGAACCCGGATGGCAGCTTGCGCATCGCCTCCCCTGAAGGCGACAAAACCCTGTACCCCAAGGCCACCTTGCTGGCGTTGGGCGGCGGCAGTTGGTCGCGCCTGGGCTCCGACGGCGCCTGGATGCTACCGCTGGAACAGCGTGGCGTAGCCCTGGCGCCACTGCAACCCAGCAACTGTGGGTTCGAGGTAGAAGCCTGGAGCGACCTGATGATCAGCAAATTCGCCGGGGCCCCGCTCAAGAACATCGCCATGGGCCTGAACGACGATGTACCGCGCCTCGGCGAATGCGTGCTCACCGCCACTGGCCTCGAAGGCAGCCTGGTCTACGCCCTGTCGGCAACGATTCGCGAAGCGATCAACCAATGCGGCAGCGCGACCATTCATCTGGATCTATTGCCGGGCCGGCCTGTGGATAAAATCCTTCAGGCCCTGAACAAACCACGAGGCTCACGCTCAATGGCCAAGCACTTGCACAGCCAGTTGGGGATCGACGGCGTCAAGGCGGCGCTGTTGCGCGAGCTCACGCCGGCCGAATGTTTCACTGACCCGGCGCGGCTGGCCCAGGCCATCAAGGCCCTGCCGGTCACCCTGGTGAAGCCCCGCCCCTTGGACGAAGCCATCAGCAGCGCCGGTGGCGTGACGTTCCAAGCCCTGGATGAACGCCTGATGCTCAAGCAAGTGCCCGGGGTTTTCTGCGCCGGGGAAATGCTCGACTGGGAAGCGCCGACCGGCGGCTACCTGCTCACGGCGTGCTTTGCCAGTGGCCGGACAGCGGGCTTGGGAATGGTGGAGTGGCTACAGCGCCAGGGTTGAAGACCGAGGCGCACCTATCGCGAGCAAGCTCGCTCCCACATTTATCGCAATCCTTATGACAGAACCCGGTCAACTGTGGGAGCGAGCTTGCTCGCGATAGCGATTTATCAGACCTGGCAGGTCATCAAGGCTTACGCTTACGCGGCCCGGTATTGAACACCGGCACTTTGCGCACCGGCTTGACCGAAGGCTCCACCGGCGCCGCGTCGCCACTGTCCACCCACTTACCCAGGTTGCGCTTGCCGCCGCCACCGGAGGCTTTCGGTTTCTTCGGCTTTTTCGGTTTCTTGATCACTTGGCCGCTGGCATCGGTGTCCGGCACGCGGTGCTCAGGCTCGAAGTCTTGTTCCATCTGGCGAGGCAACGTCTGACGGGTCAACATCTCGATGGCTGACAGCAGATTCACTTCATCGGCGCAGACCAGGGAAATCGCCTGTCCTGTAGCGCCCGCCCGGCCGGTACGGCCGATACGGTGGATGTAGTCCTCGGCCACGATTGGCAGGTCGAAGTTCACCACCAACGGCAAATCCTCGATGTCCAAGCCACGGGCGGCAACGTCGGTGGCGACCAGGATCTGCACTTCGCTGGCCTTGAAGCGGTCCAGCGCACGTTGGCGGGTGGCCTGAGGCTTGTCACCGTGGATACCGTCGGCGTTGACCCCCAGGCCCTGGAGTTTTTCCACCAGTGCATCGACGCCGTTGCGGGTTTTGGCGAATACCAGCACCTGCTTCCACTTATGCTTGCGCATCAGGTGCACGAACAATTCCGGCTTGCGCTTCTTGTCCACCGTCACCACCCATTGCTTGACGGTGTTGGCTGCCACGTTGCGCGGGCTCACTTCAATGCTTAGCGGATCATTGAGCATCTGCCCGGCCAGCAAGCGGATCGCATCGGAAAAGGTCGCCGAGAACAACAGGGTCTGGCGTTTCTTTGGCAGGGCCTTGTAGATATTCGCCAGTTCCTCGGAGAAACCCAGGTCGAGCATGCGGTCGGCTTCGTCCAGCACCAACGTCTGCAGTTGATTGAACTTCAGCGCATTCTGGCGGAACAGATCGAGCAAGCGACCCGGCGTGGCGACCAGCAGGTCGACACCTTTGCGCAGCTTCATCATCTGCGGGTTGATGCTGACACCGCCGTACACCGCGTAGGTGCTCAAAGGCAGGTTTTGCGCGTACTGACGCACGCTTTCATGGACCTGCTCAGCCAATTCACGGGTCGGCACCAGGATCAGCGCTCGCACCGAGTTGGCCGCGACTTTCGGTCCTTCGGTGGTCAGCAACTGCAACAGCGGCACCGCAAAGCCGGCGGTCTTGCCGGTACCGGTCTGGGCTGCGGCCATCAGGTCGCGACCGGCGAGCACTGCCGGCATGGCTTGGGCCTGAACCGGAGTCGGGGTCTGGTAGCCGAGCGTCTCGAGGGCGCGCAGCAAGGGTTCGATCAGGCCAAGGGTGGCGAAAGTCATGGAAATACCGTAGGAAAAATCAGCGCAAGGTGTGCAATGCGCGGCAGTTTACCCTAAATCAGGAGGTGGCCGGCGCAGGCTTGGGTTTGCGCCACTGCGGCAAGCCGATCAACACCACCGCACTGATGATCACCAACATCGCCAGGGCCTCCTCGATTCCGATGGTTTCACCGGCGAATACGATGCCCAGCAGCACCGCCACGGCCGGGTTGACGTAGGCATAGCTGGTGGCCGCCGCCGGACGCACATGCTTGAGCAGGTACATGTAGGCGTTGAAGGCGATGATCGAACCAAAGAAGGTCAGGTACGCCAGCGCGAACCAGCCTTCCAGCGGCGGCATGCTGTCCAGGTGTTCACCGCTGGCCACGCTGCCGATCAACAGCACCACACCGCCCACCAGCATTTCCACGGCGCTGGCCATCGCCCCGGCCGGCAACGGCAGGTGTTTGCTGAGCACCGAGCCGAAGGCCCAGGAGGCCGCCGCGAACACCAGCAAGGTTGCCCCCAGCGGGCTGGATTGCAGATTGGAACCGAGGTTGAGCATGGCGATGCCGATCAACCCCAGCACAATCCCTGCCCATTCCAGACGGGTATTACGCGCGCCCCAGAAATATCCGCACAGCAAGGTAAACAAAGGCACCGTCGCCACCGCCAACGCCGCGACCCCGGACGCCACGCCGGTGTGCTCGGCCACACTGACCGCACCGTTACCGAAACTGAGCAACAGCACGCCAATGATGGCCCCGGCCTTCCATTGCGCCCAGGTCGGCGCCGGCGCCCCGCGCCAGCGCAGGAAGCCGTACATCAGCGAACCGGCCAACACAAAACGAATCCCGGCCAGCAACAGTGGCGGCCAATGCTCCACGCCGATACGAATCACCAGGTAGGTCGACCCCCAGATGACATACAAGGCAAAGAAGGCAGCGATCAATGGCAGGGGAAAACGGCGTGGGCCAGGCATGTTCAGCTCGAAGTCAGGACAATGAGAGACGCTATTCTAGAAAGGCGACAGACGGAAATTAAGCTACAAAACCTGTTTATCCAGGCCATACACTTTTCAAAACACGGTGATCAGCGCTATAAATCGCGCTTTCGAAAGTCACGCCGACAGGAAGCCAAACCGTGGATAAATACGACCGCATGTTGCTCAGTGCCCTGTTGGACAACGGTCGTGCGTCCTACGCCGAACTGGCCCGCAAAGTGAACCTGTCGGCCCCCGCCGTGGCCGAACGGGTCAGCAAACTGGAAGCCAGCGGTGTCATCACCGGTTATCAAGCCAAAGTCGACATGGCGAAGATCGGCCTGCCGGTGCAGTGCGTCATCGAACTGCGAATGAACCAGCACGGCAACCAGAAAACCTACGACGAGCTGTGCAAGATCCCACAACTGACCGAATGCCACCGGGTCACCGGGGATCCGTGCGTGATCATGCAAGCGGCGGTTGGCTCGATGCCCGAGCTGGAAGAGCTGATCAACCGCATTGCCAAGTTCGGTTTCAGCAAGACGTCCATCGTGCTGTCCAGCGCCATTGAAAAGCGCGTGCCGTTGGGGCAGTTGGAAGGCAATGGGAAATAAACGGTCAAACACTGATCAACCTGTGGGAGCGGGCTTGCTCGCGAATGCGGTGTGCCAGTTACCTGTCAGTTGACTGGCACACCGCATTCGCGAGCAAGCCCGCTCCCACACGGGATTTGCGGTGAGCCTAAAAGCCGCGATGGCGCTTGAGATGCTCGTTGATCTTCGCCGCCGGCACTTTCTGCAAACTGCACAGCAAATCATGGGACAACTCCCGCAACCCATGCTTTTGCCGCAGTTGCGAAGCCAGGTGCGCGGTGAGGTTGGCGGCCATTTCAGCATCGGCCATGGCCCGGTGAGCCTGACCGGTGTGGGGCAAGCCGGCGAACACGTTGAGCGTGCCGAGCTTGTGGTTCGGCGCCGCCGGCATCAGGCGCCGGGCCAGCAACAGTGAGCAGGCGAAATTCTGCAAGCGGGTGCGTTTGATACGTCCCAGTTCGAAATCCCAGAACTTCTGGTCGAACGCGGCGTTGTGGGCCAACAGTGGCGTGATGCCGACGAACTCGTTGACCTCGTTCATGACCTTCTCCGCCGAAGGTGCGCTGCGCAGCATGGCGTTGCTGATGCCGGTCAGTTGCTCGATAAACGCAGGGACGCGCACACCGGCATTCATCAGGCTCTGGTAGCGGTCGACGATCCGGCCTCGCTCAAGCATCACCACCGCGATCTCGGTGGCCCGGCAACTGCTGCTCGGGGTGATCCCGGTGGTTTCAAAGTCGATGACTGCGATGCGTTCCAAACCTTTTGAACTCCGTGAAAATCAATTCTTGAGCAACAACGCGCCCTCAATGGGCACATAGCGACTGGCGGCGCGGATCAGCGAGTTGGCGGTCAACCCTGGCACGCCATAGGCCACGGCTTGCACGCCGTGCTTCTGGATGATGCGTTCGAGCAACATGTCGAAATCGCCATCGCCGGAGGCCAGCACCACTTCATCGACGTGGTCGGCGGCGTCCATGATGTCCAGCGTAATGCCCACGTCCCAGTCGCCCTTGGCCGAGCCGTCGCTGCGCTGGATGTAGGGCTTGAGCTTCACGACGAAACCCAGGTTGCGCAGGATCTGCTGGAATTGCTGCTGCTTGCTGTCACCGCGATCGATCGCATAGGCATAGGCCTCGACGATCTGCCCCTGTTTGCTGACATCGGCCCACAGCGCGGCGTAGTTGAAATGGCAACCGTAAGCCTGGCGCACGGTGTAGTAGAGGTTCTGGACATCGGCGAACACTGCAATTTTTTTCACCGCGTTTCCTCTTGGATGCACACGTACGCAGCCCACCAGGGCCGAAAAGTCGCCCAGTATGCCAGCCCGAAGGATTGTTCCGCGAATAATCGGCCCGAGGCGCCAGGGCGCCCCGGACGAATGGCAGGTCAGACGAAGGAGTCGTCGTCGCCGAAGGAAGATGGATCGTCACTGTAGTCCGCGTCGCTGAACCCGCCCTGGTCGTTGCCGTAGGCGTCGTTGTCGGCCACGCGCGGGTCATCGCCCCAGCCGTTGCCTGGGGTGTCGTTGACCGGTTGCGCCGGCTCCTCCTTGATGACCTCGACGATCTCCTGCGGTTGCTGATTGCTGTGGAACAGGCTGCTGATGCCTTGGGCCAGCATCACGCCGCCCGCCACGCCCGCCGCGGTTTTCAGGGCGCCGCCGAGGAAGCTGCCCGCTGCCGGGGCCTGCTGCTGCGGTGCGCCATAATTGCCGGGCGGCGCGCTGAAGCCCTGTTGAGCCGGGGCATTGAAGGACGGTTGCGCCGGTTCGCGCCAACCACCACCGCTGGAGGCCGGCGCGCTCGCCGGACGTGAATCCCGCGGGCTGCCGCCGAAAATACTCGAGAGGAAACCACCGCCACCGCTGGGTGCCGGCGCTTGCTTGCGCGCTTGTTGCAGCTCAGCCTGCAATTGCTCGACCTGCTGGGCCAGTTGCCTGTTCTGCTCATCGAGGCGCTTGATCGCAGCCTCCTGCACCAGGATCGCCTGGGCCATGAAATAGCCCGCCGCTGGCTGGCTCGCCAGATGTTCCTTGATCCGCGCCTCGGCCTGGGCGTCGCGCGGGGCTGAATCCTTTTCGGCCTGTTGCAGCCGTGAAAACAGTCCATCGATCAGGGTTTGTTCTTCGTTGTTCATGGCGACCTCATTCGATTGCCGGGTAGAAACCATTCCGATCCCGAAGACCGGTGCCCATCAGTAATGGGGCTCGCCGGAAAGCTTTCAATGGTCTTTACCTGATGTTTACGTTTGCTTGTGCGGGCGCCTGATCGGTTAAAGTGTCGGACCGCTTTTTCAACTGCGATACCGACCCATGAATCCGTTTGACGTGCTGCGCGACTCTTTGTATTTCTTCAAGCGCCATTTGGGCCGGATCGCCCAGTTGTGCCTGCCACTGGTGATACTCGAGGCCCTGCTGCAGCAAGGCGTGGACAGCGCCCTCGGCCCCGACGGCTTTCCCGGCTACAGTGTGATCGTCGGGCTGCTGGTGTACCCCTTGTACACCGCCGCGCTGATCCTGTTTCTCGACGCCCGCAGCCGCGGTGAAGCACCACGCACGCGGGACCTGCTCGCAACGGCCCTCACCCTGTGGCCGCGCTTTGCCTTGCTGACGGCCCTCAACACGTTGTTGATCCTGGTGGGGCTGTCGTTGTACTTCCTGCCGGGCCTGTGGCTGATGGTGACCCTGGCCTTCGGCGAATACCTGTTGGTCCTCAGGGGCCTGGCCCCCCTGGCGGCGATGAAGGAAAGCCTCAACCTGTCCCGCGGCAACTTCTGGCGGATCCTGCTGTGCATTCTCGCGGTGATGGGCCCGCTGTGGCTGCTCAAGGGCGCCAGCGTCTCGGTGTATCCGTCACCCCAGAACCCGGCGGTGAGTTTGCTGATCGACAGCGTCCACAGCTTCCTGCAACTGTTCACCACCGTGGTGCTGTTCCGCCTGTTCATGCTGATCGAAGCCAAGCCCGAGCGCCGCTGATCCCATACGGCGACAGCCCTGGGCTTGGGCTTGAGAACCGCTCTCGGTTATGCTCGGGAGCACTTTTGCGTTTCGCCCATAAGCCGAGCCATGATCCGTCTACTGCGCTACACCTTGCTGGGCCTGCTGTTGATCCTCAGCCTGGCCGCCCTGTCGATCTACGGCCTGACCTGGCGGCCACAGCCCCGGGAAACCGTGCCGGTCAGTTGCACCGCCAATGCAGCAGCGCTGGCACCCGGCCAAGCGTTGAAGGTGATGACCTGGAACGTCCAGTTCCTCGCGGGCAAGCGCTACGTGTTCTGGCACGACTTGGCCCAGGGCGACGATGAAAGCCCGACCCTGGAAGACATGGCCTTCAGCCTCGACGAAGTGGCCCGGGTCATCCGCGACGAGCAACCGGACATCGTGTTGCTTCAGGAACTGGACAAAGGCGCCAAGGCCAGCGATTACCAGGACCAGCTCAAGCTGTTGCAGGAGCGACTCGCCGACCTCTACCCGTGCGGCACCAGCGCCTTCGACTGGAAAGCCGACTTCATCCCCGACCCGCACATCTTCGGCAGCGTCGGCCGGCAACTGGCGACCCTGAGTCGCTACCGCATCGACCATGCCGAACGGGTGCAACTGCCGGTGGCCGACACCAACGTCATCAGCCGTCAGTTCCAGCCGAAAAATGCCTTGTTGGTGAGCTATCTGTCACTGAGCGACGGCAGCCAGCTGGCGGTGCTCAACACGCACCTGGAACGGGCCACTGAACCGGACGAAACCCTGCCCAGACAAATCACCGCCGTGACCAAGGCACTGGATAAGTTCGAATCCGCAGGCACGCCCTGGCTGATCGGCGGCGACTTCAACCTGCTGCCCCTGGGCCAGTACCGACGCCTGCCGTCCGAGCAACGCACGCCCTACTCCGCCGACAGCCCGCTGCACCTGCTGTGGGACAAGTACCCGATGATTCCCACCAACAACGAAGCCAGCGGCATCGACCGCGAACACTGGCTGACCCATTATCCGAACGACCCCGGCCTCAACGGCCCGGACCGCACCGTCGACTACCTGTTCTACAGCCCCCGGATCAAACGGGTTGAAGCCCAGGTGCGACAGGACGATACCTTGCGTATCTCCGATCACTTGCCGGTAATTGCGCGGTTTTTGTTGCCGGCTGCGCCTTGATTTGAAGCCACCACCGGACAAATGTGGGAGCGAGCTTGCTCGCGATAGCGATCTTTCAACCAGCACAGATATCAGGATGTGCCGACGCCATCGCGAGCAAGCTCGCTCTCACAATGGATCTGTGTCGCAATCAACTCACTTACGCGGCTTGACCCGCGCGGTCGCCTCCGCCACCAGCGGATCATCCGGCCAGTAATGCTTGGGGTAGCGCCCCTTCAAGTCCTTCTTCACCTCGGCATAGGTACTGCGCCAGAAGTTCGCCAGGTCCTGGGTCACCTGTACCGGCCGGCGTGCCGGTGACAACAGGTGCAGCTTGACGACCTGGCGTCCGCCGGCGATGCGCGGGGTATCGGCCAGGCCGAAGAGTTCCTGCATGCGCACCGCCAGGATCGGTGGATGCTCGCTGTAGTCCAGGCGGATCGAGGAGCCCGAAGGCACACTCAAATGGTGGGGGGCCTGTTCGTCCAGGCGTTGCGGCAATGGCCAGGGCAACAGGTTGTGAACGATGCTCGACAGGTCCAGGTTGGCGAAATGACTGAGGCGCGAGACTCGGCCCAGATACGGCATCAACCAGTGTTCGAGCGTGTTCAGCAGGGCTGCGTCGCTGACGTCTGGCCATTCACTCTCGCCCTTGGCCTCCCATTCAAGTCGACGCAACAAGGCCACCCGCGCCTGCCATTGCCGTAGCTCCGGAGTCCAGGGCAGTAATTCCAGGCCCTTGCGCCGCACCAGGTTCACTAGGGCTTGGCTACGGGCTGACTCGTCCAGGCCGGTCAACGGTTCGCGGCTGAGCACCAGTTCGCCGACCTTGCGCTGGCGCTCGGCCCGCAGCACGCCTTCGCGCTCATCCCAATCCAATTGATCCACCGTGTGCACCTGCTCGGCCAATACCGAGTCGAACAGCCCCGGGTCGAAATCCGTCGCCAGGTAAATCCGCTCTTCCCGCTGGCCCTGGCGGCTGCCCAGGTCGGCGATCACCAGCCACGCTTGTTTCATCAGGCTGTCAGCCTCGGCAAACAGTGCAGCACGGCCGTTGGCCAGGCGATATTCCGCGCCGCCGGGTCGACGCTGTTGGGCGACGCGGTCGGGGTAGGCCAACGCCAGCAACGCGCCGAGCCAGCGCGGGTGATCGGGATCGGCCACGGCCTCTTCGGCCTTGCCCCGCAGATAGCCGCGATATTGCCGGGCCAGTTGCCGCGCCCGCTGCACCCCGCCCTGAGCGCCGCGCGCCGCCCGTTCTTCGCCGGACAGCAAGGCCAGGCGACTGTGCAGGTCGGCGCCGGCACCGCGCAGAATGTCCCGTTCGCCCAGCAGCGCAGCGACGTTGCAGGCCATGTCTGCCAGCCCCAGCGCCTGGCCGCGCAACAGCAGATGCGCGATACGCGGGTGGGCTGGCAGTTCGGCCATGGCCTGGCCGTGGCGGGTCAGTTGTTCGCCCTCCAGCGCGCCCAGGCGTTGCAGCAGGTCCTGGGCCTGGGCATACGCAGCGGCGGGCGGGACGTCGAGCCAGACCAATTGCTGCGGCGTCACGCCCCAGCGCCCCAGTTGCAGGGCCAACCCGGCCAGGTCCGCCGACAGAATCTCCGCGCTGCCGTAGGCGGCCAATTGTTCATGCTGGTCTTCGGACCACAACCGGTAGCACACCCCCGGCTCCAGGCGCCCGGCGCGACCGGCCCGCTGGGTAGCGCTGGCCCGGGAAATGCGCTGGGTGTCGAGCCGGGTCATGCCGCTGCCCGGGTCGAAACGCGGCACCCGCGCCAGTCCGGCGTCGATCACCACCCGTACGCCATTGATGGTCAGGCTGGTTTCGGCAATGTTGGTGGCCAGCACCACCTTGCGCTGACCGGGTGGCGCGGGGTCGATGGCGGCGCGTTGAGCGGCGAGGTCCAGTTCGCCATGCAGCGGGCAGAGCAACACGTTGCCACCCTCGCCCAAGGCCTCGGCCAGTTGCTGATGGACCCGGCGGATCTCTGCCTGCCCGGGCAAGAACACCAGGACGCTGCCGGTTTCATCGTGCAGCGCTTCGAGCACGGTCTGCACCAGCCGTGGCTCGATGAACTCGCCAGGCTGCAATGGCCGGCCCCAGCGTACCGTCACCGGGAACATGCGGCCTTCGCTGCGCAGGATCGGCGCGTTGTCCAACAGCCCGGCCAGGCGTTCGCCTTCCAGGGTCGCGGACATCAACAGGATCTTGAGCGGCTGCTCTTCGCGAAACAACTCCCGGCCGTTGAGGCTCAAGGCCAGGGCCAGGTCGGCATCGAGGCTGCGTTCGTGGAATTCGTCGAAAATCAGCAGCCCCACCCCTTCCAGCGCCGGATCGTCCTGCAAACGGCGGGTGAGGATGCCTTCGGTGACCACTTCAATGCGGGTCTTGGGCCCGACCTTGCTGTCGAGACGAATCCGGTAGCCGACGGTTTCACCGACCTTCTCCCCCAGTTCGCTGGCCAGCCGCTCGGCCGCCGCCCGTGCCGCCAGGCGCCGGGGTTCAAGCATCAGGATGGTCTGTCCGGCCAGCCAGGGCTCGTTCAGCAAGGCCAGGGGAACACGGGTGGTTTTACCGGCACCGGGCGGTGCTTCGAGCACGGCTTCGTGGCGCGATGCCAAGGCTTGGCGCAGGGCGGGTAAAACTTCATCAATCGGCAAAGAAATCATGCTGGCTCCAAAACAGAGGGCCGAGTATAACGGCGAACTGTTTAGCGTGGTCTGGACTCCAACCAGCAACGCCTCTACTACCTGTTCAGGAGATTGCTATGCGTATTCCCTTTCGCGTGATCGGTGGCGTGCTGGTCGCCACCCTGCTGACTCAAATCAGCGCCTGTGGCTCGATCTTCTACCCGGACCGTCGCGGCCAGATCGACGGCAAGATCGACCCGGCCATCGCCGCCCTCGATGCCGTCGGCCTGCTGTTCTACATCATCCCCGGCCTGATCGCGTTCGCCGTGGACTTTGCCACCGGTGCCATCTATTTCGAACCGGGCCGCAGCGTCCAGATCGAGCCAGAGAAACTCAAGCCAGCCATCAACCCCGACGGCACGGTCAATAACCAAAAACTGCAGGCAATCCTGGAACACGAACTGGGCCGCAGCTTCCCGCTGGACGATCCTCGACTGATCCAACACAAAGGCAGCGCGCAGCAACTGGCCACCCTTGGCCTCAAACCGGCCGCATGACCGACGCCACCCAAGGAACGACCGCGCCATGACCACCAGCACCGAACACGCTCGCCTGCTGCGCCTGGCCACTCGGGCGTCGGTGGCCGTGGCACTCACCCTGGTGATCGCCAAGGCCCTGGCCTGGTGGCTCAGCGGTTCGGTGAGCATGCTCGCCGGCCTGACTGACTCGGCGCTGGACGGCGTCACTTCGCTGCTCAATCTGCTGGCGGTGCATTACGCTCTGCGCCCCGCCGACGATGACCATCGCTACGGCCATGGCAAGGCAGAATCCCTGGCCGGCATGGCCCAGGCACTGTTCATCGGTGGCAGTGCGGTATTGATAGCCTTGCAGGCCTTCGAACGCCTGAAGAACCCGGTGCCAGTGGAGGCGCCCTGGCTCAGCGTCGGTGTGATTGTGTTTTCCCTGGGGCTGACCCTGGCGCTGCTGGCGTTGCAGCATCGGGTCATCCGCGCCACCGGCTCCAACGCCGTGCGCGCCGACTCGCTGCACTATCGCTCCGACCTGTTGCTCAACGGCAGCATCCTGGTCGCGCTGGTACTGGCCGGGTTCGGTTGGTATCAACTCGACGCCTGGTTCGGCCTGGGGATCGCCGCCTACATCCTGTGGAGCGCCATCCAGATCGCCCGGGAAAGCTTCGCGGTGCTGATGGATGAAGAACTGCCGCCCGACGTCAGCCAGCGCATGCTGGAGCTGGCCTGCGCGGTGCCCGGCGTGCTTGGCGCCCATGACCTACGTACGCGAGTCTCCGGCAACCACTGGTTCGTGCAACTGCACCTGGAGTTGCCGGGGGACCTGACCCTGTCAGTGGCCCACGGCATCAGTGACCAGGCCGCCGATGCCATCCACCGCGCTTATCCGAAGGCCGAAGTGCTGGTGCATGCCGATCCGTCGGACGTGGTGAAACGCACCAGCGCTTGATGCCGAACACAGAATGTGGCGAGGGAGCTTGCTCCCGCTCGGTTGCGCAGCGACCGCAAGATCCTGGGCCTGCTGCGCAGGCCAGCGGGAGCAAGCTCCCTCGCCACAGGGATTTGCGCTGGATATTCAGTACGTCACCTGATACCCACGGCTGCTCAAGCAACTGCCCTGGGCCTGGCGATAGGTCTGCACCACTTCCGGTGCCGGTGGGTAGGTGTAGTTGCGCGGATCGAACCCGCTCTGCTGCACCGCCCAGCGATAGCAGTCGTAGCCATCCTGATTGACCTGCTCGGGCGACTGGCCGTTGGCCGGATAGGCCATCACATCGAAACTGTTGCCCTGGGGTTGCGGCTGCGGGTTGGCGACCGGCGCATCGACCACGACATAATCCTGGGTGTTGGCTTCGTAGATGTAATAGGCGCCGGCAGCGAGGAAGAACAGCGAACTGCCGATCCACACTTCCCGGGCGTAATCGGGCAGGTAACGGGTGCGGATGCCCCGCGGTGGCGCGACCACGACGTAACGCGGTCCTTGCGGGCGGTACCAGTAGCCGCCCGAATAGAAATAGTCCTGGCCGCGATAAGGCACGCGGTAGTTACGATCCGGGAAACGGTCGATCACATAACCCGGACGGTATTGCGGCCCCGGACCCCAACCGTTGCCATGCCCATCCGGCCGACCGGGCCAATGCTGACCGGGACGACCGTCATGGTCTGGTCGCGGACCTGCGTTCGGATAGCCATCGTTGCGCCGAGGGATATCGCGGTAATACCCCGGTTGCGGTTCCCGGGTCTGGGTCACGCTGTCGGGCCGGCCCTGGATGGGCAAGTTGTTGCCGGGCGGCGGCTGCGGCGGGCGGCCGTGAGCGTTAGGGTCCTGCGGTGGACGCTCGTAGTGTTGTCCACCCGGGTTCTGCGGCCTGACCTCGAACTGACGACTGTTATCGCCCCGAATGATTTCGTTGCTCTGTGGCCGTGGCTGGCCCGAGTAACCCTGGCCGTTGCCGCCGCGTCCTTCCTGCCCGCGACCGCCGTCCGGGCCGCCACGGTTTTGCTGATCGTCGGCCATTCCCTGCGCACTGACACTCGCCCACAACAGACCAACACCTGCCAAACGCCAGATGCGCGACTTCATGAAATTCCTCACAACGATTCAGGGCCTGATGATAAGACTGGGAAAGCCCAGGCCGGTTCTGCGACAGATTATCAACCACTGGGTTTATTTCGCAGGCATTAAAAAAGGGAGGCCCGTCGGCCTCCCCTTGAGAATTTCGTCCGTGCTCGACGCTTATGACGTCGGCTCACCTCACGCCGTCTTCTGGACGGTGTGCAGCTCGGGGGTCTGCCAGTACCGGTGGGTACTGCGACCGCAGCCGGCCTGATTGGGCGGGCCGCACTGGACTGTTTGTCCGAGCAGTGATCTTGGTGATAAGCATAAGCCTGGGGTGCCGACAGATGATTGCGAAGATTGCGGAAATAAACATCACTTGCGCAATTTTTAACCCCGGATAGATAATCCACCGCAATTATCAAGATAAAGGCCCGACCGATGAGCAAACTCGACCGTTACGACCTGAGCATTCTGGCGGAATTGCAGCGCGATGCGCGCATCTCCAACCAGGAACTGGCCGAACGCATCGGCCTGTCGCCCTCCCCCTGCTCGCGGCGGGTCAAGCAGTTGGAGGATGACGGCTACATCACCCGCCAGGTCGCCCTGCTCGACCGCAAGCTACTGGGTCTGAGCCTGACGGCTTATGTGCTGATCGGCATGGACCGCCACACCCCCGAGCGCTTCGAAAACTTCGAAGCCGCCATCCGCAACCTGCCGCAAGTGCTGGAGTGCAGCCTGGTCACGGGCATGGATGCGGACTACCAGCTCAAGGTCGTGGTGCCGGACATGGACCATTACCAGAAACTGCTGTTGGGGCACCTGACCCGGATCGATGGCGTCACCAGCGTGCGCTCCAGCTTTGTGCTGAACCAGGTGCTCAACAGCACCGAGTTGCCGTTGACTCACCTGCGCAGCTAAGAACGCCATCGCGAGCAAGCTCGCTCCCACAGGGGCCGGGCGCTCACAGATATTGCGCTCGCCATACATCCAATGTGGGAGCGAGCTTGCTCGCGATAGCGTCAGCCCAGGCGATGAATAGCTGCGACACACCGCCGCAGGCCAATCCCCCGCCCGCCCCCCATGCCTTATACTCGCCGCGCCTTTTCAATCCCGCCCACGCCGGAGTGTCCTGATGGATCCTGCTGTTTTCGAAGAGTGGATGATGACCGGCCTGGTCAGCATCCTGATCATTTTCATGGGCTTCATCGTCTGGGACCTGGCGAAGAAGTCCAAGGCCGGGCGTTTTGGCTCGTTCATCCTGTTTTTCGTGCTGGGCCTCGGCGTGGCCGCGTTCATCATCAAGAGCGTAGTGATCGGCCTGATCGAATCAGGCGCGTTATAAGCGCGCCGGGACTTCTTTCCACTGGCCCTGATCGAGCCCTTCGATCGTCCAGTCGCCGATCCTGACCCGCACCAGGCGCAGTGTCGGCAGGCCCACCGCGGCGGTCATGCGTCGCACCTGACGGTTGCGCCCTTCGCGGATCACCAGTTCCAGCCAGCTCGTGGGCACGCTTTTACGAAAACGCACCGGCGGGTTGCGCGGCCATAATTGCGGTTCGTCCAATTGGCGTGCCTCGGCTGGCAACGTCATGCCGTCATTCAACTCCACCCCATCGCGCAAACACTGCAACTGTTCGGCACTCGGCTCACCTTCTACTTGCACCCAATAGGTCTTGGCCAGCTTGTGCTTGGGGTCGGCAATACGCGCCTGCAATTGACCATCGTTGGTCAGCAACAGCAAACCTTCACTGTCGCGATCCAGCCGCCCGGCCGGGTAGATGCCCGGTACGTCGATAAAATCCTTGAGCGTCGCCCGCCCCTCACCGTCGCTGAATTGCGTCAGCACGTCGAAGGGTTTGTTGAACAGGATCAGCTTTGGCTCGGCCGGCGGAGCCTTGGCCACACGGCGCGGCGCAGCGGCGGGAAGCTTCGCGCCAGGGCGACGGGAAGCGGGGCGTGGAGGACGGGGCATGGCGAATACAACATCTAACGGTCGGGGCCGACCATGCTAGTGGCCCGACCGTTAAATGACCACCATCCGATCAGCGGAACGGCGGCTCGTCGAAGCTGCGCAGCTTGCGCGAATGCAACGAGTTGAGTTCGGTGCGCAACAGGTCCAGCGCCTCGATGCCGATCTTCAGGTGCTGGTTGACCGCTCGCTCATAGAACGCGTTGGCCGAACCCGGCAGCTTGATTTCGCTATGCAGTGGCTTGTCCGAAACGCACAGCAACGTGCCATAGGGCACTCGCAGGCGATAACCCTGGGCAGCGATGGTGCCGCTCTCCATATCCACCGCCACGGCGCGAGACAGGTTGATCAGCGGACGTTCCTGGGCCCAGCGCAGTTCCCAGTTGCGATCGTCGTAAGTCAGCACGGTGCCGGTGCGCAGGCGCTTTTTCAGCTCATCGCCCTTCTCGCCGGTGATGTTCGCCGCCGCCTGCTGAAGCGCCATCTGCACTTCGGCCAGGGCTGGAATCGGAATGTTCGGCGGCACCACCCGGTCGAGAATGCCATCGCGACGCATGTAGGCGTGGGCCAGCACGTAGTCACCGATAGTCTGGGACTGCCGCAGTCCGCCGCAGTGGCCGATCATCAGCCAGCAATGCGGCCGCAGCACGGCCAGGTGGTCGGTGATGTTCTTGGCGTTGGACGGGCCAACGCCGATGTTCACCAGGGTCACGCCATGGCCGTCGTTGGTCTGCAGGTGATAAGCCGGCATCTGGTAACGGTGCCAGACCACACCGGCAGCGATGGCCGACGCTTCGCCATGGTCCATGTTCTTGTCGATGATCACGTTGCCCGGCAGAACCATGCGCACAAAGCGCGGGTCGCTGCGCAGCTGCTCCAGGCCATGGACGATGAACTGGTCGACATAGCGGTGATAGTTGGTCAGCAGGATCCACGGCTGCACGTGGCGCCAGTCGCTGCCGGTGTAATGCACCAGCCGGCGCAGGGAAAAGTCCACCCGCGCGGCATCGAACAGCGCCAGGGGCAGCGGGTCGGTGTTTTCCCAGTCATAGAGGCCGTCGGCGATGCCATCGGTGGCGGCCGACAGGTCAGTGCTGGGGAATACCCGCGCCAGCACGGCGGCGGTCACGCCGGAGCCGGCCAGTTCGTCGCCCTGCTCCACCACGTACGGGTACGGGATGTTCTGCTCGCTGACGCCCACTTCCACGGTGACGGTAAAGTCATGCATCAGCGGGACCAGCTGTTCCAGCAGGTATTTACGGAACGCGGCGGGATGGGTGACGGTAACGCTGTAGGTGCCGGGCAACTGGACCTTGGCATAGGCTCGCGTGGTTTGCGGGACTTCGCCGTGGCAATGATAGGTCAGGCGCAGAGCGGGATAGCGAAACAATGCACGCTGTTCGGCATCCGGCTCGATGCGGTCCTTGAGATAACGCATCAGCGCCTGGTTCAGCGCGGTGGTCGCACGCTCGTGCAGGGCCGCTAGACGATCCACGGCTTGTTCGGCGGTTTGAACGACAATAAACGCTTCGGTCACGATCAGCTTCCTGTGTTCTGACTTGCAGGCCTTCATCTTGCCTGCATCGCCGCCCGACGGGAACAGTGGCGTATTGAGTATTCTCGGCGTCATGAAAACCTGTGGGAGCGGGCTTGCCCGCGAAGGCGTCGGCACATCCAGCCTCTTCGGCGACTGACACACCGCTTTCGCGAGCAAGCCCGCTCCCACAGGACTTTGTGTTGGCCTTCTTGCCTAGAATCCGTGCGGGGTCGAGCGGGTAACGATGGCCTCGACATCCAAGCCCCGAGGCAGGGCACCGTACACCCGGCCGGCCGACCCCAGGCGACTGGCGATAAAAGCATCGCTGACTGCACTGTTCCCTGCTTCCAGCAACAGCTTGGCTTGCAGACCGACGGCGATGTCTTCGGTCAATTGCCGGGCGCGGTACTGGATGTCATCGGTGTCCTTGAAGGCTGTGTGCAATTGCTGGATGTGCCCGGCCAGGCGCTTGTCGCCATGGCCGTCGCCCAGTTCGCTGAACAAGACCTCCAGCACACCTGGCTCCTTGGACAGGGCGCGCAACACATCCAGGCACTGCACGTTGCCTGAGCCTTCCCACGTCGAGTTGACCGGTGCTTCACGGTACAGGCGCGGCAGGATGCTGTCTTCGACGTAGCCGGCACCGCCCATGCATTCGGCGGCTTCGTTGATCATCGCGGGGGCACGCTTGCAGATCCAGTACTTGCCCACCGCCGTCACCAGCCGGGCGAACTTGGCCTCATGCTCGTCATTCAAATGATCCAACGCCCGGCCCATGCGCAGGCTCAAGGCCAGGGCGGCCTCGCTTTCCAACGCCAGGTCAGCCAGGACGTTCTGCATCAGCGGCTGTTCGCTCAACAGCTTGCCACCGACCTTGCGGTGCGCGCAGTGATGACTGGCCTGGGTCAACGCCTGGCGCATCAGGGCGCTGGAGCCGACCATGCAATCGAAGCGGGTCATGGCCACCATCTCGATGATCGTCGGCACGCCGCGGCCTTCTTCGCCGACCATCCAGGCCAGTGCGCCACGGAATTCGACTTCGCTGGAGGCGTTGGAACAGTTACCCAGCTTGTTCTTCAAGCGCTGGATGTAGAACTGATTGCGCGTGTCGTCGGGACGATGGCGCGGCAGCAGGAAACAGGTCAGGCCCTTGTCGGTCTGGGCCAAGGTGAGGAAAGCGTCGCACATCGGTGCCGAACAGAACCATTTGTGCCCCACCAGTTCATAGGCCTGGCCCGGACCGCTGGCACCCACCGGATAGGCCTTGGTGGTGTTGGCCCGCACATCGGTGCCGCCCTGTTTTTCAGTCATCGCCATGCCCAGGGTCACCCCGGCCTTGTGGGCCATGCCGACGTTGCGCGGGTCGTACTCGGTGGCCAGCACCTTCGGCAGCCAGCGCTCGGCCAGATCCGGTTGCAGGCGCAGCGCCGGCACGCTGGCAAAGGTCATGGTCAACGGGCAACCCGTACCGGCTTCGGCCTGGCTGTGCAGATAGGTCATCGACGCCCGGGCGACATGGGCGCCGGGTTGTGGATGGGCCCAAGGCAAACTCGGCAGGCCATGCTCGACGGCGGTGCGCATCAACTGATGATAAGCGGGATGGAACTCCACTAGGTCGATGCGATGACCGTAGCGGTCATGACTGGAAAAAACCGGTTTGTTCTGGTTGGCCAGGAAGCCCGCTTCCATCAACGGCCCGCCGGCCAGCGCCCCATACGCATCGATCCGCGCCTGCGCCCAGCCAGCCCCAAAGCGCTGCGACCACTGCTGCAACGGCAGGTCGATACGGTACAGGTTGGCGCCATCCAAGGACGGCGGCTGATTGGTGACGTCGTGGGTTTCAGCGAACTGGTGCAGGTTCATGACAGGGCTCCTCGATCGGCCAGGGATTCAGTTAAGCACCGCCTCCAGGCCGAACAAAGTGTCATATACGCCTAAATATCGGCGCTTTCACCCTGTCTCGGACAAAGCACCCGGCGCTGGAGCGTTGCCTGCAATGCGTCGAATTTAACCGGTTTGCTCAGGTAGTCGATCAGCGCGCCCGAGGGGCAGTGCTCCTGCCCCAGGTTCGGGCTGACCACCAGTACCGGCAACTCTTCGCAGCCAGACAACGAACGGATCTGGCAGCAGACCGACACACCGTCCAGCGGCGGCGACTGGCAATCGAGCAGCACCGCGTCAAAGCGCTCGCCGTGCAGCAGATCCAGCGCCGCGCGGCCACTGTCGGCCGTGCGCACCCGATAACCCAACTTGAGCAACATGCCGCGCATGACCAACTGATCGATGTTGTTGTCATCCGCCAGCAGCACCGTGCAATCCTGGGGCTGGCGCGAGCCCTGGCGGCCACCGAAGGAAAACGGCGTCGGGACCGCCGCTGGCAGGGCCACATCAAACTCCACGTCCACCTGGAACCGACTGCCGCGACCGGGCTCGGAAGTGTGGGTCAGGCGCCCGCCCAGCAGTTCCACCAGTTGCCGACAGATAGCCAGGCCCACGCCGAGACCGCCATATTCGCGGGTCATCGAGCCGTCGAGCTGGAAGAAGCGCTGGTACAAGGTCGCTTCCCCCAAGTCGGTAAAGCCGATCCCGGTGTCGATGACGGCAAAGGACAATACCAGCCGATCGAGCTCTGTCGGCCGCCCGCTGACGCGCAGCGCCAGGCCGCCCACCCGGGTGAACTTGATCGCATTGTCCAGCAAGCATTCCAGGCATTGGGCCAGTTTGCCGCTGTCGCCGATCAACCGATCCGCCAGGCCCGGGGACACGTCGACCTTGAAATCCAGGCCCTTGGCCGCAGCATTGGCGCCGAACTGCACCTGCAGCGCATCGATCACCCCACGCAGGCTGAACGGCGCCGGATAGACCTTGAGTTTGCCGGCCTGCAACTCGGTGAGGGTGAGGATGCCATTGACCATGCGCATCATGTCCCGCGCCGATCCGGCGGCGGTCTGTTGATACTGGGTCAGTTCCTCGTCCATCTCGACGGTTTCCATCAACTCCAGGGAACCGATCACGCCATTCATCGGCGTGCGCAGTTCGTGGGTCAAGGTGGCGAGGAACTCATCCTTGAGCTTGTTGCCGTGGGCCAACTGCTGGTTGAGCACTTCGAGTTTCTGCCCGGCGTCCAACAAGGTCTGGGCCTGCTGTTCGCGCATGGCATTGATGCGGTCGGCCAAGGCCAGGGACAACAGCGCCACTTCGATGGCCGAGCCGATCTGGCTGGCGTACATGGTCAGGAAGACGTTCGGCAGGTAGCCCAGCACCATCAAGGTATTGATGATGCCCCCCAGCAGAAACGCCGACCAGGCAATGATGAAATAACGCGCCACCCGCAAGCCACGCCACCAGGCGAACAACCCCGCGGCAAAGATCGCCACCGTGAACACCAGCGCCAACGCCGTTGCCAGGCGCAGGGCCAGGGCATAGCTGGTCATCAGCGACAGGCCGATGACCACGGCACTGTAGCCGATCAGCGCCAGCAGCATGCGGTCCATCCAGCGGCCATGCTGGGCGGTCTGCAGGAAGCTGCGGGCGAACTGGCTGCCAAACAGGCCCGCGCAGCCGATGAAAAACGGCGTCGCGGCGTTGGCCCACCAGGGGTTGTCCGGCCAGAAGTACTCCACGGCGGCACCGTTGACCGACAACTGGTACAGGCCGAACGAGGCGATGTAGAAGATGTAATAGAGATAGCTGGTATCGCGCACGCTCAGGTAGATGAACAGGTTGTACACCAGCATTCCCAGGAGCACGCCATAGATGATGCCCAGCACGTACAGGCGCACCGGCTGTTGCTCGAGGTACGCGGTGCTCGACCACAGCGTCAACGGCGCCTGGATCGAACCCTGGCTTTGCAGGCGCAAATAGACGGTCTGTTGTTGCTCGGGTTTGAACGCCAGGCTGAACAGGTAGTTGTTCTGGCGGATCTCGCGGCTGGCGAACGGCAACGCATCACCGGTCTGACGAACCAGGCGATAGGCCCCCGCCGCGTCGGGCAGGTACAAGTCGAGGTGGTCCAGCGGCGGGTATGCCAGCTCCAGCAGCCAGGTGCGCTGGGCGTCCGGATTGTCGGGGCGATAGTGCAGATCGATTTTCAACCAGAAGGCCGATCGTGAGTAACCGGCGTTCAGCGTGGCTTTGTCGTGGGGCTTGAAAGCACCCGCTGCGGACTGGGCCAGGACCTCATCCAGGGTGGCCGTGCCGCCCGCGTCCTCGAACACTTGCAAGGCATGGCCCAAGGGCAGGCTTTGGGTGAATTCATCGAATTCCAGGGCACTTGCCAGAGGGGGCAAGCACAGCAGTAACATCAGCAAATAGCGCATTGAAGCCCCAGCGTGGCCTGTCCGGTTGAGTCAGGAAGCCCCCCATTCCCTGAGTAGACGTAAAACCGGCATTACCTGTTATGTGTTGGATCCATCTCTAGCATAGCCGTTGATGGCCAATTTGCACCATTGAAATCTTTCCTACTGAAGGCTCTAGAACGGGCGTTTCAGAGCAAAGCATTGAGATAGAGCTGTTGCTTTGGTCAGACAGGAATCTTGAACGATGACTCACCGTGGCGAGGGAGCTTGCTCCCGCTCGGGCGCGAAGCGGCCGCCTGTTATCGGGAGGCGCTTCGCACCTCAGCGGGAGCAAGCTCCCTCGCCACGATGAGCCGGGCCTTGCCATCACAGGCAGCGTACAAATCCTCTGACTCCCACCACCGATAAAACAGGTTTGGTGGTAAGCTCGCGCACCATGAATATCTACAGCTCTCGCCCCGTTGTCCTCTGCCTCTCCGGCCACGATCCCAGTGGTGGCGCCGGTTTACAGGCAGATATCGAAGCCCTGCTCGCCCAGGGCTGTCATGCCGCCCCGGCCGTTACCGCATTGACCGTGCAAGACACCGTCAACGTCAGCGATTTCCGCGTGCTCGATCGCGAGTGGGTGCTGGCGCAAGCCAATGCCGTGCTCAACGATTCGCCGGTCGCGGCGGTCAAGCTGGGGATGCTCGGCTCGTTGGAAATGGTCGACACAGTGGTCGAACTGCTCCAGGCCCACCCGCATCTGCCGATGGTCTGCGACCCGGTGCTGCGCGCCGGCGGTGGCGGACGCCTGGGCAAGGATGAGGTCGGCTACGCCATGCGCGAACGCCTGCTGCCCCTGGCAATCATCGCCACCCCCAACCTGCCTGAAGCCCGCATCCTCGCCGAACTGCCCGAGGGCAGCGCCGACGAGTGTGCGGAAAAACTGTTGCCCTTCGTCAAACACCTGTTGATCACCGGCGGTCACGGCGACGAACATGAAGTCCATAATCGCCTGTACAGCCGCGATGGCGGCCGTGAAACCTTTACCTGCCAGCGCTTGCCCGGCAGCTACCATGGTTCCGGCTGCACCCTGGCCAGCGCCCTGGCCGGCCGGCTGGCCCAGGGCGAACAACTCGCCAGCGCCGTCAAGACAGCACTGGATTACACCTGGCGCACCTTGCGCGATGCCGAACAACTGGGCAAAGGCCAGTTCGTGCCGCGTCGCCTGCCGCTGGATTTCTGTTCGTAGCACCGGAGGCCTGTGGAATGAAATTACGTGGCCTGTACGCCATCACCGATAGCCAATTGCTGGCCGGCAAGTTCCTCGCTTATGTAGAAGCAGCGCTGGAAGGTGGCGTGACCCTGCTGCAATACCGCGACAAAAGCAGCGACGAAGCCCGCCGCCTGCGAGAGGCCGAAGCCCTGCGCAACCTGTGCGAGCGCTACAAGACCCAGTTGATCATCAACGACGATGCCGAACTGGCCGCGCGCCTGGGCGTCGGTGTGCACCTGGGCCAGACCGATGGCCCGCTGGCGCCGGTGAGGGCGCTGCTCGGGCACAAGGCGATCGTCGGCTCCACCTGCCACGCCAGCCTGGCCCTGGCCGAACAGGCCGCCAGCGAAGGCGCCAGTTATGTCGCGTTCGGGCGCTTTTTCAACTCCAACACCAAGCCCGGCGCCCCCAGCGCAAACCTTGAACTGCTCGAACAGGCGCGCATCAAACTGCATATTCCGGTGTGCGCCATCGGCGGCATCACCCTGGAGAACGCCGCCCCGCTGGTGGCCCACGGGGTCGACCTGCTGGCGGTGGTCCACGGCCTGTTCGGCGCCGACAGCAGCGCTGAAGTGACGCGCCGCGCCCGCGCCTTCAACGCGCTGCTGCAGATCAAATAGTCCATTTTTCGTTTTCGAGAGCCCAACCATGTCCCGTTCCGAAACCCTGTTTGCCAACGCCCAGAAACACATCCCCGGCGGCGTGAACTCGCCTGTTCGTGCGTTCAAGAGCGTCGGCGGCACCCCGCTGTTCTTCAAGCATGCCGAAGGCGCGTACGTCACCGACGAAGACGACAAGCGTTATGTGGACTACGTCGGCTCCTGGGGCCCGATGATCCTCGGCCACAGCCATCCGGACGTGCTGGATGCAGTGCGCAAGCAATTGGTCCACGGCCTGTCCTACGGCGCCCCGACCGCGATGGAAACCGAGATGGCCGACCTGGTCTGCTCGATCGTGCCGTCGATGGAAATGGTGCGCATGGTCAGTTCCGGTACCGAGGCGACCATGAGTGCGATCCGCCTGGCGCGGGGCTACACCGGTCGCGACAGCATCATCAAGTTCGAAGGCTGCTACCACGGTCACTCCGACAGCCTGCTGGTCAAGGCCGGCTCCGGCGCACTGACCCAGGGCGTGCCGAGCTCGGCCGGCGTACCGGCAGCGTTCGCCAAACACACTCTGACCCTGCCGTTCAACGACCTTGAAGAAGTCGAGAAGATGCTCGGCGAAGTCGGCCAGGAAGTGGCGTGCATCATTGTCGAGCCGGTGGCCGGCAACATGAACTGCGTGCCGCCGGCACCGGGTTTCCTCGAAGGCCTGCGCAGCCTGTGCGACCAGCACGGCGTGGTGTTGATTTTCGATGAAGTGATGACCGGTTTCCGCGTGGCCCTCGGCGGCGCCCAGGCCCATTACGGCGTCACGCCGGACCTGAGCACCTTCGGCAAGATCATCGGCGGCGGCATGCCGGTCGGCTGTTTCGGCGGCAAGCGCGCCATCATGGAATGCATCGCGCCGCTGGGCCCGGTTTACCAGGCCGGCACGCTGTCGGGCAACCCGCTGGCCATGGCCGCCGGCCTGACCACCCTGCGCCTGATCAGCCGCCCGGGCTTCCACGCCGAACTGACCGACTACACCACTCGCCTGCTCGACGGCCTGCAGATCCGCGCCGATGCGGCGGGTATCCCCTTCGTGACCACCCAAGCCGGCGGCATGTTTGGCCTGTATTTCAGTGGCGCCGATGACATCGTCACCTTCGAAGACGTCATGGCCAGCGATGCCGACCGGTTCAAGCGCTTCTTCCACCTGATGCTCGACGGCGGCGTGTACCTGGCCCCGAGTGCGTTCGAAGCCGGCTTCACCTCCATCGCCCATGGCGAGACCGAGCTGAAGATCACCCTCGATGCAGCCGAACGGGCCTTCGCGGCACTGAAGTAAGCCTGTGGATAACTGACGCTGGCTGAAGCTGGCGTCAGTTATTGCTGACAACCTCCCGCCCTTTTCCTACGTATTTATGCCCGAAGCTGCTATTAGCATTCCCGTGCAGCAGAAAAACGAGTAAAGACTTTGTAAGGATGGCCCTGCTTATTTCATAATGCGCGCTTATTGGATCCCCCGGAGGGTCCGCGCGCCCCTCAGAGGTAAGTCGATTCCCATGAACCGCACCGGCCGCACCCTTGCCTTGGGCTGCCTGTTGCTCCTTCAGCCGCTGCTGGCGAATGCACAGGCAGGCGGCAACTCGTTGTTGATCCCGGCGCTGGGCCGTTGCACGCTCAATACCCAGCCACAAGATCTCGCACCGGCACTCGACGCCTGTCAAAAAGCGGCGGACGCAGGTGATGCACAAGCGCAATACGAGTTGGGCGAGTTCTACTACGAAGGCAAGGCTGCACCCCGCGACCTCAAGCAGGCCCTCAACTACTTCGAAAAAGCCTCGCTGCAAGGCCATGCCCAGGCGCAATTCAAGCTCGGCGGCATGTTCTTCCATGGCGAAGGCGTGCCGGCCAACAACGTCCAGGCCTACATCGTCTTGAAGATGGCCGCGGTCAACGGCGCCGAAGATGCCCTGGACACCGCCGACGAAGTCGCCGAGCAGATGCCCCGCGACGAGTTGGAAGTGGCGACCCAGGTGCTGGGCCAGATCTTTCGCAAATACCTGATGGAATTGCAGAACGCCGATGGGCGTACGCCTTTTTCGCCGCTGCCCTGAATCCGCCACCAGCCCCTGTGGCGAGGGAGCTTGCTCCCGCTGGGCTGCGCAGCGGCCCTAAGATTTCTGGGAGCGCTTCGCACTCCAGCGGGAGCAAGCTCCCTCGCCGCTGAGGACTGTGCTCAGGTTTACTTCTCAGGCATCGGCATCGGAAACGGCATCACGTTGCCCACCGCGCCGCGGGCTTCGCTGATTTTCGGCGTGCCCAGGCGTTCGACTTCGTCGATGCGCACGATCGAATGCATCGGCACGAAACTGCGCACCACGCCTTCGAACTGCGCCTTGAGCTTTTCTTCGCTCGGATCGACGACCACTTGCGTGCGCTCGCCAAAGACGAACTCTTCCACTTCCAGGAAGCCCCACAGATCGCTTTGATAGATCTGCTTGGCGTACATTTCGAACACCTGGCCCTGGTTGAGGAAAATCACCTTGTAGATTGGAGCTTCACGTTTGGTCATGGCTGGCGAAACACATCGGCGGGTAAAAATGAGGGCGCGAACTATAGCATAGCCACTGCTCGCACAGCGGTAGGAACCGCGGGACTTGTTCCCTATAATGCGCGGTTCTTTGAATCACGTGATGACTCCGTCCATGGCCAAGAAGCTTTACATCGAAACCCACGGTTGCCAGATGAACGAGTACGACAGCTCGCGCATGGTCGATCTGCTGGGTGAACACCAGGCCCTGGAAGTCACTGCCCGCGCCGAAGACGCGGACGTGATCCTGCTCAATACCTGCTCGATTCGCGAGCGCGCCCAGGACCGGGTGTATTCCCAACTGGGCCGCTGGCGCGAGCTGAAGCTGGCCAACCCGGAAATGGTCATCGCCGTGGGCGGTTGCGTGGCCAGCCAGGAAGGCGCGGCCATTCGTGATCGTGCTCCGTACGTGGACGTGGTCTTCGGCCCACAGACCTTGCACCGCCTGCCGGAGATGATCGACGCCGCGCGCGCGACCAAGCTGCCGCAAGTGGATGTCTCGTTTCCGGAAATCGAAAAATTCGACCACCTGCCCGAACCGCGCATCGACGGCCCAAGCGCCTATGTGTCGGTGATGGAAGGCTGCAGCAAGTACTGCACGTTCTGCGTGGTGCCCTATACCCGCGGTGAGGAAGTCAGCCGACCGTTCGACGACGTGATCGCCGAGATCATCCATCTGGCGGAAAACGGCGTGCGCGAAGTGACCCTGCTGGGGCAGAACGTCAACGGCTATCGCGGCCTGACCCATGACGGGCGCCTGGCGGACCTCGCCGAGCTGATCCGCGTGGTGGCGGCGGTGGACGGTATCGACCGCATCCGCTACACCACGTCCCATCCGCTGGAGTTCTCCGACAGCCTGATCCAGGCCCACGCCGAGGTTCCCGAGCTGGTCAAGCACCTGCATTTGCCGGTGCAATCGGGTTCCGACCGGATCCTCGCGGCCATGAAGCGCAACCACACGGCGCTGGAGTACAAATCCAAGCTGCGCAAGTTGCGCGCGGCAGTGCCGGGCATCTGCATCAGTTCGGACTTTATCGTCGGTTTCCCCGGCGAAACCGAGAAAGACTTCCAGCAGACCATGAAGTTGATCGAAGACGTGGGCTTCGACTTCTCCTATTCCTTCGTCTACAGCCAGCGCCCTGGAACCCCGGCGGCCGACCTGGCGGACGACACCCCGGAAGAACTGAAAAAAGAACGGCTCAACGCCTTGCAGCATCGCCTCAACCAGCAAGGTTTCGAGATCAGCCGACAAATGGTCGGTTCCGTCCAGCGGATTCTGGTGACCGATTATTCGAAAAAAGACCCCGGCGAGCTGCAAGGGCGTACCGAAAACAACCGCATCGTCAATTTCCGTTGCGACACCCCGGCCCTGATCGGCCAGTTCGCCGATGTGCACATCGACGCCGCGCAACCGCACTCCCTGCGCGGTTCGCTGATCCAATAGCAACGCGAATCCTTGTGGGAGCGGGCTTGCTCGCGAAGGCGGCATGCCAGGCGACACCTGTGCTGGATGCAAGACCGCTTTCGCGAGCAAGCCCGCTCCCACAAAAGACCGCGCCGGTCGCTGGAATCAGATTCGCCTGTTTAAGAGCTTTCGCACCCAGCCTACTGGCGTTATCCTTGATTTCACCTTAATTGCCCCTGGGCGGCTAAAAACGACCTTGAACGCACCCATCGAACCACATCGCTTTATTCTCGAGCCCTTTGAGGCTCGCCGCTTCGCCAATCTGTGCGGGCAATTCGACGAGCACCTGCGCTTGATCGAACAGCGCCTGGCCATCGAGATCCGCAACCGCGGAAACCAGTTCGAGCTGATCGGCGAACCCAAGCACACCACCTCCGCGGAAAACCTGCTGCGCCGTCTCTACCGGGAAACCAAGGGGAGCGAGCTGTCGCCGGATACGGTCCACCTGTTCCTGCAGGAGTCGGCTGTCGAAGAACTCGACAACCACGCCCCGTCGGAACCTGCCGTGGCCCTGCGCACGAAAAAAGGCATGATTCGCCCTCGCGGCTTGAATCAGCAGCGCTACGTGAAGGAAATCCTGGGCAACGACATCAACTTCGGCATCGGCCCGGCCGGTACCGGCAAGACCTACCTGGCCGTGGCCTGCGCCGTCGATGCACTGGAACGCGAACAGGTACGGCGCATCCTGTTGGTGCGACCGGCGGTCGAAGCGGGTGAAAAACTCGGTTTCCTGCCCGGCGACCTGGCCCAGAAGATCGACCCGTACCTGCGCCCGCTCTATGACGCGCTGTATGAAATGCTCGGTTTCGAATACGTCGCCAAGCTGATCGAGCGCCAGGTCATCGAGGTCGCGCCGCTGGCCTACATGCGCGGTCGCACCCTGAACAACAGCTTCATCATCCTCGACGAAAGCCAGAACACCACGGTCGAGCAGATGAAAATGTTCCTGACCCGGATCGGCTTCGGCTCCACCGCCGTCATCACCGGGGACATCACTCAGGTCGACCTGCCCCGTGGCACCAAGTCCGGGCTGAACCATGTGATCCAGGTCCTCAAGGACGTGCCAGGCATCAGCTTCACGCACTTCATGCCCAAGGACGTCGTGCGCCATCCGTTGGTACAACGCATTGTCGAAGCCTACGAGCGCTTCGAGAATCGCGAGGCCGACGACACGACCGAAGGCAAAGGCAATCGCCACAATGCTTGAACTCGACCTGCAAGTGGCCAGCGAACACGCTGCCCCCAGCGAGGCCCAGTTCCGCCAATGGTGCGAACTGGCCCTGCGCCAGCGCAGCGCCGACTCGGAGCTGACGATCCGCCTGGTGGACGAGCCCGAGGGCCGCGAGCTGAACCACACCTGGCGGCAGAAGGACTACGCCACCAACGTGCTGTCGTTCCCCGCCGACGTGCCCGACGAGTTGCTCGACATCCCGCTGCTGGGCGACCTGGTGATCTGCGTCCCGGTGGTGGAGCGTGAAGCGGCGGAACAAGACAAGACCCCTGAAGCCCACTGGGCCCATCTGGTGATTCACGGCTGCTTGCATCTACTGGGTTACGACCATATAGAAGATGACGAAGCCGAAGAAATGGAAGCACTGGAACGGACGTTGCTTGCAGAGCTGGGTCATCCCGACCCCTACGCCGGCGACGAACACTGATACATCAACTGTAACGACAAAGGATTCAGAGTAATCGCTATGAGCGAAGATCGATCGAGCAACGGGCAGAAGTCATGGCTGGGCAAGCTCACCCAGGCTTTTGCCCATGAGCCGAAAAACCGCCAGGAGCTGCTGGAGCTGCTGCGCGATGCACACCAGAACAAATTGCTGGACAGCGAAGCGCTGGCCATCGTTGAAGGCGCCATTCAGGTCGCTGACCTGCAAGTGCGGGACATCATGGTCCCGCGCTCGCAAATGGTCAGCATCAAGGCGACCCAGACCCCGCGTGAATTCCTGCCCGCCGTGGTCGACTCCGCCCACTCGCGCTACCCGGTCGTTGGCGAGAGCCATGACGACGTCATGGGCGTGCTGCTGGCCAAGGACCTGCTGCCGCTGATCCTTCAGGAGAACGGCGACAGCTTCAACATCAAGGACCTGCTGCGTCCGGCCACCTTCGTGCCCGAGTCCAAGCGCCTGAACGTGCTGCTGCGGGAATTCCGCGCCAACCACAACCACATGGCCATCGTCATCGACGAATACGGCGGCGTGGCCGGCCTGGTCACCATCGAAGACGTGCTCGAGCAGATCGTCGGCGACATCGAGGACGAGCACGATGTCGAGGAAGACAGCTACATCAAGCCGCTGCCCAGCGGTGACTTCCTGATCAAGGCCCTGACGCCGATCGAGAACTTCAACGAATTCTTCGACAGCCAATTCTCCGACGATGAATTCGACACCGTCGGCGGCCTGGTGATGAGCGCTTTCGGGCACCTGCCCAAGCGCAACGAAACCACGGAAATCGGCTCCTGGCGCTTCCGCATCCTCAATGCCGACAGCCGCCGGATTCACCTGCTGCGCCTGTCACCCATTGGCCGATAACCCCTGCGAGACCCGCTAAGGATATACATGCGCTGGATAACCCGCCCCGGCTGGCCCGGTAACCTGCTGGCCGTGGCGGCCGGTGCGATCACCACCCTGGCCCTGGCACCGTTCGACCTCTGGCCGCTGGCATTGCTGGCGGTCGGCTTGTTCTATGCCGGGCTGCGCGAGCTTTCGCCGCGCCAGGCCCTGGGCCGTGGCTGGTGTTTCGGTTTTGGCCTGTTTGGCGCCGGCACCAGTTGGATCTACGTCAGCATCCATAACTTCGGCGGCGCCTCGGTGCTGCTCGCCGGGCTGTTGATGCTACTGTTTATCGCCGCTATCGCCTGGTTCTTCGCCCTGCCCGCCTGGCTGTGGGCGCGCTGGCTGCGCCGCAACGAGGCGCCCTTGGCCGATGCCCTGGCCTTCGCCGCACTGTGGTTGGGCCAGGAAGCCTTCCGCGGCTGGTTCCTCACCGGGTTCCCGTGGCTGTATTCCGGGTACAGCCAGCTCGACGGCCCCCTGGCCGGCCTCGCGCCGTTGGGCGGGATGTGGCTGATCTCCTTCACCCTGGCCCTGACCGCCGCGCTGCTGTACAACGCGCCGCGGCTGATTCGCGGCGCACGCAAAGGTTTTATTGCCGCGGGGGTGCTGCTGTTGATCGGCCCGTGGGTAGCCGGCATGGCCCTCAAGGGGCATGCCTGGACCAGCCCCTCGGGCGACCCGCTGAGCGTCGCGGCGATCCAGGGCAACATCGAACAAAGCATGAAGTGGGACCCCGAGCAGCTCAACGCGCAGTTGGCCCTGTACCGCGACATGAGCTTCGCCTCCAAGCGCGTCGACCTGCTGATCTGGCCGGAAACCGCGGTGCCGGTGCTCAAGGAGTCCGCCCAGGGCTACCTGGACATGATGGGCAACTTCGCCGCCGAGCGGCAGTCAGCGTTGATTACCGGCGTGCCGATTCGGCAATTGGTGCATCACGAGAAGCGTTACTACAACGGCATCACCGTGACCGGCGAAGGTGACGGTACCTACCTGAAGCAAAAACTCGTGCCGTTTGGCGAATACGTACCGCTACAGGACATCCTGCGCGGCCTGATCGCCTTCTTCGACCTGCCCATGTCGGACTTCGCCCGGGGCCCGGCCGACCAGCCATTGCTGCAAGCCAAGGGTTACCAGATCGCTCCGTTCATCTGCTATGAAGTGGTCTACCCGGAATTCGCCGCCAGCCTCTCGGCGCGCAGCGACCTGCTGCTGACCATCAGCAACGATACCTGGTTCGGCACCTCGATCGGCCCGCTGCAACACCTGCAAATGGCCCAGATGCGCGCCCTGGAAGCCGGCCGCTGGATGATCCGCGCCACCAACAACGGCGTGACCGGCCTGATCAACCCCTTCGGCCAGATCACCGCACAGATCCCGCAATTCGAGCGTGGCATCCTGTATGGCGAAGTGGTGCCGATGCACGACCTGACGCCGTACCTGCAATGGCGCTCATGGCCACTGATCATTTTGTGCGTCTTGCTGCTGGGCTGGGCATTGGTGGCGAGCCGGATGGCCAAGACGGTCTAAAGCCTTTTGGAAGCACTTGTGGCGAGGGAGCTTGCTCCCGCTGGAGTGCGAAGCGCTCCCAGAAATTTTGGGGCCGCTGCGCAGCCCAGCGGGAGCAAGCTCCCTCGCCACAACTATGTTCAGCCCACACATTTTTCGTATGCTCAGCGATAAAACACCAAATACCCCAACAACCCCACCGCCTCATTCATCAACTGCCCGGACTGCCAGATCGACTTGAACTCCGGCATCCAGCCACCCAGTGGCCGGGCGTTGTCCGGACCCAGGAAGCCGACAGGCGCCGGCACCACTTCAAATCCTGACCGCTCGAAACTCCAGAGCGCCCGCGGCATGTGCCACGCCTGGGTCACCACCACGACCCGCTTGATGCCCGCCGGCAGCAAAATCTCGGCGCTCATCTGGGCGTTTTCCCAGGTCGTGCGGCTGCGCTCTTCCTGCCAGCGCACGGTGACGCCGAAGTCGTCCCGCATCGAATCGGCCATCAACTTCGCTTCACTGGGTGGGGTGCCATAGTGCAAGCCGCCGGTCGTCAGCACGGGCAAGCCCGAAGCCTTGGCCAGTCGCGCCGCATAGCGCTGGCGTTCGAGGCCGACACCGGTGGGCTGGTCCGAACCCCAAGCCAGGTCACCGCGCTCGCGACCGGAACCCAGCACCACGATGGCGTCGGCACGCTGGGCCAGGGTCGCCCATTCACTGCGCAGCAACGGCGGTTCACGCTCCAATGCCTTGGCGCCCCACTGCACCACCACCGGCAGGCTCATCAGCCAGAAGCCCCCCAGGCCCACGGCGAAACACAGGCGAGCCAGGCGCGGCCGCGAATGCCGCCACCACCAGGCAAGCGCCAACAACAGCAAAAGAATGCCGGGCGGCAATAACAGTTGTTTGATGAAATAGCGAAACGGCATCGGGCATCTCCATAGATGCCCGAAGCCTAGGTGGGTTGACGCAAAGCGACAACAGATTCGAAAAAACCTTGAATCAAAAAAAGCGACATGCGTGAATCCGGCGTTACTTGAACTGCAGTGACCGGACCTTTACAGCATCCTTGTCAGGCGTCCGGTCCTTGAGCCATACAACCTTGGCCGAACGGGGCGCATCGAGACGCTTGATTACCTGGGCCCCACTGGCGGGGGGTTGATGTCCGGCCTGTTCGAGGTAAGCCTTGACCAGTTCGAACTCTGCGGGGCTCAAGCCACGCAGTTCCAGCTCTACCGGACGCTCATCACGCAAGCGACCGGCGGTTCTTGCAGCGTCCAGGGCCACCCCAAGACGATCGATCAGTTTTTCATACAACTCAGGTGTAGCGACTTTTCGTTGTGATTCAACCATCCCTCACCTCATTGAAGATAAGACTCACTCCCCATTGAGAAGCTTAGCTTCGTTGGGCAAACCGGCAGGGCGCCGCGACCAACGGCCCTGAACACGGGTCCTCGCCAGCGGTCGTCGATGGCCAGCACGCAATCAGGGTTTCCCTCGGCAGAGCGCGGTCATGTATGCTACGGCGCTTCCTGTAACTCCACTTCCAGCTTGGCTGGGCATCGAAAACGCCGCATTCGGCGTCGTCTGCGTCCAGTATGGCCACGAAGAGGATTGGGCCACCCCATTCAGTACAAAAGTAGCCATGCACGAACACTACCAGCCCCGTGAAATCGAAGCCGCCGCCCAGTCGTTCTGGGACGAGCAAAAGTCCTTTGAAGTCAGTGAACAGCCAGGCAAGGAGACTTACTACTGCCTGTCGATGTTCCCTTACCCCAGCGGCAAGCTACACATGGGGCACGTGCGCAACTACACCATCGGCGACGTGATCTCCCGCTACCAGCGCATGCAAGGCAAGAACGTCCTGCAACCCATGGGTTGGGACGCCTTCGGCATGCCGGCGGAAAACGCCGCGATGAAGAACAACGTGGCCCCCGCCAAGTGGACCTACGAAAACATCGCCTACATGAAGACCCAGCTGCGCAGCCTGGGCCTGGCGGTGGACTGGTCCCGCGAAGTGACCACCTGCAAGCCGGACTACTACCGCTGGGAACAATGGCTGTTCACGCGCCTGTTCGAAAAAGGCGTGATCTACCGCAAGAACGGCACCGTGAACTGGGACCCGGTGGACCAGACCGTACTGGCCAACGAACAAGTGATCGACGGCCGCGGCTGGCGCTCCGGCGCGCTGATCGAAAAGCGCGAGATCCCGATGTACTACTTCAAGATCACCGCCTATGCGGATGAACTCCTGGAGAGTCTCGACGAGCTGACCGGTTGGCCCGAGCAGGTCAAGACCATGCAGCGCAACTGGATCGGCAAGTCCCGGGGCATGGAAGTGCAGTTCCCGTATGACGTCGCCTCCATTGGCGAAGCCGGCACCCTGAAAGTCTTCACCACCCGTCCGGACACGCTGATGGGGGCCACCTATGTGGCCGTGGCCGCCGAGCATCCGCTGGCCACCCTGGCGGCACAGAACAACCCCGAGCTGCAGGCATTCATCGCCGAATGCAAGGGCGGCAGCGTCGCCGAAGCCGATGTCGCCACTCAAGAGAAGAAAGGCCTGGCAACGTCGTTGTTCGTCGAGCACCCGCTCACTGGCGAGAAGCTGCCGGTGTGGGTCGCCAACTACGTGTTGATGCACTACGGCGACGGCGCGGTGATGGCCGTGCCGGCCCACGACGAGCGTGATTTCGAATTCGCCCACAAGTACAACCTGCCGGTCAAACCGGTGGTGCGCACCAGCGCCGGCGACCAGACTCCCGCACCTTGGCAGGACGCCTATGGCGAACACGGCGAACTGATCAACTCCGGCGAGTTCAACGGCCTGGACTTCGCGGGCGCATTCGATGCCATCGAAGTCGCCCTGATCAAGAAAAACCTCGGCGCCTCGCGCACCCAGTTCCGCCTGCGGGACTGGGGCATCAGCCGCCAGCGCTACTGGGGCTGCCCGATCCCGATCGTGCATTGCGACACCTGCGGTGACGTACCGGTGCCGGAAGACCAGTTGCCGGTGGTCCTGCCGGAAGACGTCGTACCCGACGGCGCCGGCTCGCCCCTGGCACGCATGCCCGAGTTCTACGAGTGCAGTTGCCCGAAATGCGGCGCACCGGCCAAGCGTGAAACCGACACCATGGACACCTTCGTCGAGTCCTCCTGGTATTACGCGCGCTACGCTTCGCCGCACTATGAAGGCGGCCTGGTGGAAAAATCCGCGGCCGACCACTGGTTGCCGGTGGACCAGTACATCGGCGGCATCGAACACGCCATTCTCCACCTGCTCTACGCACGCTTCTTCCACAAGCTGATGCGTGACGAAGGCCTGGTGAGCTCCAACGAGCCGTTCAAGAACCTGCTGACCCAAGGCATGGTGATCGCCGAGACTTACTATCGTCGCGAAGCCAACGGTGCCTACACCTGGTTCAACCCGAGCGACGTCGAGCTCGAACGCGACAGCAAGGCCAAGGTCATCAGCGCCAAGCTGATCGCCGACGGCCTGCCGGTGGAAATCGGCGGCACCGAGAAAATGGCCAAGTCGAAGAACAACGGCGTCGACCCACAATCGATGATCGACCAGTTCGGCGCGGACACCTGCCGCCTGTTCATGATGTTCGCCTCGCCACCAGACATGAGCGCGGAATGGTCCGACTCGGGCGTCGAGGGCTCGCACCGCTTCCTCAAGCGCGTCTGGCGCCTGGCCCAAGCCCACGTCACCCAGGGCCTGCCGGGCAAACTGGACGTCGCCGGCCTGAACGATGAGCAGAAAGCCGTTCGTCGCTCGATTCACCTGGCCATCAAGCAGGCCAGCCATGACGTCGGCCAGAACCACAAATTCAACACTGCCATCGCCCAGGTGATGACGCTGATGAACGTGCTGGAAAAAGCCGCGCAAGGCACCGAGCAGGATCGCGCGCTGATTCACGAAGGCCTGGAGGCCGTGACGCTGCTGCTGGCGCCGATCACCCCCCACATCAGCCACGAGCTGTGGAATCAACTGGGTCACGCCGACCCGGTGATTGACGCTCGCTGGCCGGTGGTGGACGAAACCGCGCTGGTGCAGGACAGCCTGACTCTGGTCATCCAGGTCAACGGCAAGCTGCGCGGCCAGATCGAAATGCCGGCCGCCGCCACACGCGAAGAAGTCGAAGCCGCTGCGCGGGCCAATGAAAACGTGCTGCGCTTTGTCGATGGCCTGACGATTCGCAAAGTGATCGTCGTGCCCGGCAAGCTGGTCAATATCGTCGCAAGCTAATTGGATCGGGTGCGAGGCTCAAGCCTGGCGCCGAATACAACCTGCGGGGTCGCCTGGTCGACCCCCATAGGGTTCAAGGGGAGCAACAAGATGATCAAACGTAATCTGCTGGTAGTGGGCCTGGCGGTCCTGTTGAGCGCCTGCGGCTTCCAACTGCGCGGCACCGGCACCACCGAGCTGGCGATCAAGGAACTGGACCTCAGCGCACGGGACGCCTATGGCGACACCGTCAAGTTGCTGCGCGACAACCTGGAAAACAGCGGTGTGAAAGTCTACGGCGGGGCGCCATACAAGCTGGTACTGACCCGTGAACAGCAAAGCCAGCGCAGCCTGAGCTATGCCGGTGCCGGTCGGTCGGCCGAGTACGAACTGAACAACGTGCTGAGCTATGAGATCCGCGGCCAGAACGATCTGGTGCTGTTGGACGACAAACTGCAAGTGCAGAAGGTCTACCTGCATGATGGCAACAACATCACCGGTTCCGACCAGGAGTCGAGCGAAGTGCGCGACGAAATGCGGCGTGACCTCGTGCAACGCATGATGCTGCGCCTGCAACAGCTGAGCCCGGCCCAACTGGACCAGTTGCAACAGACCGCCGACGCCAAGGCCAAAGCCGAGGCCGAAGCCCTGGAAGCGGCGCGCAAGGCTGAAGCGGAAACCCCGCAACAGTCGCCGATGCAGATCCCGGCTGAATAAGCCTTGCGGGGCGCTCCGGCGCCCCGCTCGCTTTCTCTTATGAAGCTCGCTCCCGCCCAACTCGGCAAACACCTGCAAGGCGCCCTCGCGCCGATCTACATCATCAGTGGCGATGACCCGCTGCTGTGCCAGGAAGCCGCCGACGCCATCCGCACTGCCGCACGCCAGCAAGGTTTCGACGAGCGCCAGGTCTTCGCCGCCGACGCCAGTTTCGACTGGGGCACGCTGCTGCAGGCCGGGGCGAGCATGTCGTTGTTCGCCGAAAAACGCCTGCTGGAACTGCGCTTGCCCTCCGGCAAACCCGGGGACAAGGGCGCCGCTGCGCTGATCGAATATTGCTCACGCCCGGCCGAGGACACGGTGCTGCTCATCAGCCTGCCGAAACTCGACGGCAGTGCGCAGAAAACCAAATGGGGCAAGGCCCTGGTCGAAGGGCAACAGACCCAGTTCGTGCAGATCTGGCCGGTGGACGTCAGCCAGTTGCCCAGCTGGATCCGCCAACGGCTGTCCCAGGCCGGCCTCTCGGCCAGCCAGGACGCGGTGGAGCTGATAGCCGCCCGGGTCGAAGGCAACCTGCTGGCCGCCGCCCAGGAAATCGAAAAGCTCAAGCTGATGGCCGAAGGCGGGCAGATCACCGTAGAAACGGTGCAGGCTGCCGTGGCCGACAGTGCACGCTTCGATGTCTTCGGCCTGACCGATGCGATCCTCAACGGTGAAGCCGCCAATGCCCTGCGCATGCTCGAAGGCCTGCGTGGCGAAGGCGTCGAGCCGCCGGTGATCCTCTGGGCCCTGGCCAGGGAGTTGCGCCTGCTGGCCAACCTGTCCCTGCAATACAGCCAGGGCGTACCGCTGGACAAAGCCTTCAGCCAGGCCCGCCCGCCCGTCTGGGACAAGCGCAAACCCCTGATGAGCAAGGCCCTGCAACGCTATTCCGCTCCGCGCTGGGCGCAATTGCTGCTCGAGGCCCAACGCATCGACGCGCAGATCAAGGGCCAGGCCGCCGGCTCGCCGTGGATGAGCCTCAGTCGGTTGTCGTTGTTGATGGCCGGTCAGCGGCTGACGTTGCCTGCCGAGTAAACACACTCTTCAAGCCAGAGGGCTTTTTGTGGCGAGGGAGCTTGCTCCCGCTGGGGCGCGAAGCGGCCCTGTTTTTTGGGTCTGCTTCGCAGCCCAGCGGGAGCAAGCTCCCTCGCCACGAAAGCGTTATTTCAGGCGACAATTTCTCTTGCATGGAGGGACTGGACAGCCCCCCAACTCTGTCCCATGATTTGCCCCGCAAAACCACCCCACGAGAGATCCCATCATGAGCAAAAAGCCATCCAGGCATGGCCCCAACAAGGCCAAGTCCATCGTCGCCCAACCCCTGTTCCGCAGCCGCCAGGAACGACCCGCCAAGGGCAAAGGCAGCTACCGCCGCGAAGCCTTCCAGTCTGACAACTGGGAGGCTTCTTGCTTTCTGGCCGCTTGAAACACTCGGACAAGCCCTACGCCCCTTTCGCATGTTAAGGTCAGCACCTGATTTGTATTTCTGGACCCGTGCATGCCCTTCTGTCTTTCCCATCGTTGGCCACTGCGCCAAATGATTGTTGCCGCAAGCGTTGTCCTGCTTGTCGCCTGCGCCGAAAAACCTACCGCCGCCGACGCCCAACCGCTCCAGACCGCTCCCGCCGTGACCGCTCCGGCCATCGTGCCGCCCGTGGTGCCCACCGGCGATGACCTGGCCATTGCGCCCACCCAGACCTTCGCCGAATGGCAGGCCGGGTTTCGCAAGGAAGCCCTGGCCGCCGGAATCCGTCCCGATTTGTTCGATCGTGCGTTTGTCGGCGTCAGCCCGGACATGAGCGTGATCAAGGCCGACCGCAGCCAGCCGGAATTCACCCGCCCCGTGTGGGAATACCTCGATGGCGCGCTGTCGCCACTGCGGGTCAACAAAGGCAAGAGTCTGATCCAGCAGAACGCCCAGGTCCTGCAAAGCATCGAACAGCGTTATGGCGTCGATCGCGAAGCGCTGGTGGCGGTGTGGGGCATGGAGAGCAACTTTGGCCAGTTCCAGGGCAGCAAGTCGGTGATCAACTCCCTGGCGACCCTGGCCTACGAAGGACGACGCCCGGGCTTCGCCCATGCGCAATTGATCGCCGCGCTGCAAATCCTGCAACAGGGCGATATCACACCGGAAAAAATGCTCGGCTCCTGGGCCGGCGCCATGGGCCAGACCCAGTTCATCCCCACCACGTACAACACCCACGCGGTGGATTTCGATGGCGACGGCCGCCGCGACATCTGGGGCAGCTCCACCGATGCCTTGGCCTCGACTGCGCATTACCTGCAAAGCTCCGGCTGGCAACGTGGCCAGCCGTGGGGGTTCGAGGTCGATCTCGCCGAGGGCTTCGACTACACGCTGGCCGATGGCACGATCCGCAAGCCCGTCTCCGAATGGATTCGGCTGGGGGTTTCAGAATATGGCGGCTTGCCGATCGCCCCGGATGACAGACAGCTATCGGCGTCCCTGCTCCTGCCGGCCGGCCATCGTGGCCCGGCGTTCTTGATCTTCGATAACTTCCGCGCCATTCTCAAGTACAACAATTCGTCGTCATACGCCTTGGCGGTCGGGCTGTTGTCAAAGCGCTTTACCGACGGCGGGCTGGTCTACGGCCAATGGCCCAAGGAAGACCTGCCCCTGAGCCGCAGCGAACGCATCGAATTGCAAACCCTGCTGGGCAAGCACAACTACGACGCGGGCAACCCCGACGGCATCATCGGCGCCAACACCCGCAAGGCCATCCGCAGCGCCCAGCAGTCGTTCGGCTGGCCGGCGGATGGGTACCCGACGCAGCAGTTGCTGGAGGCGTTGCGTAACCGCTGATTCGCCTTATGGCGACTGCCGCTATCGCGAGCAAGCTCGCTCCCACAGGTGTTCTCTATCAACCTGTGGGAGCGAGCTTGCTCGCGATGGCTGACTCCCAAGCGCTACATGACTAGCGACTGACCACCACATCCTGCCCCAACACCAACCTCTTCTCCCCCGCATCCAGGGTCACCAACGCCCCCATGGGCAAGGTCAGGTTCGGATCGCAATGCCCGCTGCGCCAGCCGGACAGCACCGGAATGCGCAACGGCGCGAAGGTCTGCTTGAGCAGCCCGTTCAACGCCTCGACATCGACCCCGGCCACGTCCCCCACCAACACACCGCGTAGTTTGTGCAACGTGCCGGCCAAGCGAAGCTGAGTCAGCAGTCGGTCGATGCGATACAGCGGCTCGTTGACGTCTTCGATGAACAGGATCACCCCTTCGGCGTCGATCTGATAAGGCGTGCCCATAGTCGCGGCAATGATCGACAGGTTGCCGCCCAGCAGGCGTCCGTGGGCGATGCCAGGCTCGACGGTGGTCAATGGGTAGGCGGCGGGGTGGTTCAGCTCGCTGCCGGCCTTCAACTGTCCACGCAGCAGGCTGAACAACGAGGTGACGGTTGGGGGTTCCTTGTCGCCTAGCAGATCGGCGTTGAGCAGCGGGCCGTGGAAGGTGACGAACCCGGCATAGCGGCTGATGGCCAGGTGCAGGGCGGTGATGTCGCTGTAGCCTACGAATGGCTTGGGGTTGCGTCTTAGGAGTTCGAAGTCGATGCGGTCCAGCAGGCGTGGTGTGCCGTAGCCGCCCCGTAGGCAGATGATGGCTTTGACTTCTGGGTCGGCGAAGGCGGCGTGCAGGTCATTGAGGCGTATTTCGTCGCTGCCGGCGAGGTAGCCGTTCTTTTCGTAGACGCCTGGGAATATCCGTAGCTCATGACCGCGGGCGCGCATCCATTGGATGGCTTTTTCCGTGTCCAGGGGGGCCGGGCCGGCGGGGGCGATCACGGCGATCAGGCCTTCGGATGGGAGTGCCGGGACGGGTTGATGTGGGTTCAGGACTTGGGTGGCTTCCATGGGGTTCCCGGTTTTTCGGCTTGCTATGCGTGTATATCCGTTTTTTGTGTAACGGCCACTTATGGTTCCGCTCTTACAGCGGGTCACTTTTGGAAAAGCGCCAAAAGTAACCAAAAACGCTTTGCCCCACCACTCGGTACCTCGCCTAGGCTCGGCATGCCCGAACGAAGGCATTGCTCCGTGGGCACGCCGCGAAGGGCCATCCATGGCCCAGCGCGGCTATCCCGGCATCCATGCCGGGATGCCCACTGCGCAATGCCTGCGTTCGGCCAGCGTGGTTTAACGGGGCGCCTAGATCAAGATCAAGATCCAAAGCAAAGCAAAGCAAGAGCGCGATACATCCAGCATCTATGTAACTGAACCACCGCCATCGCGAGCAAGCTCGCTCCCACATTGGGGGGAGTGATCACAGCATCTGCACACAACACAAACCTGTGGGAGCGAGCTTGCTCGCGATGACGTCGGCACAGCCAACATCATCACAGACTGATCCTCCGCTATCGCGAGCAAGCTCGCTCCCACACGGGGGTGTGGGTGTTCACAGCATCTGTATACGACACAAAAACCTGTGGGAGCGGGCTTGCTCGCGAAGGCGTCGGCACATCCAACATCACCGCAAGCTGCCCCATCGCTTTCGCGAGCAAGCCCGCTCCCACAGGAGGAACGCGTTCACTCTAAGCCAGGCCGGCTATAAGGCCGCCTCGCGTGGCTTTTGATCTGGAGCGCCCCGTTAACCACGCTGGCCGAACGCAGGCATTGCGCAGTGGGCACCTCGGCATGGATGCCGAGGTAGCCGCGCTGGGCCATGGATGGCCCTTCGCGGCGGCCCACGGAGCAATGCCGGAGTGAGGGCACACCGAGCCTAAGCGAGGTGCCGAGTGGTGGGGCAAAGCGTTTTTGGTTACTTTTGGCGCTTTTCCAAAAGTGACCCGCTGTAAGAGCGGAACCATAAGTAGCCGTTACCGAAGAAACGGATATACACACCAACCCACCACCAAAAAACCGCTAAATCAGGAGCCCAGAAGCTCAGCCTTGACCAACTTAGCCTGCTCATCCGCATGATAC
>NZ_FPJC01000015.1:0-145972 GCF_900119265.1 Pseudomonas sp. NFACC04-2
TGCCAATACACCAGCCACAAATTCAGGAATGAAATGCGTAAGCATGGACTCCTGCAAAGCATGAGTCGCAAAGGTGAGTGCTGGGACAACGCCCCGATGGAGCGTTTCTTTGGGAGCCTGAAGTCAGAGTGGGTACCAGAAGATGGCTACAGCTCGGAGCATGAAGCTCGTGTGGATGTGCAGCGTTATGTGATGCGTTACAACAACGTCAGACTCCATAGCTACAACGACTACCGGTCGCCTGTAGCTATGGAGAAACTGGCGGCATGAAACCGTAACTGGTGTCCAAAATTAGTTGACCAGTTCAGCTTGCTCGCGATAGCGGTAGTTCAGCTACAAAGATGCCGGGGCCGCGCAGGCTTCTCAAAAGTGAGCCGCTGTAAGAGCGGAACCGCCAGCGGCCGTTACCGCAGAAACGGATATACACCCAAACCTAAATCCTGAGAAGAATCAGCGAAGCCAAGCGCCTACAACAAACCACCGGTCGGACTCTGCTCGTGCCAACGATGGGGCGGCGTGCGAATCCTTATCGCTCTACTAGAGTGACGGATCCAGCACCCGTTAAAGGACTAACTCATGGCAACCACCGACAGCGCGATGGCAAATACCCATACCGTGAGAACTGGCCCGGGCACTGTCCAGGTCGACCTCACCGGCCAATTCGATGATAACCAGAGCATCATTATCCAGCCGGACGGCAAGATACTGGTCGGAGGCTACACCGAGTACTTGGCATGGGGATACCCCGGGGCGCCGGGCGAGGAGAGCTACGGCTACGAACAGAACCATTCCGTTATCCGCCTGAACGCGGACGGTAGCCTGGACGCCAGCTTCCATGAGGGTGGCGTCGACAGCATACCGGCCGCCATAGCCCCGGCGTCGCGCTACGAACTGACGGCGGTACAGTCCGATGGCAAGGTGCTTATCGCCATAGCGCTGGACACCGGCGTACAGGTGGAGCGCTTCAACAGCGGCGGAACACGCGATGCCACCTTCGGCCAAGACGGCGCTATTACGGTCGACATCAGCCATGACTTCAAGGACATCGACCTGACGGCCAATACCGATGGCACATTCCAGGTCAGCGCCCGCGGGTTTGACCAGGCCACAGTGACCAGGATTGGCAATGACGGCACGTTCGTCGATGGCTTTGGCGACCATGGCGTGCTGACCGTCAACATTCCCGAAGACGCCTACTACAACGGCGGGATTTCCACTGCGGTGCAGGCAGATGGAGGCGTTGTAGTCGGGGCTGCATACAATGCCGTTGCTGGGGGCGATCCGACGTACGCCTTGCAGCGCTTCAACTCCGACGGCCAGCCAGATACCCATTTCGGTGATGGCGGTGTCCTCTACTTGAGCAGTGCCATGGGGTTTGGCGAAGATTCAGTGGTCACCGTGCAGGCTGATGGCAAGATCATCGTGATGGGGCATGGCGCAGGCAGCACCTTGGCGACTGTAGCGCGGCTTAACACTGACGGCTCCTTTGATACCGGCTTTGGTTCCAATGGTACGGTGACCTTCGAGGCCGACACGCCTGTGGCTCTGACGGTACAAGGCGATGGCAAGATCCTGGCTGCCGGCACGAGCAATGGGGATTTCAGCGTCATCCGCCTGAACGCGGATGGCAGTGTGGATACCCGTTTTGGCAGCCAGGACGGCAAGCTCCATGTGGACGGATATGCCGGTGAAGAAATCTTGCAGGGGACCGATGCCGCCGAAATCATCCACGGCTTGGCGGGTGACGATGTGCTTCAAGGCAACGGCGGACGCGACTTTCTGCAAGGTGGCGCTGGCGCTGACATCTTCCGTTTTTCCGAATTGAACGACAGTTTCCGCACGGCCACGCAAAACAACAGCGACCGGGTCCAGGACTTCGACGCCGCTGAGGACCGCATCGACCTGATTGCCCTGGGCTTCACCGGCATTGGCGACGGCCATGACGGCACCTTGGCCATCACGGCCAGCGCGGACGGCACTCGCACTTACCTCAAGAGCTACGACGCGGATGACTCCGGGCAACGGTTTGAACTGGTCTTGGACGGCAATCTGGTGGGGCAACTGGACAGCACCAACCTGGTGTTCACCGCGCCCACTGTTGTAGGTACGTCGGCCAGGGATACGCTTACCGGTTCTGCCTTGTCGGAAATCATCTATGGCCTGGGCGGCAATGATCGTATCAACGGGGGGGCGGGGGCTGATGTCATTATCGGCGGCGCCGGCGCTGACCGCCTCAACGGTGGGGATAGAAGCGACATTTCGTTGTGGACAGATAACCACCAAAACGACGATGTGTTCCGCTATACCTCTGCCGAGGACAGCTACCGCACTGACAACCAGAGCTTTGCCGACTTGATCGAAGGCTTCACGGTTGACGACAGGATCGATGTAGCGGCCCTGGGTTATACCGCCTTCGGAGATGGAACGGGCACTACGCTGGAGATGGTTTACAACAAGGAGCTGGACCGCACTTATCTAAAGGATGCGCAAGCGGACGCACAAGGCCACTGGTTCCAGATCGCGATTGCCGGGGACTGGCGGGAGAGTCTTGACGAAGATGACATGATCTTTGCCACCGACGGGGAGGTAGGGCTGATTGGAGTTGCCCCGGAGATCGATCCAGGGCATCTATTGACTTGACGGCCACATGAGAAGTTGCGTGGCAGTGATTGCTGCCACGCCCCGCCAGCTGGCGCCTCCACGCTGAATTCTGGAAGTCGAGGCATGCATCAAGGCCAGTAACGCACATCACTGGAAGGTGATTTCGTGACCAGTTGCAGACGAAGTGCGCAGCGTACGCAGCCCTAGAAGCACTATCAGCACCATGGCCAGGCCCGCGACAATCGCGACGCCGAACCCTGCCTGCGCGCCATAGACGTCGATGACCAAGCCCGCCAATACGCCGCCGAGCGCCACGCCGATGCTGACGCCGGTCGACATCCACGTAAACCCTTCGGTGATCCTGGAAGGCGGAACAATCATCGTACCGAGATTCATGATGATGACCATCGTTGGCGCAAACGACATGCCTGCCAAAAATAGCATTCCGGAAAGGACATAGACGTTCGGTGAAAGAATGGGCAACACAGCAGTGACTGCCGTTACCAGCGAGCCGATAAAAAACTGCTGATCCATCGGCATGGAAACCCTCAAGGCGCCGAACGTCAGGCCTGCGATCAGTGAGCCGAGGGCATAGGTTGCCAGGATGAAGCTGGCAGACGCCGGCCAGCCCTGTGCGTTGGCGAAGGCGACAACCGCCACGTCAACGGATCCTCCAATGACGCCCATCGCCAACAGTGCTAGCACGATGGTGGGAACGCCGGGGATAAGCAAGGCCGACCCTGTGCTCCTCGCCGTGCCCACGACCACCTTCGGTTCCGTCTGCCGCTGCATGAGAAACGCCGTCACGCCGACGACCAACAACAAGACCGCAGCAAGGGGCCCGGCTTGGGCGAAAAAACTGATGCTCAAACCAATGGCAAGTGGTGGGCCGATGACAAAGGCTAGTTCAGTTATAACGGTATCCAGGGAAAAGGCTGTGTGTAGCAGTGGCTTGCCACGGAAAAGTTGTATCCAGCGTGCCCTTATCATGGCGGGCATGCTTGGCATCGTGCCCGCCAATGCCGCGAGAATAAAAAGTAGTGAGGCCGGAGCGCTCATATACACGGCAATGATCAGCGCGAGCAGCATACTGGTGCTGAAGGCCGCCAAAGGGGGCAGAACTCGGCGTTGTCCCCGCCGGTCGACAAGTTTCGATACTTGCGGACCGATAAGCGCAGTCGCCAGGGTATAAGTACCGGCGACCGCGCCTGCCAGCCAATAAAGTCCTGTCTGCTGCACCAACATGGTGATGATGCCAATGCCGATCATTGCCTGTGGCAGACGGGCAATGGCGCTCGTCATCACTAGCCCGATGGCGCCCGGGGCGGAGAACAGTTCGCGGTAGGGGTTTGCCATGATGCTTCCTTTATCATGTGACACTGATGAATAACCCGCTGCCTGTGACACAAACTGATGGGGCGGCAAACCGGCGGCTGGTCATTTGAGCACGCCTGCGAATGGACCGTTACACGTTATTTGGGCAGGACAACACGGTACACGTCGCTACTATTCAAGCAAGCGAAGGCCAGGGGATCGGGCGACGGATTGATATCGGACGGTCTGAATTGCCATGAGATGCTCCAACGCAAAAGCCCCGCATCGCGGGGCGATAACGGGGCTTTTTGAATGCTGCGTGGAAGCGGCGTGGCGGGTTAGACGTTAAAGCGGAAGTGCATCACGTCACCGTCCTTGACGATGTATTCCTTGCCTTCCAGACGCCATTTACCCGCTTCCTTGGCGCCCGCTTCGCCCTTGTACTGGATGAAATCCGAGTAGGCGATGACTTCGGCACGGATGAAACCTTTTTCGAAGTCAGTGTGGATCACACCGGCGGCTTGCGGTGCGGTGGCACCCACGCGGACGGTCCAGGCGCGGACTTCTTCGACACCGGCGGTGAAGTAGGTCTGCAGGTGGAGCATCTCGTAGCCGGCGCGGATCACGCGGTTCAGGCCAGGCTCTTCCAGGCCCAGGGCCTCAAGGAACATGTCTTTCTCTTCACCGTCGTCCAGTTCGGCGATTTCCGCTTCGATCTTGTTGCAGACCGGAACGACCATGGCGCCTTCTTCCTCGGCAATGGCCTTGACCACGTCCAGGTGCGGGTTGTTCTCGAAGCCGTCTTCAGCGACGTTGGCGATGTACATGACCGGCTTGGTGGTCAACAGGTGGAAGCCCTTGATCACCAGTTTCTCGTCGGTGCTCATGTTCTTCATCAGGCTGCGCGCAGGCTTGCCTTCGGTGAAGTGGGCGATCAACTGCTCCAGCAGGCCTTTCTGCACGACTGCGTCCTTGTCGCCGCCCTTGGCGTTGCGGGCAACTTTCTGCAGCTGTTTTTCGCAACTGTCGAGGTCGGCGAAGATCAGTTCCAGGTCGATGATTTCGATGTCGCGTTTCGGGTCGACGCTGTTGGAGACGTGAATCACGTTCTCGTCTTCGAAGCAGCGCACCACGTGGGCGATGGCATCGGTTTCACGGATGTTGGCCAAAAACTTGTTGCCCAGGCCTTCGCCTTTCGACGCGCCAGCCACCAGGCCTGCGATGTCGACGAATTCCATGGTGGTCGGCAGGATGCGCTTGGGGTTGACGATAGCCGCCAAGGCCTCCAGGCGCGGATCGGGCATCGGCACGATGCCGCTGTTCGGCTCGATGGTGCAGAAGGGGAAGTTCTCGGCCGCGATACCGGATTTGGTCAGGGCGTTGAACAGGGTGGACTTGCCGACGTTAGGCAGGCCGACGATGCCGCAATTGAATCCCATGGTGTTTCCCCTCGGATAAGTGTCAGGCCTTCTGGCTGTGCAGGTTTTTCATCGCGCGGTTCCATTCACCGGCGAGAATATCCGGCAGCACGCCGAGGGCAAAGTCGATGCTGGCATCGAGTTTTTCCTGTTCGGCGCGAGGCGCACGACCCAGGACAAAGTTAGAAACCATACTGGCAACGCCCGGGTGGCCGATGCCAAGCCGCAGGCGGTGAAAGGTATTCTGATTACCCAGTTGCGCGATGATGTCGCGCAACCCGTTGTGACCGCCATGGCCGCCGCCTTGCTTGAGCTTGGCAACGCCCGGAGGCAGGTCGAGTTCGTCGTGGGCCACCAGGATTTCTTCAGGCTTGATGCGAAAGAAACCGGCCAATGCCGCCACGGCCTGGCCGCTGCGGTTCATGTAGGTGGTGGGAATCAACAGGCGAACATCCTGACCCTGATGCGAGAAACGCCCAGTCAGGCCGAAATACTTGCGATCGGCTGCCAGGCTGACGCCTTGTGCGTGCGCGATGCGCTCAACAAAAAGGGCCCCTGCGTTATGCCGGGTCTGTTCGTATTCAGCGCCTGGATTTCCCAGGCCAACGATCAGTTTAATGGCAGTCACGATAGGGGCCCTTCCTGGAGTGTGGATAACGATGTCGCAATCAGGCGGTGTTGCGACAGTGGACGAAAATGGCGGATTTACCGTTAAGTAAACTTCGCGTTCTCGCCCGCTGTCTCGCTACGTTCCAGTCCGCGATGTTTCCGGTCACTCCGGCGACAGAGTGAAATTACTCTGCAGCGCCTTCTTCAGTGGCTTCTGGAGCAACACGTGGAGCGTGGACGTTGGCAACAGCCTTGTCATCGCCGTGTGCCAGAGCAACAAACTCAACGCCTTTAGGAGCCTTGAGGTCGGACAGGTGAATGATCGTGCCGACTTCGGCGTCAGCCAGGTCGACTTCGATGAATTCAGGCAGGTCTTTCGGCAGGCAGGAAACTTCCAGCTCGGAAGTCACGTGCGAGATCTCGCCGCCTTTCTTGACCGGAGCAGCTTCGTTGATGAAGTGCACTGGAACAACAGCAGTCAGCTTCTGACCGGCAACAACGCGGACGAAGTCAGCGTGCATCACGTGGCCTTTGGCCGGGTGACGCTGCAGAGCTTTGATCACGACGTTTTGCTTGGTGCCGCCAACGTTCAGCTCGATGATGTGGCTGTAGGCCGCTTCGTTTTCGAGCAGTTTGGCAACTTCTTTGGCCAGCATGCTGATGGACTCAGGGGCTTTGTCGCCACCGTAGACTACAGCTGGAACCAGGCTTGCGAGACGACGCAGGCGGCGGCTCGCACCTTTCCCCAGGTCGGAACGCACTTCAGCATTCAGAGTAAAATCGTTCATGTTGTATCTCCAAAATAGCCATGACCGAGTGACGTTTGCGACCAGCGTCAGGCACGGTATGGGCAAAAAAGCCCCGCCCCGACAGGTGATGTCGGGGCGGGGCGCTTTTCGTCAACGAGGTGTCCTGGAAAGGGCAGGGCCCTTAGCGGAACATCGCGCTGATCGATTCTTCATTGCTGATGCGGCGAACCGCTTCGGCAACCACCGGTGCGATATCCAGTTGACGGATACGCGCACAGGCTTGTGCTGCAGCGGACAGCGGGATGGTGTTGGTCACCACCAGCTCGTCCAGCACGGAATTTTCAATGTTCTCGATTGCCCGACCGGACAGCACAGGGTGTGTGCAGTAGGCAAAGACCTTGGCAGCGCCATGCTCTTTCAGGGCCTTGGCCGCGTGGCACAGGGTGCCGGCGGTATCGACCATGTCGTCGACCAGGATACAGGTGCGCCCTTCGACGTCGCCGATGATATGCATCACTTCGGAGTGATTGGCTTTCTCACGGCGTTTGTCGATGATACCCAGATCCACGCCCAGGGATTTGGCAACAGCTCGTGCACGCACGACGCCGCCAATGTCCGGGGACACGATCATCAGGTTTTCGAAGCGCTGGTCTTCAATATCATCCACCAGGACTGGGGAGCCGTAGATGTTATCCACGGGAATATCGAAGAACCCCTGAATCTGGTCAGCATGCAGATCAACCGTGAGGACACGGTCGATGCCGACTACGGTGAGCATATCAGCCACGACTTTCGCGCTGATCGCCACACGTGCGGAACGCGGACGGCGATCCTGACGGGCATAACCAAAGTAAGGAATAACAGCAGTGATACGAGTAGCCGAGGAGCGGCGGAAGGCATCAGCCATCACGACGAGTTCCATCAGGTTATCGTTGGTCGGAGCGCAAGTCGGCTGAATAATGAAGACGTCTTTACCGCGAACGTTTTCATTGATCTCGGCAGTGATTTCGCCGTCGGAAAATTTACCGACAGAAATGTCACCGAGAGGGATATGCAGCTGACGTACGACACGTCGAGCCAGATCGGGGTTGGCGTTCCCCGTAAAGACCATCATCTTGGACACGCGCAGTACCTGAAGGCTGAGGGTATACCTGGATGAGTATAGGAAAATGGCAGGGGCGGCTGGATTCGAACCAACGCATGGCAGGATCAAAACCTGCTGCCTTACCGCTTGGCGACGCCCCTGTATCTGTTGCTGCGAGTGCCCAGCACTCGATTCCTTTTAGAGCAGGTCTTGCAGCTTGCGATGCAACATCGAAACGTTGCTTCCTTTTGCTACAAACCCTGTAAGGGTCTCTGTAAGAAGGGCCGAGACTTTATCAGCTTCAGCTTTGCTTGGGAAGCCCCCAAACACACAACTTCCAGTTCCGGTGAGTTTTGCTTCGGTAAATTTACCTAACAAATTCAAAGCGTTACGAACATCTGGATAACGCCTTGCTACCACCGGTAAGCAGTCATTTCGACTGTTTCCCTTGGGAACGGGGCGCACTTTAATGGGAGGAGAGTTACGTGTCAACAGTGGATCTGAAAAAATTTCTGCTGTACTTACAGATACTTGCGGCACCAGCACCAAGTACCAGGGTTCCTCGGGTTCCACTGGGGTTAGTTTTTCCCCGACACCCTCGGCGAAAGCGGCGTGGCCACGCACGAAAACCGGCACGTCGGCGCCCAGGGTCAGGCCCAGGGCAGCCAGGCGATCGATGTCCCAGCCAAGCTGCCACAAATGGTTGAGGCCCAATAAAGTCGTCGCCGCATTGGAGCTGCCGCCACCGATGCCGCCGCCCATGGGCAGAATTTTTTCGATCCAGATATCGATGCCCAGCGCACAACCGGATTGTGCCTGGAGTTGTTTCGCGGCCTTGACGATCAGGTTGCTGTCGTGGGGCACGCCTTCGAACTCGGTGTGCAGATGAATCACGCCATCGTCGCGCACGGCAAAAGTGATGTCGTCGCCGTAGTCCAGGAACTGGAAGATCGTCTGCAACTCGTGGTAGCCGTCCGGACGACGGCCAAGGATATGCAGCATCAGGTTGAGCTTGGCCGGGGAGGGCAGGGTCAGGCGTGCAGCGGTCATGTCATTGCCCCAGCTTGCGCGGCTGCCATTGCTTGATCACCAGCGTGACGTCGAGGTTGCTGCCGTGCAACTTGATGCGTTCGGGCAGCCAGTAGCCGTTCTGCTGGGCATAGCTGAGGTATTCGATCTGCCAGTCATCCTGTTCCAGGTTGGACAGGCGGCTATCGGCGTCGAGGGTCAGGCGACTTTTACTGTCCGGTGCCGGCAGCCCGCGAACCCACCAGGTCAGGTGGGAGATCGGCAGTTTCCAGCCCAGCTGTTCTTCCAGCAGCGCTTCGGGGGTGGGGGCCTCGTAGCGTCCCTGATTGGCCACTTCCAGCGAAACCTGGCCCGGCCGGCCAGTCAGGCGGGCCGCGCCGCGACCCAGTGGGCCCGACAGACGAATGTCGTAGTAGTCCTGGCGTTGCAGCCAGAACAGCGTGCCGCTGCCCGAGTCTTTCGGGGCGCGGATGCCGATCTTGCCGTCGATCTGCCAGCCGTCGAGGCCGCTCAGTTGTTGCTTGTGCTCGCGCCACTGGGCCTGGTTGCCCTGGCCCTGGACGGATTCACGGGCGCCGAAGCCCGCGCAACCGGCGAGCAAGGCAATGAAGCTGAAAACGATGAGATGGCGCAAAAACATAATCTTAAAGAGTCTCGGATCCGGTCAGGCGTTTGATGGTGCTGCGCAAGATAGGGCTGTCAGGCTGATCCTTGAGGAATCGGCTCCAGATCTGCCGGGCTTCGCGTTGTTTGCCGTTGGCCCACAGGACCTCGCCCAGGTGAGCGGCGACTTCCTGGTCGGGAAAACGCTCCAGGGCCTGGCGCAACAGGCGTTCGGCTTCGTCGAGATTGCCCAGGCGGAAATTCACCCAGCCAAGGCTGTCGAGTACCGCCGGGTCTTCGGGATTGATCTGGTGGGCCTGTTCGATCAGCACCTTGGCTTCGTCATAGCGGGTGGTGCGATCCGACAAGGTGTAACCCAGGGCATTGAGGGCCATGGCGTTGTCCGGGTCGCGCTGGATGATCAGGCGCAGGTCTTTTTCCATCTGGGCCAGGTCATTGCGTTTTTCCGCCAGCATGGCGCGGGTATACAACAGGTTCAGGTCGTCCGGGTACTGCTTCAAGGCTTGCTGCAGTACGTTCCAGGCCTTGTTGCCCTGATTGTTGGCCGCCAGGGTTTCGGCTTCGATCAGGTACAACTGGATGCCGTAGTCCGGCTGGGAGTCGCGTTGTACCGCGAGGCGGCTCTGGGCATCGGCGGTCTTGCCATTGCTGATCAGGATATCGGCCTGGCGCAACTGCGCCGGCAGATAGTCGTTGCCCGGGCCGACCTGGGCGTACTCGATCAGTGCGCTCTCGGGGTCGTTGCGTTCCTCGGCGATGCGACCCAGGTTCAAATGGGCCGAGTCGACATGGCTTTCCCGGGCGATCAGGTCCTCCAGGTACCCCTTGGCCTCTTCCCAAGCCTTGGCCTCCAGGCAGACCAGCGCCAGGGAATAGCGCAACTCGTCGTCTTCCGGGTATTGCTGGACCAGGCTGGAGAACTCCACCTTGGCGTCGTCCATGCGGTTGTTTTCCACCAGCATGCGGGCGTAGGTGAGGCGCAGGCGTTTGTCGTCCGGGTACTTCTTGATGCTTTTTTCCAGCAGCGGCAAGGCTTCGTCGCCGCGGTTCAAGCCTTGCAGCAGGCGAGCACGCAGCAGGATCGGCGCTACTTCGCCGGCTTCCGGCGGGTTGTCTTCCAGCAGGGTGAGGGCGCCCTGGGTGTCGCCATCCTGTTGCAGCAGCAGGGCTTTGCCGAAAATCAGCTGGCCGTTATTCGGGTGGCGCTGCAACAGGCGATCGAAGCTTTTCATCAGGCCGTTGCGGGTTTCCTGGTCGGTATCGGCGGCGGACAGCGCCAGGAAGTCGAAATGGGTGTCGCCCTTGCCCAGCAGGACTTTCTCCATATAGACCATGGAGTCGTCGTAGCGCCCGGCCCGGGCCAGTTGCACGGCGGCGGCGCGCTGCGCTTCCAGGTCATCGGGGGCGTTCCTGGCCCAGATCAGCGCGGTATCGAGCGCGGGCTGATCGGCGCCCAGGTATTCGGCAATGCGAAATGCCCGTTCGGAGATGCCCGGGTCCTGGGTGTTGATGGCCTGGGTCACGTAGTTGTCCAGCGCAATGTCGAAGCGATTGCGCTGGCCTGCCAGTTCGGCGCTCAACAGGCTGAAGATGGTTTCTTCGCTGAACGAGCCATAGACCTTGGGTTTTTCAGGGGCCTGCACGCTGTTTTCGAGTGGCGGCGTACCGTCCGTCGAAACGGGGGCCATGGACTGGCAGCCGCTGAGCAAGGCAAGGGCGAGGAGCAACGCGGAAGATCTATTCATATAGGAAGAGGACAACTAACCTGCGGTCGGATCATCATGACACAAGCCTTGGGTCAAACATAACCGCCCCGTCGATTTACAAGCCAGGGCAGGGCGATAGAGATCGAGTGGTTGTTCTGAATCTGACGAAGTAGGACAATTGCCGGCTTCACGTCACCATCAGCGACCTTGAATGGCCTTCCTTGCACTCGGTATTAACCACAAGACTGCTTCAGTAGACGTCCGCGAGCGCGTGGCCTTTACGCCTGAGCAGCTGGTTGAGGCCCTGCAGCAGCTCTGCCGACTCACCGACAGCCGCGAAGCTGCGATCCTCTCCACCTGCAATCGCAGTGAGCTTTATATAGAACAGGATCACGTTTCGGCCGATTCAGTGCTGCGCTGGCTGGCCGAATATCACAACCTGAGCCTTGAAGAGCTGCGCGCCAGCGCCTATGTGCATGAAGACGATGCGGCCGTTCGTCACATGATGCGCGTCGCCTCGGGGCTCGACTCGCTGGTGCTGGGCGAGCCGCAGATTCTCGGCCAGATGAAGTCGGCCTACGCCGTGGCCCGCGAGGCCGGCACCGTCGGCCCGCTGCTGGGGCGCTTGTTCCAGGCCACATTCAATGCCGCCAAGCAGGTGCGCACCGACACCGCCATTGGCGAGAACCCGGTGTCCGTGGCGTTCGCCGCCGTCAGCCTGGCGAAACAGATTTTCAGTGATTTGCAACGCAGCCAGGCGCTGCTGATCGGTGCCGGCGAGACCATCACCCTGGTCGCTCGCCATCTCCATGACCTGGGGGTGAAACGCATTGTCGTCGCCAACCGGACCCTGGAGCGGGCCAGTACCCTGGCCGAACAGTTTGGTGCCCATGCGGTGCTGCTGTCGGACATTCCCGCCGAGCTGGTGCACAGCGATATCGTCATCAGTTCCACTGCCAGCCAGTTGCCGATCCTCGGCAAGGGCGCCGTGGAAAGTGCCCTGAAACTGCGCAAGCACAAGCCGATTTTCATGGTGGACATCGCCGTTCCCCGGGACATCGAGCCGGAGGTCGGCGAGCTGGACGACGTTTACCTCTATAGCGTCGACGACCTGCACGAGGTGGTGGCCGAGAACCTCAAGAGCCGGCAGGGCGCAGCCCAGGCGGCGGAAGAGATGATCAGCGTCGGTGCCGAGGACTTCATGGTGCGCCTGCGCGAGCTGGCGGCGGTGGATGTGCTCAAGGCCTATCGTCAACAGAGCGAACGCCTGCGCGACGAGGAACTGCAAAAAGCCCAGCGCCTGCTGGCCAACGGCGGCAGTGCCGAAGAGGTGCTGGTGCAACTGGCCCGCGGCCTGACCAACAAGTTGCTCCACGCCCCCAGTGTCCAGCTCAAGAAGCTGACTGCCGAAGGCCGCCTCGATGCGCTGGCCATGGCCCAGGAACTCTTTGCCCTCGGTGAGGGCTCACCGGATAGCTTTTCGGATAAAAAACCGCAATGAAAGCGTCACTGCTCAACAAACTGGACATCCTCCAGGACCGTTTCGAAGAATTGACCGCCTTGCTGGGCGATGGCGAAGTCATTGCCGACCAGAACAAATTCCGCACCTATTCCAAGGAATACGCGGAAGTCGAGCCGATTGTCGCCACCTATAAACAGCTGCTTAAAGTGCAGGACGACCTCGAAGGCGCCCAGGCGCTGCTCAAGGACAGCGACCCGGACATGCGCGAAATGGCCGTGGAGGAAGTGCGCGAAGCCAAGGAACAGTTGCTCGAACTGGAAAGCAACCTGCAACGCATGCTGCTGCCCAAGGACCCGAATGACGGGCGCAACGTATTCCTCGAGATCCGTGCCGGTACCGGCGGCGACGAGGCGGCGATTTTTTCCGGCGACCTGTTCCGCATGTATTCGCGTTATGCCGAGCGTCGCGGTTGGCGGGTGGAGATCCTGTCGGAGAACGAAGGCGAACACGGCGGCTATAAAGAAGTCATCGCCCGGGTCGAAGGCGACAATGTCTACGGCAAGCTGAAGTTTGAATCCGGCGCCCACCGCGTGCAGCGCGTGCCGGCGACGGAGTCCCAGGGGCGTATCCACACCTCGGCCTGCACCGTGGCGGTATTGCCCGAGCCGGACGAGCAGGAAGCCATCGAGATCAACCCGGCGGACCTGCGGGTCGACACGTACCGTTCCTCTGGCGCGGGCGGCCAGCACGTCAACAAGACCGACTCGGCGATCCGCATCACCCACTTGCCCTCGGGCATCGTGGTCGAGTGCCAGGAAGAACGTTCCCAGCACAAGAACCGCGCGCGGGCCATGGCCTGGTTGTCGGCCAAGCTCAATGACCAGCAGACCAGCGCCGCGGCCAATGCCATCGCCAGCGAACGCAAATTGCTAGTGGGCTCGGGCGATCGTTCCGAACGGATCCGTACCTACAACTTCGCCCAGGGCCGGGTCACCGACCATCGCGTCAACCTGACCCTGTACTCCCTGGACGAGATCCTGGCCGGTGGTGTCGACGCGGTCATCGAGCCGTTGCTGGCCGAGTACCAGGCCGACCAGTTGGCGGCGATTGGCGAGTAAGCACAGGTGAATAAATGACCATCATCGCCAGTCTGTTACGCGCCGCCGAGCTGCCGGATTCGCCCACGCCGCGGCTGGACGCCGAGTTGTTGCTGGCCGCTGCCCTGGGCAAGTCCCGCAGCTTCCTGCACACCTGGCCCGAGCGGATCGTGCCCAGCGAGGCGGCGTTGCTGTTCTCCGAATACCTGCGTCGCCGTCGCTCCGGCGAGCCGGTGGCCTACATCCTTGGGCAACAGGGCTTCTGGAAACTCGACCTGGAAGTCGCGCCCCATACGCTGATCCCGCGTCCCGACACCGAGTTGCTGGTGGAAACCGCACTGGCCTTGCTGCCCGCGACACCGGCCCGGGTCCTGGACCTGGGCACCGGCAGCGGCGCGATTGCCCTGGCATTGGCCAGTGAGCGTGCGGCCTGGAACGTCACGGCGGTCGACCGGGTGCTGGAGGCCGTGGCCCTGGCCGAACGCAATCGCCAGCGCCTGGACCTGCGTAATGTCACGGTGTTGAGCAGCCACTGGTTCAGCGCCTTGGAAGGCGAGCGTTTCCAGTTGATCATCAGCAACCCGCCGTACATCGCGGCCAGCGATCCGCACCTGGCCGAGGGCGACGTGCGTTTCGAGCCGGCCAGTGCCTTGGTGGCCGGGCCGGACGGGCTCGATGATCTGCGCCAGATCGTGGCCCAGGCGCCGGCGCACCTCGAACCGGGTGGCTGGCTGATGCTCGAGCATGGTTACGACCAGGCCGAGGCGGTGCGCGATTTGCTGAGCGCCCAAGGATTTGTCGAGGTCCACAGTCGCAAGGACTTGGGGGGGCATGAGCGCATCAGCCTGGGGTGCCTGCCGTGCTGAACGATCAGGAGCTGTTGCGCTACAGCCGGCAGATTCTGTTGCAGCACGTCGACATCGACGGCCAATTGCGTCTCAAGCAAAGCCGCGTGTTGATCATCGGCCTCGGCGGGCTCGGCGCCCCGGTGGCGTTGTACCTGGCCGCCGCTGGCGTGGGCGAGATGCACCTGGCGGATTTCGACAGCGTCGACCTGACCAACCTGCAACGCCAGGTCATTCACGACACCGACAGCGTCGGCCTGAGCAAGGTCGATTCGGCGATGCGGCGCCTGGGGGCGATCAACCCCGAGGTTCGGTTGGTACCTCACCGGACCGCCATGGACGAAGACAGTCTGGCCGCTGCGGTCGCGGCGGTGGATGTGGTGCTCGACTGCTCGGACAATTTCTCGACCCGCGAGGCGGTGAACGCGGTCTGTGTCGCGGCGGGTAAGCCGCTGGTCAGCGGCGCGGCGATTCGCCTGGAAGGGCAGTTGTCGGTGTTCGATCCGCGTCGCCCTGAAAGCCCTTGCTACCACTGTCTCTACGGCCACGGTAGCGAAGCCGAGCTGACCTGTAGCGAAGCCGGTGTGATCGGGCCGCTGGTGGGGTTGGTGGGCAGTCTGCAAGCCCTTGAAGCCTTGAAGTTGCTGGTCGGTTTCGGTGAGCCGCTGGTGGGGCGCTTGCTGTTGATCGATGCCTTGGGCACGCGATTCAGAGAGCTGCGGGTCAAGCGTGATCCAGGTTGCAGCGTGTGTGGTGATCAACATGAGTGAAGCGCCGGTCGGAGTGCTCGACTCGGGCGTCGGCGGGCTGTCGGTGCTGGGCGAGATCCGTCAGTTGCTGCCCAATGAGTCGCTGCTGTACGTGGCTGACTGTGGGCATATTCCCTACGGCGAGAAAACTCCAGAATACATCCGACAGCGCAGCACGATCATTGCCGACTTTCTCCTGGGCCAGGGCGCCAAGGCGCTGGTGGTGGCCTGCAACACCGCAACGGTCGCCGCCGTTGCCGACCTGCGCCATGATTTCCCCCACTGGCCGATCGTCGGCATGGAGCCGGCGGTCAAACCGGCGGCCGCCGCGACCCGCAGCGGTATCGTCGGCGTACTGGCGACCACCGGCACCTTGCAGAGCGCCAAGTTCGCCGCCTTGCTCGACCGTTTCGCCACCGATGTGCGCGTGATCACCCAGCCGTGCCCGGGCCTGGTCGAGTTGATCGAAGCGGGGGACCTGCACAGCCAGGCCTTGCATCAACTGCTGCAACATTACGTCGAGCCGTTGCTTGCAGCCGGTTGCGATACGCTGATCCTGGGGTGCACCCACTATCCATTCCTCAAGCCATTGCTCAAGCCAATGATTCCGACCCACATCAGCCTGATCGACACCGGTGCCGCCGTGGCACGCCAACTTCAACGGCTGTTGGCCGAGCGAGACCTATTGGCCGAAGGGCCGGCCCGCGAGACCGAGTTTTGGACAAGTGCAGATCCGATACATTTTAGAAAAATCCTACCATTGCTATGGCATTCGTCTGGCGTTGTGCGAAGCTTCGAACTGTAAGAAAAACGTGAAAATTGTGTGAAACGGGCTGAACTTCTGTTTTACCGCGGATTTCTATAGCTTTGTCTGTTTGTAACTAAACTAACTAAGTCTGTTCGGAAAGGATGTTCTAATGAAGCGCTTATTCTGCTTTGCCGCGTTTGCGGCTGCATTGCTGGGGCACACTTACACCGCTCAGGCGGCGGGTGTGGAGTTTGGGGTTGGCCAAACTAGCGACTCGACCATGACCTATCGCTTGGGCATGCAGTTCGACTGGGACAAGAGTTGGTGGCAGAGCGATGTCGGTCGCCTGACCGGTTACTGGAGCGGCGCCTATACCTATTGGGAAGGGGACGAAACTTCCAGCAACCATAGCCTGTCGTTCTCGCCCGTATTTGTGTACGAGTTTTCCGGCCAGAACGTGAAGCCTTACATCGAGGCGGGGGTAGGTGTTGCGCTGTTTGCCAACACCGAGGTGGAAACCAACAAGTTGGGCACGGCTTTCCAGTTCGAGGACCGCATCGGTTTCGGCTTGCGCTTCAATGGTGGACATGAAGTGGGCGTTCGCGCCACTCACTACTCCAACGCAGGTATCAAGTCGACCAACGACGGTGTGGAAAGCTACGCGCTGCACTACACGATGCCGCTGTAACATTAAATACTGTGGGAGCGGGCTTGCTCGCGAAGGCATAGTGTCAATCACTTCAGTGCTGGCTGATCCGACGCTTTCGCGAGCAAGCCCGCTCCCACAAAAATCGGATCTATTTTCCTACCGATACGCCGTCGCAATGCCCTGGCGCTCTTCCAGGCATTCCGGCGCGCCCATCTCGAACTCGCGGCAGATCAGCGGGCGCTTTTCGTAGATGGTACACATCATGCTGTCGCGATCCAGGGCCGCGCACCAACCGTCGTCGAGCCGCAACATCACTTCCCCACCCCAATCGTCCGTGTCGATAAAACGCTCCGGGACCCCGGTGTCGGTGATCAGCATCACTTCCAACTGGCAGCAGCACGCCGCGCATGTCGAGCATGTGACGGCCGGTGCCGGGATTTCATGGAGGGGGATGGTTTTCATGGCGCGCAGTGTAAGGCAATCGGCGGCTCAGGGTCGTCCCTTGATCGGATAGCCGTTTTTTGCCTGGCAGGAGTCGATGTCGGCCGGCAGGGTTTCGGTGGATGAAGGCAAGGGCCACAGTGCGGTCATGGACGCGATGGGAAGCGCGACTTCCCAGGGGCGTTCGACCACGTGATCCAGCACATGCCGCGCCGCTTCTTCTGGCGACCAGTGGGCCGGGAATGGGAAACAATCGTCGGGCCCCTGCGATGGGGCATCGTAGCCAGGGTGCACCAATGTCACATCAACGCCTGCAGAGGCCAGCTCTGCCCGAGTCGACTCGAACAGATGGCGGATCCCGCTTCCACCCGCTTCGATGTTCGAGGGCGGCAGATAAGTTGCCGGGCTGGCAATACCCACCAGATGAGGTTGGGTCCCGACGCGCAACAAGGGCATGGCCACTTCGATGCAGAAACTGGCGGCCAGCAGGTTACTGCGCACGATATGCTCGATCAACGTGTGGTCAGTATGCCGTTCGTCAACGTACTCAGCCGTTCCAGCATTGAGGATCACCTGATCCAGAGCACCCCATTGCCGGGCGATCTGTTCACCGATCTCGCGCACGGTCTGGCTGTCGGTCAAATTGCCGGGCACGATCAGCACTTGTCCTGGATAACGTACCGAAAGGGTTTCGCACGAGCGGGGCGAGCGTGAACTGACGGCCAGGTGTGCACCTGTCTCGAGTATCGCTTCAGCCAACGAAGCGCCAATTCCGTTGCCGGCCCCGGTAAGCCAATAGCGCCGGGGCAGTCTTAAACCCATGCCGTACTCCTTTCGATTGCCTACCGCTGATACACGACTTTCAGTAGAGTTCGTACGATTAGTACGACTATATGTTATCGGGTAAATATTGCATCCCGCGCCACGGCAATTTCATGTTCGCTAATCGCCCACGCCTTCAACGGCTGCATCCTGTCGCGTCGGCAGGTTTCTGAACGCTGCCAGCGCACGCGCCCTGGACTCGCGCAAATCGACGATCGGTGCCGGGTAATCCACTGGGCCAAACAAGCCGCCTTGGCTGTTTGGGCTATGGACCTGTTGCCTATCCAGATCGTTCAGTTCAGGTAACCAGTACTTGATGAACAGGCCCTCGCGATCAAATTTTTCCGACTGGCTCAACGGGTTGAAGATGCGGAACCAAGGCGCCGAGTCGGTGCCGGTGGAGGCGCTCCACTGCCAGCCGCCATTATTGGCGGCCAGGTCCCCGTCGATCAGGTGCTGCATGAAAAAACGCTCGCCTTCACGCCAATCGATCAGCAGGTTCTTGGTCAGGAACATGGCGACCACCATCCGCAAACGGTTGTGCATCCAACCGGTTTCCAGCAATTGGCGCATGGCCGCGTCGATAATCGGCAGGCCGGTGCGTGCCTGTTTCCAGGCCTCCAGTTCGGTGGGGGCCTTGCGCCAGGCCAGCGCCTCGGTTTCCGGGCGGAACGCGCGGTGGCGCGATACACGTGGATAGCCCACGAGAATGTGTTTATAGAACTCGCGCCAGAGCAACTCATTTATCCAGGTCACGGCGCCGACGCTTCCACTCTCGAATTCACCCCGGTTGGCTTGCAGCGCGGCATGCAGGCACTGACGTGGCGACACCACCCCGGCTACCAGGTAGGCCGAGAGCTGGCTGGTGCCTGGCCGGGCCGGGAAGTCCCGTTCGTGCTGGTAATCGTCGAGGTGCTGGTCGACAAAACTGTCCAGTCGCCGTCGGGCTTCGGTTTCACCGGCGGGCCAGAGGGCGCGCAGTGCTTCGCTGGGCGAGGCGAACCCATCGACGTGCGTCGGCACCGGATCTCGGGCAATGCCGGTGCGGGCCTGCTGGAGCGGTGTGGCGACCAGGCTCGGCAGCGAAAAATGCAGACGGTTGTAGCAGACCTTGCGGAACTGACTGAACACCTGGAAATAATTGCCGGTCTTGGTCAGTACGCTGCCAGGCCTGAACAGCAGTTGATCGAGGTGACGGTGAAGCTCGATGCCCTGGTCATTCAATGCACGGGCGACTTCGGTGTCACGCTGCGTTTCATTCAGACCGTACTCTTCGTTGACATGCACGGCGCCAACGTTCAGTTCGCGACATAGCTTGAGCAGCACGTGCGGCGCCTGGTGCCAATGCGTTGCCTCGCGAATCAAGAGCGGGATGTTCAATTCATCCAGGGCCGTGCTCAATACGCCGAGGTTGCGCAGCCAGAAATCGATCTTGCACGCTGCGTCGTCATGGGCACGCCATTGTTCGGGGCTGGTCAGGTACACCGCTACGCATGGCCCTTGAGCTGCGGCCGCCGCGAGGGCGGTGTTGTCGTGCAGGCGCAAGTCGCTGCGCAGCCAGATCAGTTGCAGGCTGTTTTCCATCTAAAGGAGTTCTCTGCGGCTCAGTTCGCGATGAGCCGATAGCGGGTCTTCAGCCCAGGACAGGTCAATCATCGAAACGCCTGTGGATAACCGGGCGTGGTGGATCGACGCGGCCGGGCCGGCAATGATGATCGGGCAATCGATTCCACCCAGTAGCTTGGGCAGTTGGGACAGGTTGATGGCGTGACTGGAGTACAACAGGACGCCGCGAGCCTTGAGGCGTTCGACCGCCAGGGCCAGTTCGCCCGCCGGTAGCGGGCTGTCAAACACCTCCACCGGGCAATCGGCGCTGCTGGCCAGCCAGGCGGTGAGCCACAGGTGCGGCTCATGGGGCAAGTCCGAATGATTGACCAGCAACAGTGGCGCACCGCGCAACTGACGGTTGTTGTGGTAGATCCGGCTGCCAAACTTGCTGCGCAGCCATGAGTACAGGAAGACCCGTTCCAGTTGCGCGCCGAACTGGCCTTGCCAGCGCGAGTGCAGCTCGGCCAGCAACGGCAAGAGCAATTGCTCGCACACGGACCAGGGCGGATACAGCGCCATCGCCTGGTTAACCAGATCATCGATCTGACGCTCGGCCAGTTGCGTCACCGCCAGCACCAACGCGTGGCGCTGACGCTGCCAGTCATCTTCCGGCGGCTGCATGGGGTCCGTCGCCAGCGGTGGTGTGTCCAGCAACGGCTTGATCTTGCTTACTGCAACGCCACGATCAATCCAGGTGAGGATACTCAGGATCCGTTGCACATGCTCGGCATTGAACAGGCGGTGGCCCTTGGGCGTGCGATGGGGCACGATCAGTCCGTAACGGCGCTCCCAGGCCCGCAACGTGACGGCGTTGACACCGGTCTGCCGGGCGACTTCGCGTATGGGCAGCCAGCCTTGCGCCAAGGCCTTGGCAAAGTCGGCACCCAGGTCTTCGCGGGCGCTGGAATCGGGGGCGTTTTTCATTAAATGGCGTTTCGCAAGCTGAGGTTTTCCGGGTGTGGTTGCAGGTAGACCTGCTGCGCCAGGTAAGGGTCAGGGTGCTGGCGCAGGTGATGCTTGAGCAACGTCAGCGGCACCACCAAGGGCACAATGCCGAGGCGGTATTGCCCGATGAGATGTTGTACCTCCTGCTTGTCCTCGGCATCGATGGCGCGCTTGAGGTAACCGCTCAGGTGTTGCAGCACATTGGTATGGGTGCGGCGGGTGGCGCATTTCTTCAAGGCGGCCATCAATGCACTGAAATAGCGTGAGCCCAGTTCATTGGGATCGGCCTTGCCCATGTCGCCCAGCAATTTCCCCAGGGTCTTGTACTGTTCGGGGTTGTGAGCCATGAGCAGGTATTTGTAGCGCGAGTGGAATTCGAGCAGGTCGCGCCGGGTCAGGCCCTGGCGGCGCAAGGGTTGCCAGGCGGCATAGGCAAACACCCGGGTCAGAAAGTTCTCCCGCAGTACCGGGTCGTTGAGGCGACCGTCTTCCTCCACCGGCAGATCGGGATGGCGTTCACAAAAGGCCTGGGCATAGATGCCGCGCCCGCCGCCTTCCTGGGGGACACCGTTATGGTCATAGACCTTGACCCGCTCCAGTCCGCAGGACGGCGATTTCTGCATGAAGATGTAGCCGCAGAGGTCATCCAGTTCCTCGGCCATTTGCTGCCCATAGTCGGCCAATGGCCGGGTCACGTCGAGGTCGCGATTCACCGTACCAAGCGCCTCGGGGTGTTCAGGATTGCCCACCAGGCGAATCGGCTCCCGGGGAATGCCCAGGCCGATGGCGACTTCGGGGCACACCGGCACGAAATCGAAGTAATCGATGAGGGTGCGGCTGCACAACGGCGATTGCTTGTGCCCGCCGTTGAAGCGAACTTCGGCCCCCATCAGGCAGGCGCTGACGGCGATTCTGGGTTTGGCGATGGCTGCGCTGGGCATGGGCGACCTCTGATGGCTTAATCTTGTACAAATTTATATTTATGTACAATATTTTCATCATAGATCCGAATGCACACAAGTCAACCGGATTCATAGAGGGACTGGGTGACGTCAGTGGTGCTGCGGGCAGGCTGCTGTCTCTTTCGACAGCAGCGAAGAGCGATGGGTGACGCGATCTACTGCAAGCTTGCGTGCAGGCGACGCGCAGCCTCCTGGCCGCTGAGCCATGCGCCTTCGACCCGGCCGGACAGGCACCAGTCACCACACACGTACAGCCCCAGGTCGGCATCGGCCAGGGCGCCCCATTCATGGCTGCCGGCGGGGCGGGCGTAGAGCCAACGATGGGCCACGCTGAAGCTTGGTGCGGGCATCGCGCTGTGCAGCAGTTCGGCAAAGGCACCGTGCAGGTGTTCGATCACCGCTTCCTTGGGCAGGTCGATGTGCTGCCGGCTCCAGTCGCTGGTGGCGTGCAGTACCCAGGTGTCGAGCTTGCTGTCGCGTCCCGGTTTGCTTCGGTTGCGCGCCAGCCAGTCCAAAGGGCTGTCCTGTACGAAGCAGCCTTCCATGGGCGTATCCAGCGCTGCTTCGAAGGCCAGGGCCACAGCCCAGGTCGGGTCCATCTTCACGCCGGCGGCCACGGCGGCCAGCTTCGGTACGGCCGCCAGCAATGCGGTAGCCTGGGGTGCGGGCGTGGCGATCACCACGTGGCCGAAGGGGCCATGGGTGAAACCTTCCGCGTCCTGCAGATGCCAATGCTCCTGGCCGCGGTACACCTCGGTGATCCGGCAGGAAAACTGCACCTGCAGTTTGTCGAGCAAGGCACGGGTGATGGCGCTCATGCGCGGGGTGCCGACCCAGCGAGTCTGTTCGTCCGGCGATGGGCTCAGTTGCCCATTCTGGAAATTGTAGAGCTGCGGGTTCCATTCCGCGGCCCAGCCGTTGGCTTGCCAGCGCTGGACCTCCGTGACAAAGCGGCGGTCGCGGGCGGTGAAGTATTGCGCGCCCATGTCCAGTGCGCCGGCGTCGCTGCGCTTACTCGACATGCGTCCGCCACTGCCGTGGCTTTTATCGAAGAGTTGAACGATATGCCCGGCCTCCGTCAGGGCCTGGGCGGCTGAAAGTCCGGCGATGCCGGTGCCGATGATCGCGATAGGTACAGTCATGAGGGCCTCGTTTACCTTTCTGTACAGACTACGCCGTCGTTTAAACCTGTACAATTCGGGTTTTTGGTATAAGTTTTACCGTTCGCGTTTGGACAGGTTGTCCTATTGTTAAACACAGACCCTGTCCGATACGAAAAATCCCTGCTTATAAAAATAGACTAATGGGCCGGGTAAAACGCGATTCGAGGAACATCTCATGCACATATTGCTGACCGGCGGTACTGGTTTGATCGGACGTCAGCTCTGCCGCCTCTGGTTGCAGCAGGGGCATCGCCTGACGGTATGGAGTCGTCGACCCGAAGAGGTGGCGAAAATCTGCGGGACCTCGGTGCGGGGCGTGGCCAAGCTCGACGAAATTGACGACCCTGTGGACGCGGTGGTCAACCTCGCCGGCGCCCCCATCGCCGACCGGCCCTGGAGCCACAAACGCAAGATGTTGTTGTGGAGCAGTCGTATCACGTTGACGGAAGTTTTGCTGGCGTGGCTGGAGCGTTGCGAACAGAAGCCGCAGGTGCTGATTTCCGGTTCCGCGGTGGGCTGGTATGGCGACGGTGGTGAGCGTGAGTTGACCGAGGAATCGGGACCGGTGAGCGAAGATTTCGCCAGCCAGTTGTGCATCGCCTGGGAAGAAACCGCGCAACGGGCCGAGGCCTTGGGCCTGCGCGTGGTGCTGGTGCGTACCGGTCTGGTCCTGTCCGCCGAGGGCGGCTTTTTGTCGCGGCTGCTGTTGCCATTCAAACTGGCGCTGGGCGGGCGTATCGGTAATGGTCGGCAGTGGATGCCGTGGGTTCACATTGACGATCAAATCGCCCTGATTGATTTTCTTCTGCATCGCACCGATGCCAGCGGTCCTTATAATGCATGCGCGCCGAACCCGGTGCGCAACCGCGATTTTGCCAAGGCCCTGGGGCGCGTATTGCATCGGCCGGCCGTAGTGCCGATGCCGGAGCTGGCGCTGAAGGTCACGCTGGGGGAGTTGTCCTTGCTGTTGCTCGGCGGCCAGCGCGCCACGCCGGCCCGATTGCAGGCGGCGGGCTTCACATTCCGGTTCACTGATTTGCCTGCGGCCCTGGAAGACTTGTCCAGCCGCCTTTGAAATAGGACGTTGCATGACCGATCACGCGTTGCTTCTGGTGAATCTGGGTTCGCCTGCCTCCACCTCGGTGGCCGATGTGCGCCGCTACCTCAATCAATTCCTGATGGACCCGTATGTCATCGATCTGCCATGGCCGGTGCGGCGCTTGCTGGTGTCGCTGATCCTGATCAAGCGGCCCGAACAGTCGGCCCACGCCTACGCCTCGATCTGGTGGGAGGAAGGATCGCCGTTGGTGGTGCTCAGTCGCCGGCTGCAACAGGCCATGACCGCGCAGTGGACCCAGGGTCCGGTGGAGCTGGCGATGCGTTATGGCGAGCCGTCCATTGAATCGGCGCTGGTGCGGCTTGCGAGTCAGGGACACAAGAAGATCACGTTGGCGCCGTTGTATCCGCAGTTCGCCGACAGCACCGTGACCACGGTGATCGAGGAGGCCAAGCGGGTCGTACGGGAAAAGAAGCTCAATGTGCAGTTTTCGATCCTCCAACCGTTCTACGATCAGCCCGAATACCTCGACGCCCTGGTGACCAGCGCCAAGCCGTACCTGATGCAGGAACACGATCATCTGTTGTTGAGTTTCCACGGCTTGCCGGAACGGCACCTGACCAAGCTCGACCCGACGGGATTTCATTGCTTCAAGGATGCCGACTGCTGCAAGAATGCGCCGCCGGAAGTCATGGCGACCTGTTACCGCGCGCAATGCATCCGCACTGCCGAACTGTTTGCCCAACGCATGGGGCTGGCGGATGGCCAATGGTCGGTGTCGTTCCAGTCGCGGTTGGGGCGGGCCAAGTGGATCGAACCCTACACCGAGGCGCGCCTGGAAGAACTGGCCAAAAGCGGCGTGAAGAAAGTGCTGGTGATGTGCCCGGCGTTCGTGGCCGATTGCATTGAAACCCTGGAGGAAATCGGCGATCGCGGTCGCGAGCAGTTCCGCGCGGCAGGGGGGGAGGAGTTGGTGCTGGTGCCTTGCCTCAATGATGAGCCGCAGTGGGCGCAGGCGTTGAGTGCTCTCTGCGAACGGGCTCCGATCGCGTTGTAATGCAAACCTGTGGCGAGGGAGCTTGCTCCCGCTGGACTGCGAAGCAGTCCCACTGGTATGGGCGCTTCGCACCCAAGCGGGAGCAAGCTCCCTCGCCACAATAGAACAGGCTGATTTATAACAGCGGCTCATCCGCCTTCTTCTGCTTCCAGCCGTCATTGCCCGGCAGCAGCAGGTTCAGTGCGATCGCCACCACCGCGCACAACGCGATGCCTTTGAGGCCGAAGTCGTCCGGACCGGTGCCGGTGCCCACCAGTACGCCGCCAATGCCGAACACCAGCGTCACCGAAACGATCACCAGGTTGCGCGCCTCGCCCAGGTCGATCTTGTGGCGGATCAGCGTATTCATGCCCACCGCCGCAATCGAACCGAACAACAGGCACAGGATCCCGCCCATCACCGGCACCGGGATGCTTTGCAGCAGCGCGCCGAACTTGCCGATGAACGCCAGGCTGATGGCAAAGATCGCCGCCCAGGTCATGATTTTCGGGTTGTAGTTCTTGGTCAGCATCACCGCGCCGGTCACTTCGGCATAGGTGGTGTTGGGCGGGCCACCGAACAGGCCGGCGGCGGTGGTGGCAATGCCGTCACCCAGCAGGGTACGGTGCAGGCCGGGTTTTTTCAGGTAGTCGCGACCGGTCACGCTGCCCACGGCAATCACGCCGCCAATGTGCTCGATGGCCGGCGCCAGGGCGACCGGCACGATGAACAGGATCGCCTGCCAATTGAACTCCGGTGCGGTGAAGGCTGGCAGGGCGAACCAGGGGGCGGCGGCGATTTTCGCGGTGTCCACGACCCCGAAGAAAAACGCCATGGCAAAGCCCACCAGCACGCCGGAAATGATCGGCACCAGGCGGAAAATGCCTTTGCCGAACACCGCCACGATCAGGGTGGTGAGCAGGGCCGGCATCGAGATCATCATCGCGGTCTGATAATGAATCAGCTCGGTGCCATCGCCGGCCTTGCCCATTGCCATGTTGGCGGCAATCGGCGCCATGGCCAGGCCGATGGAAATGATCACCGGACCGATGACCACTGGCGGCAGCAGCCGGTCGATGAACCCGGTGCCCTTGATCTTCACCGCCAGGCCCAGGAAGGTGTAGACGAAACCCGCCGCCATCACCCCACCCATGGTCGCGGCCAGGCCGAACTGGCCTTTGGCGAGGATGATCGGGGTGATGAAGGCAAAGCTCGAGGCCAGGAAGACCGGTACCTGGCGCCCGGTGACGAGCTGGAACAGGATCGTTCCCAGGCCGGCGGTGAACAGCGCCACGTTAGGGTCCAGGCCGGTGATCAGCGGCATCAATACCAGCGCGCCGAAGGCGACGAACAGCATCTGCGCGCCTGACAGGACCTGGCGCCAGAGCGGATCGTTGAACTCATCCCGCATGCTCAAGCGTCCTTCTGCTTGGTGCCGAAGATCTTGTCGCCGGCATCGCCCAGGCCCGGGATGATGTAGCCATGTTCGTTGAGTTTCTGGTCGATGGACGCGGTGTAGATGGTCACATCCGGGTGGGCGTCCTGCACGGCCTTGATGCCTTCGGGGGCAGCAACCAGCACCATGGCGCGGATGTCCCGGCAACCGGCCTTTTTCAACAGGTCGATGGTGGCGACCATGGAGCTGCCGGTGGCGAGCATCGGATCGATGATCATCGCCAGGCGCTCGTCGATTTCCGGCACCAGTTTTTCCAGGTAGGTGTGGGCTTGCAGGGTCTGCTCGTTGCGAGCCACGCCCACGGCGCTGACCTTGGCCCCTGGGATCAGGCTCAGTACGCCTTCGAGCATGCCGATGCCGGCGCGCAGGATCGGTACCACGGTGATTTTCTTGCCGGCGATTTTCTCGACCTGGACCGTACCGGCCCAGCCATCGATTTCGTAGGACTCCAGCGGCAGGTCCTTGGTGGCTTCATAGGTGAGCAGGGCACCGACTTCCTGGGCCAGTTCACGGAAGTTCTTCGTGCTGATATCGGCGCGGCGCATCAGGCCGAGTTTGTGTCTGATCAGCGGATGGCGGATCTCGAGGATGGGCATGGGGAAGGCTCCGGCGGCGGGCAAAAAAACCGGCCTAGATTAATCTATCCGAGGGTGTTGTCCTATAGACAATACAGAACGTTAGTCCACAAACGCTTGATCTGGCCGGGCGGGATGCGTACCTTTGCCGGCTTTTCCGAATCCTGCCACCCTTGGAGAGCGCCATGTCCGCTGATCTCGAGCATATCCGTCAAATCATGCGAGAGGCTGACTGCCTGTACACCGAAGCCGAAGTCGAAGCGGCCATCGCCCGTGTCGGTGCGCAAATCAACGAGCAACTGGCCGATGCCAATCCGGTGGTGTTCTGCGTCATGAACGGCGGCCTGATTTTCTCCGGCAAGCTGCTGACCTATCTGAACTTCCCCCTGGAAGCGTCCTACCTGCACGCGACGCGTTATCGCAACGAGACCAGCGGCGGCGACCTGTTCTGGAAAGCCAAGCCGGAAGTTTCGTTCATCGACCGCGACGTGCTGATCATCGACGACATCCTTGATGAAGGTCACACCCTGGGCGCGATCATCGACTTCTGCAAACACGCCGGCGCCCGCGCCGTGCACACCGCCGTGCTGATCGACAAGGACCATGACCGCAAGGCGCGGCCGGACTTGAAAGCCGATTTCGTCGGCCTGCCATGTATCGACCGCTACATTTTCGGCTACGGCATGGACTACAAAGGTTACTGGCGCAACGCCAATGGCATTTTCGCCGTCAAGGGGATGTAGTCGATGACTCGGCCAAGTTTCCTGGAACAAGCGTTGTTCGATGAATTGGCCGAGAAAGCCGCGGCCAGTCCTCGCGGACGACAGCACCATAATTTCCATGAGATGGATGAGCCGTGCCACCGCATGGCGGTTGGCTTGCAGCCTTGCACCTACATCCCGCCGCACCGTCACCTGAGCGCCGATAAGGCGGAAACCTTGCTGGTGCTCAAGGGGCGGCTGGGGGTGTTGATTTTCGACGAGGCCGGTGCGGTGGTGGACAAGCGCATCCTGCAGGCCGGTGGAGATTGCCTCGGTGTCGACCTGCCGGCCGGTGTGTATCACGGATTGGTGGTGCTGGAAGCCGACAGCCTGATGTTCGAGTGCAAGGCCGGTCCTTACCGGCCCGTGGGCGAGGGCGAACTGGCCCACTGGGCACCCCGCGAAGGCGAGGCGGGCGTGGCCGAGTACCAGGCCTGGATGCGCGCTCAGTTCGACTGAGCACCGAATCAGTCGCTGGCACGGAGCTTTTGTGGCGAGGGGATAAATCCCCTCGCCACATGAATCTGCTGTGCACCAGCGATCTCACTATGAATCAAGCAAGTCTTGGGTGAGCGGTGCTGCCTCCAGCCAACCACTGCTCACTCTTGACCCGCGCCTGCTCCAGGGTCTGCACATACGCCAATTGCCGCTGTTCGCGATGAATACCGGCGCGGCGCAGTTTCAGGCGCACCCTGGGCGCGGTCGCCACCAAGATCAGCCCGATGCCGTGCTTGCGGTAATCCTTCAGGATATTTTCAAACGCAGCCAGCGCGGTCATGTCCAGCATGGGCACGGCACTCATTTCCACGACCACCACCCGAACGGCCGGGTCGAACCGGCGCAGCACATCCAGGGCTTTTTCAGCCGCGCCAAAGAACAACGGTCCACGAATGGCGTAGCAGCGAACATGCTCGGGCATGTCCAGCAGGGCTTGGTGAAAGTCGCGCGGCAACTCGGCGCTGTCGGTCAATTCGCTCATGCGCTTGATGAACAGCCCGGCGGCCAGCAGCAGGCCGACGGCGACGGCCAGGACCATGTCGAACAGCACCGTCAGGCCCAGGCAGGTCAGCAGCACCAGCACGTCGCTGCGCGGGGCGATGCGCAGGGTGTGCAGCACATGCCCGGCTTCGCTCATGTTCCAGGCGACCATCACCAGTAGCGCGGCCAGTGCGGCCATGGGCAAGTAACTGAACAGCGGCGCCAGCAGCACAATCGCCACCAGCACCACGAGGCTGTGGATGATCGCGGCCAGCGGTGAAAAGGCGCCACTGCGCACATTGGTGGCGCTGCGGGCAATGGCGGCGGTGGCGGTGATGCCACCGAACAGCGGTGCTACCAGGTTGCCCAGTCCCTGGCCCATCAGCTCGGCATTGGGATCGTGCTTGCTGCCGGTCATGCCGTCGGCCACCACCGCGCACAACAGCGATTCGATGGCACCGAGCATGGCGATGGCGAAGGCGGGCGCCAGCAATTGGCGGATCAGGTCATAGGACAGGATCAACGGATGGCCCTGGCTGTCCGGCAGGTTCCAAGGCCAGTCGAAGCTGGGTAGGAAGGGCGGGATGCCCGGGTGAGCGATGCCATCGATGACGTAGCTGAAACGTTCGCCCAGCGTCGCGATCGGCCATCCGCCGCGCTCCATCGCCAGCCCCAGCAACGTGCCCACCAGCAGCGCCACCAGATGCCCGGGCACCCGTGGCACCCAGCGCGGCCAGACGATCAGCACCGCCAGGCACGCGGCCCCGATGACCCCGTCAGCCAGACGGGCACCGGGCAGCGCCACGATCAATTCGCCCAGTTGTTCGATGTAGTGTTTGGCTTGCCCTGCGGTGGTCAGCCCCAGCAGATCCTTCAGTTGCAAAGTGGCGATGACCACGCCGATGCCCGCGGTGAAGCCGAGGATGACCGGATAGGGGATGTACTGGATCAAGCGGCCGGCGCGTATCAGGCCCAGGGCGATCAAGATCAGGCCGGCGAGCATGGTGCACAGCAGCAGGCCGCCGAGGCCGTATTGTTGGGTGATGGGCAGCAGGATCACCACGAACGCCGCTGTCGGCCCGCTCACGTTGAAGCGCGAGCCGCCGGTGAGGGCGATCAGCGGCGCCGCCACCAACACCGTGTACAGGCCGTGCTGTGGCGGCACGCCGACGGCAATCGCCAGGGCCATGGCCAGGGGGATGGCGATGATGCCGACGGTCAGCCCGGCCACCAGGTCGCCGCGCAGGCGTTCCAGGGTGTAGCCGGCACGCCAGGTCTGGCGCCAGGCGGCGAACAACGGTGGGGCGGAGAAAGACATGAATACTCCTCGCAAGGGGGGCTGGCACTGGCCGTGGCGAGGGAGCTTGCTCCCGCTCGAGTGCGTAGCGCTCGCAATATCCTGGGGCGGCTGCGCCATCCAGCGGGAGCAAGCTCCCTCGCCACAAAGGCAGGCGCCAGTGAGATCGACGCTGATGGCCTCTTTGAGTATGCCGCGCCCGCTGTCCGGATGTATTGATCCGGATCGCTTATTTTTACTATTCCTGCTCATGCTAGAGTGCCCGGCCAAGATTCTGGAGGTTGTCATGCGTGTATCGATCCGTCGCTGCGCCACTTCACTGTTGATCGCCAGCCTGCCTTTGATGGCCGTGGCCGCGCCGATGCACAGCCAGTTCCTGCCGCCGGATGACCTGGTGGTGCGCCAGGAACAGCCCGAACAGCAACAGTTGCTGCAAGTGACCGAGTATTCGGTGGTGCTGGGTAACCAGCGCCAGTCCAACCAGCAACCGATCCCGGTCACTTCGCCCTTGCTGGTCCGTCTCAAGGGCAAGTCTTTGAACAAGGGGGCGACCATCAGCCAGGTGATCCTCAACTTCGACGGCGAAAGCAAAAGCTTGAAGAAACCGGCCTTCGACGAGGCGAGCAAGACCCTGACGCTGTCTTATCCACAGGCCCAGTACCGGGTGGTCATCGATCTGTTGCGCAACAACACGGTCTACGTGCAGTTCCTCACCTACGCCAATGGCCATATCTGGGCCGACCTGCACACCGGCACCGAACGCCCGCGTTGAGCCCTGAGGCCTGCCGGGGGTAAACTGCCCGCCCCCGTGAATTGTGCGAGTTGGAGCCGGCAATGCGTAAAGACAAGAAACAAGTGATTGGCGACGAGATTAGCGACGAGCAGATCAAGCTGTTCCTCAATTTCGAACCGGTCGATGCCACTTCGCCGTCGTTGCACAAACTGATCAAGGCCTACCGTGGCCTGCGGGTCGATGATTTCGAGCGCTTCTTGACGTTTTTCGTCGAGGCGGGCCATGACCTCGACGGCAAGGATGAGCACGGCAACGATTTCGTTGCGCTGATCCAGGACCAGCGCAATGCCGAGGAATACATCGAATTGATCAACAAGGCGCGCCGCTGAATTGAACCTCTGTCGACGCTCTTCGGAGCGTTGAATCATTCGGGCTGATCGCAACTAATTTTTCTTCTGCAAGTTGTTCCGAAAGGTTATGTCACCATTCGGACTGTTTTGTTTTATTTGAATTTCCATTACTTTTGCGTCGAAGCCAAGTGGCTTTGACGTCATCGTTTAAATGGAGCTGTATTCATCATGGAAGATCAAAAGAAGTGTATCTCCGGGGTGTTATTGTCCCTGGCGGCATGTCTGGCAAGTTCCGCTTCCTGTGCGCGGGATGAAATTGTCAATGTTGAAGTCTACAACGCAACCGCCGCCGTCATCGTTCCCGGCAGCGATTTTACCTGGACGCAGAATCCGGCCAATGCAGGCCACAGCTTCTCGATAAACCCGGGCGAGAGCCAGGAGTTAACCTACTACCTGCCCCAGGCACGGGCCGAGCGAGAGGCCTTCAGCTATACGCAAGGCGGTCGAACCTGTCATTTCAGCTTTGGACATGTCGCAAGGGCACCGGGCAATGATAAAGAGGCAATGCCTTATCATCGCTGGGTCAAGGCGGAGCCGGCGGGTTCCTGTGTCGCTGAATTGTTTTATGTTGAAGATGATGACGACTATGTCAGTCACGGTGGAACACGCGTCAAATTCAGCATGAACTAACACCGAGAAAATAAAAAAAGCCTCCCGTCTGCACGGGAGGCTTTTTTATATTGGCGGCAAGGTATCAGGCGTAACTTTGAGCCTTGCTGTCTTCAACCAACTCCAACGCAATGTTGTTCTGCGTGTTGATCTTGCGATACAGCGCCGCGTCGGTTTCCAGTACTTTTTCCCGGGCCGGGAAGATCTCTGCGAGCTTGCCAGCCCACTCGCCCTTGGCCTTGTCCGGGAAGCAGCGCTCGATCAATTCCAGCATGATCGATACGGTCACCGAAGCACCCGGCGATGCGCCGAGCAGGGCGGCGAGGGTGCCGTCCTTGGCCGCCACCAGTTCGGTGCCGAACTGCAGGACGCCACCTTTCTTCGGGTCTTTCTTGATGATCTGCACCCGTTGGCCGGCCACTTCCAAGCGCCAGTCTTCGGCTTTCGCCTCTGGGTAGAAGCGACGCAGGGATTCCAGGCGCTGCTCCATGGACTGCATCACTTCGCTGATCAGGTACTTGGTCAGGTCCATGTTGTCCCGGGCCACGGCCAGCATCGGGCCGATGTTGCCGGCGCGTACCGACAGCGGCAGGTCCATGAGCGAACCGTGCTTGAGGAACTTGGTGGTGAAACCGGCGTATGGCCCGAACAGCAGGGATTTCTTGCCGTCGACCACGCGGGTGTCCAAGTGCGGCACCGACATTGGCGGCGAGCCCACGGCGGCCTGGCTATAGACCTTGGCCTGATGGTGCTTGACCACTTCCGGGTTGTCGCAACGCAGCCACTGGCCGCTGACCGGGAAGCCACCGAAGCCCTTGCTTTCCTCGATGCCCGAGGCTTGCAGCAGCGGCAAGGCCGCGCCGCCGGCACCGAGGAAGACGAACTTGGCGTCGACTTCGCGGGTGCTGCCGGAATTGACGTCCTTGATGCTCACGGTCCAGCCGCTGCCGTTGCGCTTGAGGCCGGTGACGCGCTTGCAGTATTTGACCTGGGTGTCCGGGGCGCTGGTCAGGTGCTTGAGCAACTGATTGGTCAGGGCGCCGAAGTTGACGTCGGTCCCGTTCATGACGCGGGTGGCGGCGATGACTTCATCGTCCGGCCGGCCAGGCATCATCAACGGCATCCACTCGGCCATCTGGCCTTTGTCTTCGGTGTATTCCATGTCGGCGAAGGCGTGATGCTGGCGCATCAGCTCGAAGCGCTTCTTCAGGAACGCCACGCCTTTCTCACCCTGTACGAAACTCAGGTGTGGCACCGGGGCGATGAAGGACTTGGAAGAGCCGAACGTGCCTTTCTGGGTCAGGTACGTCCAGAACTGCTTCGACACTTCGAACTGGGTGTTGATGTGCACGGCTTTTTTGATGTCGACCGTGCCGTCGGCCGCCTGGGGGGTGTAGTTGAGCTCACACAGCCCGGCGTGGCCGGTACCGGCGTTGTTCCACGGGTTGGAACTCTCCGCGGCACCGGAGTCCATCAGCTCGACGACTTCCAGCGAGATCGCGGGATCGAGCTCCTTGAGCAGCACGGCCAGGGTGGCACTCATGATGCCGGCCCCTACCAGAACTACATCGACTGCTTCGTTATGCGCCATTTAACGCGTCTCCAAAATCTGCAGCACCAAATTGTCGGCATAGCGGCCAGGAGTGGCGGGGCAGGTCAGTTGCGCCCCAGTTATCCATGGCCAGGATCGCCATGTCCGAATCTTCGCAATTTTTCGCACCTACTGCGGATGCATGCAGCCTGGCCTCAAGAGTCACATGAACTCATTTAAGCGCCGGGCGGGCAATTCGACTTATGGCCGAGACATCCGTTCGTGCAACCAAATCCGTAGCGGAAAGGCTTCAGGCGCCGGTTCTTGAGCGATATCCGGTCCTGTGTCGTTGGGCTGTTTCAGACGCTAATGGTGCTTGTTCAGACGCAAAACTCTTCATTTGCTCGCCACACTCTCGTGAAGTTGTGAAAACCCGTTTTTTCACGCTCTTTTGAAGACGTGAACCTCAAAAAAGGGCTGCCCCAGCCTGGCACCGTGCCCGGTTTGGTTGCCCCCATGTAGTACATGACAGGCAAAACAGGCAGACAGCTCAGTGACCGAGCGTAATGACAGCTCTGCAGATTCGCGAAAAGTGGTGATTTGCCTGGAGAACAGCAAGCGCGCCAGCTTCACTCGATCTGTGTGGGCGGCTCTCTGTGGGCGGTGCGGGGTGCCAATACCAGCGCATCAGCGGTGTTGCGAGGCCCGATCAGGAGACGTCCTTATAATCGGGGGGAGATTGTATCGAAGAAACGCAGGGAAATGGTCGTGTTTAATGACTTTTATTAGCCGTCCGGTCAGATGGTCAACAGTTGTCGGTTGCGTGCGCGGGCACGAAGCGGTTGCACGCGGGCGCTGGCGGGCAATGGCTGGTGCAACCAGTTGAGGCGGATTTCGTCGATTTCCACCCAGCCCTCGCCCATCGGTTGCAGGCTGCACTGCTTGAAGGCCTGACAACGGCCGTTGCGATCGAGCAGGGCGAAGCTGCGGTGATGGGGACGTGGGGTGAACAGGGAAATGAGGAAGCGCATGAGCGGATACCGGGTCAGGGAGCTTGGAGCAAGGCTGACAGCGGGCCATGACATACCGGTGTAAGGACCGTGACAATGGGGTGACAGGAACCGGCAATCACGGCCCGTGTCAGACATTTCAGTATTCATCGTAAGGCGCTAGTTCACTGCGATGGCGCACCGCTATACTGCCGGCCTGTTTGTGCCCGATTCTGGAGAGAAGAGCATGTTGCAACGCCTGTTGTTCGGTTTGATCGCTGTGACCAGTCTGACCCTCGTCGGCTGCGCCCACAGCCCGCAACAACTTAACCCGGAGCCCAAGCTCAATGCCCAACTGGCGCCTGTGGGGCGTGGCCAGCCGGTGGTGGTGCGGGTCGTGGACGGGCGTCCGTCGCCGACCCTCGGCACCCGTGGCGGGCTGTACCCGGAAACCAGTGTGATCACGGTGCAGGGTGCGCAGATCCTGCCCAAGCTGCAGGCCCAGGCGGAAGCCGCGGTGCGTTTGCTGGGCTTCACGCCGACCGCCAATGCCTTGAATGCACCGCAACTGACCGTGACCCTGGCCGAGCTCAAGTACCAGTCGCCCAAGGAAGGCATGTACGTGACCGAAGCCACCATCGGCGCGACCTTCCGCTCCGACGTGCAGAATGCCAACCGCCGCTACAGCGGTCGTTACGGGGCGTCCCTGGACCAGCGCTTCGGCATGGCGCCTAACCAGGATACCAACACCAAGCTGGTCAGCGACGTGTTGAGCGATGCCCTGACCCGGCTGTTCAAGGACCCGACCATTGGCCAGGTGCTGGCTGAGTAAGCATCAAGTCCTGTAACCCTTGTGGGAGCGAGCTTGCTCGCGATAGCGGAGTGTCAGCCATCTCGATGTTGGCTGATCCACCGCTAGCGCGAACAAGCTCGCTCCCACAGTTTTTTTCAGGCGGCCTGGGAATAGAATTCCAGCACGCTGATCCCTGTCAGTAGGTCTGTCTCAGGCAGGTCGGCATGTTGATGGCCGCCGAGGGCGCAATACACCAGCCAATGGCGGTCCTGCACATTGAAGGACAGGCTGTCGACGAGGTTCTGCTGTTCGTCGCTTGGGCTGATGAGATAGAGGCGATCCTGGTTTTCGGCGTGGAGCATGACGGGTTCCGTGCGGGTTTGAAGGGCGACAGAGTGGCCTAATCAGATGACGAAACCGTGACGGGGGAAATTAAGCCAAGGCTTGATTGCGGAGCCTGTGGCGAGGGAGCTTGCTCCCGCTGGGCTGCACAGCAGCCCCCGACTAGCGTCTCGGTGTGTCAGGTTAATCGTGCAAGCTTTTTTTGGGACTGCTGCGCAGTCCAGCGGGAGCAAGCTCCCTCGCCACGAAGTCACCAGGCCATTATCCCTGCCGTTCGTTACTGGTCGGAAAAAACGGTGCAGGGCGGCGGGCTTTCGGTAGAATTCGCGCCCTGTTCGTAGGCCACGGGCGTGTCAGTCCTGTCCGTTATCGCTTGAGGTTCGTGATGTCGTTGCATCTGTTTTCGTTGTTCGCTGCCCACCCCGCCAAACTGATCAACCTGCTCGCGTTGCTGTTTGCCTGCCCGGGCGGCTGGGTACTGCACGCGACGCGTCGTCGTGAACAACGGGCGCGAGCCTGCCTGCAAGCACGCAATGGCAATGGCGAGGAGCGTTTCGAAGCACTGCTGGACCTGGCCACCCAGCGCATGAACCGGTTCTTCTATCGGTTCGGCTTTGGCTGCCTGGCGCTGGCGTTGCTGGTGTCGTGGATCAGTACGCAGTTCTGACTGCGTAGCCGTGGCGAGGGCGCTTGCAGCGCAAGCGAGGGCCGCTAGGCAAAGGTGCTTTTGTGGCGAGGGAGCTTGCTCCCGCTGGGCTGCGAAGCAGCCCCCTCTTGAACGGTCAACCTCAAGGCTCTGACTAACCGCAAGCCCGTTTTGCGATTGCTGCGCAATCGAGCGGGAGCAAGCTCCCTCGCCACAGGGAGCCCATGTCCTCAGACCTATCGCTTAAAGCGCCAACCCCGCCTTGACCCGATACTGATTACGTACCGGCGTCGCATACTGCAGCACCAGGAACGGCCGGTGTTCCGGCGGGCAAGCGTCCAGCCGACGCTGCCATTCTTCCTGGGCCTTGGCCAGTTCATCGGCGCCAAACACCTCGGCCGCCGTCGGCACCTGCAACTGCGGGTCGGCATCGGCCCATTGGGCGTAAGCCAGGTAATGCACCGGGAACAGGCGGTAGCCGCCGAGAATCTGCCGGTCCATTTCCAGGGCCAATTGCTTGGTGTCCTCGAACAGCTCGGTGATGGGCGCGGCGAAGTTCACGTGGACCCGGCCCTTGTAGCCGGTGATGCCCTTGGCGATGCTCACGTCGTCTTCGCCCGGTGCCTTGGTGTAGGTGCCGGTGGTGGCGCGGATGTACAACTCGCGGGCCTTGGCCTGGTCGCACGGGTCGTATTCGTAGCTGATCGACACCGGCGTGAGGTTCAGCGACTGGATCACCTCGCCGAACGGCTCCTCCTTGCGGCTCATGTGGAACATCTTGAGGATCGCCGATTCGGTCCGGTCGTCACCGTCCTTGGCCCGCCCTTCGGCCTGGGCGATCCAGATCGAGGCGCAGTCGTTGCGGATCGAATGGTTGATGTACGCCGACAGCAACTGGTACGCCGCCATTTTTTCCCGCCGTCCGGTGATGGAGCGGTGCACGATGAAGCTCTTGTTCAGGCGCATCAGGTCGCTGACAAAAGGCTTTTGCAGCAGGTTGTCGCCAATGGCGATGCGCGGCGTCGGCAGACCGGCGTGGTACACGGCGTAGTTGACGAAGGCCGGGTCCATCACGATATCGCGGTGGTTGGCGATGAACAGGTAGGCGCTGCCGGACTTGAATTGCTCCACGCCGGTGTAGGTCACGCCATCGGTGGCGCGCTCGATGGTGTGGTCGACGTAGAACTCCACCTTGTCCTGCAAAGTGGCGACCGACGTCACACCGGCGAACTCACGGCGCAATCTTTGCGCTATAAGGGGTTTGAGCATCCAGCCGAAGGCGCCGGCCAGGCGTGGGAAGCGGAAGTGGGTGAGGATATCTAGAAACGCCTTGTCGCCGAGCAGCCGTGCCAGCACCGCTGGGACTTCGCTGTCGTCGTAAGGTCGGATGGCATCGAATTCGCCCATCATGCTCTCTTGTTGGAAACGGCTAGGGTAAGTAAAGGTTCGATCGAAAAAACGACGGGGCACGGCCTGGAAGATAAGCCAGACGAAAATAGCCCTGCAAATAGACCGGCGATTATACGCACAAGTCACTTGGGAGACCGCGATGCTGGAGCAGGCTCATTATGATTGTCCCTATTGCGGGGAGAATGTGGAGACAACCGTGGACTTGTCCGGCGGCGACCAGACCTACATCGAAGACTGTCAGGTGTGCTGTCGACCGATCACCTTTGTGCTGCAGGTCCATGGCGAGGAATGGCATCTCGAAGTCTTCAGCGAAAACGAATGATGGGGCGCCCATGCAGCGAATCTACGAACTGGAAAACCTGATGGAAGGCGAGTTGTTGCAAGGGATGCTTGCGAGCGAAGGCATCACGGCGCATCTGGTGGGACGTGATTTGCTGGGCGGCGCGGGGGAGTTGCCCATGCGGGGCCTGCTGGGGCTGGCGGTGGAGGACGAGCAGGCGCAATACGCCCGTGAGTTGATCGCCGCGTACAATGCCGCGCTGCCGCTGCCCGGCGACGAACCGGACAGCTACCCCGGCACGCTGGTCTGTTAGGCTGGTGGTCGTTCGTTCGATCAAGAGTTGTGTTGCCCCATGTGTGGACGTTATGCCCTGTTTCGCTGGAACCCCACCTTTGCGGCCCTGCCCGGTTTTCCCGCCGATCAGAAGGCCCAGTGGAATATTTCGCCCAACGATTCGGTGCTGATACTGCGGGCCGGCGCCGAGGGCCAGCGCGAGCTGGCTCGGGCGCGCTGGGGCCTGACGCCGCCGTGGCTGACCGACCTGTCCCGCACCCCGGCCCACGCCCGGGCCGAAACCGTGGCCGAGCAGCCGATGTTTCGCGAGGCCTTGCGCCTGCGCCGCTGCCTGCTGCCGGCCAACGGCTTTTATGAGTGGCGCGGCGGCACGCGCAAGCGCCCGTACTGGCTGACGCCGGGGGAGGGCTCGTCGTTGTTTTTTGCCGCGATCTGGGAAGCGTATCCGGTGCAGGAGCAGGTGTGGCTGAGCACGGCGGTCATCACCCAGCCGGCGGCGGGCCAGCGCCGGCCGTTGATCTTGGACGAAGAAGGCCAGCGCCTGTGGCTCGACCCGCAGACACCGCTGCATGCCTTGCAAGGGTTGCTGGCAAGCGAGCCGGCGCCACTGCGCGAGCGGGTATTGGCCAATATGGTCAATGATCCGAAGCTCAATGGGCCGGAGTGCTTGACGCCTGCTTGAGTTTTGCGGCGATTGTGCCGGCATCATCGCGAGCAAGCTCGCTCCCACAGTGGGTTACTGGGTGTTCACAAAAAATGTGTTCACCGCCTCTCCCCTGTGGGAGCGAGCTTGCTCGCGATGGCGTCGTGTCAGTCAACCTACTCGTGATGCGGTTCGCCCAGGAAGGTCAGCGAGGTGAACACGCCGCGGGTGGCCACGTCCTTGTTGTCCTTGAGCGCAATTTCCATCTGCGCCGCGATCACATTCAGGCCCTCGTTGCGCACCAGCACCTTGGCTCGGCCTTCTGCGTCGGTTTCAGTCGAGACGGTGTTCGGCGCACTGCGGTAGTCGCCCACCAGTTTCACACCGGACGCCGGTTTGCCATCCAGCAGCACCCGTACCGGCAATGACTGGCCCGGGCCTACGGTCAGCGGGTCGACTTCCGGCAGGATCACGAACTTGATCGGTGCAAGCGCCGGCAGTTTCGCCCCCGGCTCATAGATCGCCAGGCTGTACTTGAACGTCTGGGTCGACTCGATCGCCCCGGGCACTTTGCTGCGGCCTTCGTTGATCCACTTCTTGTCCGCGGTCTGGGACCACATGCCATTGTCTAGCGCCACTGCCAGCACGGCGGGCGGCTTGAGCGGTTGCAGGCGGGCGTGGTCCGGCAGGCGTTCTACGGTGACCGGGATCATCTTGCCGCCCAGGTCATAGGCCCAGGCACCGCTGATTTTCTGCGCCTTGAAGGCATTGTCTTCGGCGCCGTGGCCGTAGATCACTTCGATGTTGCCGCGACGCTGTTCGGTCCACAGGCCATGGGCCGAGGCCTGTGTGGTCAGGAGCAGGCCGAGCAGGGCGAAGGTCTTGGGGTGTTTCATGCCGTTTTTCCTTTTACAGAGCGAGGGTGAGGCTGACGGTGAAGTTGCGTGGCGCGCCGGGGGTGACCCAGTAGTTGCTGTAGGCGCGCTCGTAATATTTTTCGTCGAAGACGTTATTCAGGTTCAGGCCCACGGTGACGTCGTCGCTGGCCTTGTAATGGGCCAGCAGGTCCACGGTGTGGTAGGCCGGCAGTTCGAAATCCTTGCCGGTTTCGCCCGAGCGATCTCCGACATACGTGAACGCCGCGCCCAGGTCCGAACCGCGCAGGTGCCCGTCCTGGAACTCGTAGACTCCCAGCACGCTGCCGCTGTGTTTGGCGACGCCGAGGATCCGGCTGCCGGTGGGATTTTCCCGGTCACCCTGGGTCACTTCGGCATCGATGTAGGCATAGGCGCCGATCACGCGCACGGCGTCGGTCACCTGCCCAGTCACTTGCAGGTCGATGCCCTGGCTGCGGGCCTTGCCGATGGCGCGGCTGAAGTCGGTCCCGGCGACCGGGCTCAGGACGTTTTCCTTCTCTATATGGAAGGCCGCCAGGGTGGTGCTCAGGCGATCGTCGAACAACTCGCTCTTGATCCCCACTTCATAGCCCACCCCTTCCTCGGGATCGAAAGTCTTGCCGCTGGCATCCAGGCCGTTGTTGGGCTTGAACGAGGTGGAGGCGTTGGCGAACAGTCCGACTTCGGGTGTCAGTTGATACAGCAGGCCGGCTCGGTGCGTCAGGGTGTCGTGGCGCTGGCGGCTGGTTTTACCGCGGGTGTGGTCGTCGATGCTCTGCTCGAAATGCTCATAACGCACGCCGAGCATGCCCCGCAGCTTGTCGGTGAAGACGATCTGGTCCTGCAGGTTCAACGCGCGGCTTTGCACATGTTCGAAGAAGTCTGTGCCGGTCCGGGCACCATTGGGTTTCGGCTGGCCGTAGATCGGCTGATAGATGTCGATGGGGTAGGTGCTGCCACCGATGGTGGTTACGCGCTCGTTTTTGCGGTAGTCCTCGTATTCGCTGCCGACCAGCAGTTCGTGCTGCCACGGGCCGAGGTCGAACAGGCCGCGTAATTCCAGCTGGGTGATGCTGTCGTGCCAATTGTTGTCGCGCTCGCGATAGCGGCGATTCACCGTGTGGCCGTCGGCGTTCAGCGGGCGCGCTTCAGAGGCGAAGCCCCAGAGTTCACCTTGTTTGTAGTGGCTGGCCAGGCGCAGTTGCCAGGTGTCGTTGAGCTGATGCTCCAGGGCGGCCTGGAGCATGTTGTTGTGATTGTCGATGTCGCCGTCGTTGGGTTCGCCCAAAAAGGTCGAACGGGAAACGCCGCTCCAGCGATTGTTCGGGGCGACGATGCCACGGTCGAATGTCGAGCTGTGGCGCACGATTTCGCTTTCCACCAACAACCGCGTGTCGGGGTTCAACTGCCAACTGATGGAGGGCGCGACGAAGACACGCTTGCTGTCGACGTGATCGCGAAAGCTGTGATTGTCCTCCACCGCCAGGTTGACCCGCGACAGCAATTGGCCCTCGGCGTCCAGTGGTGTGTTGACATCCAGTGCGGTGCGGTAGCGGTCCCAACTGCCGGCGCTGGTCTGCAAGGTGGTGAAGGCTTCCGGTTGCGGTTTCTTGGTGACAATGTTCACCGTACCGCCGGGATCGCCCCGGCCATACAGGCTGGCGGCCGGGCTCTTGAGCACTTCGATGCGTTCGATGTTCGCGGCGTCCGGCGTGCTCGGATAACCGCGGTTGGCGCTGAAACCGTCCTTGTAGAACTCCGAGGTGGTGAAGCCGCGCACGCTGTATTCGTAGAGCGTCAGGCCGCCGAAGTTGTTCTGCTTCGACACACCACCGGCATATTCCAGGGCCCGCTCGACGCTGGTGCTGCCCAGGTCCTTGAGCACGCTGGCGGGAATTACGCTGATCGATTGCGGGATGTCGCGCAGGGCGGTGTCGGTTTTGGTGGCGCTGGCCGAGCGGGTGGCGCGATAACCCGTGACAGGTCCGGTGGGGGATTCGTAGTCGGACGTCACGGTGATGGCGTCCAGTTCCAGTGGCTGGGTTTCTTCGGCGCAGGCCGGATCGCCCAGTAGGCCCAAGGCAAGGCTGGCAGCTGAAATCCGTTTTAAGGATGACATGTTATGTTGTTCCAATTTTTAGTATTGAAACAATATAACACTACTAATGAGAATTTATGCTATCTGTATTTTCGGTGGAAACCGAACCGGACACTGTTTTTGTGGCGAGGGAGCCAGCTCCCTCGCCATGGGATCTGGGAGGCTTATTGCTCTTCCTTGAGCACCACCGGCGCCGGCGGTGGCCGCAGGCCGATTTCAGCGGTGAGCTTGAGCTCCTTGCCGTTGCGCATGACCTGGATCGTCACCTTATCGGTGGGCTTGATCCGCGCCACCTGGTTCATTGAGCGGCGGCCATCGCCGGCCGGTTCGCCATCGATGCTCAGGATCACATCGCCCAGTTGCAGGCCGGCCTTCTGCGCCGGACCATCGCGGAAAATCCCCGCCACCACGATACCGGGCCGCCCGGACAAGCCGAAGGACTCCGCCAACTCCTGGGTCAGCGGCTGGACTTCAATGCCCAGCCAGCCACGGATCACCTGGCCGTGTTCGATGATCGACTTCATCACCTCCATCGCCAGCTTCACCGGAATGGCGAAACCGATGCCCTGGCTGCCGCCGGACTTGGAAAAGATCGCCGTGTTGATCCCGGTGAGGTTGCCGTTGGCATCCACCAGCGCGCCGCCGGAGTTGCCGGGGTTGATCGCGGCGTCGGTCTGGATGAAATCCTCGTAGTTGTTCAGGCCCAGCTGATTGCGCCCGGTGGCGCTGATGATGCCCATGGTCACGGTCTGGCCGACGCCGAACGGGTTGCCGATAGCCAGGGCGACGTCACCGATGCGGATGCTGTCGGAGCGGCCGATGGTAATGGCTGGCAGGTTCTTCAGGTCGATCTTCAACACCGCCAGGTCGGTTTCCGGGTCGCTGCCGATCACCCGAGCCAGGGTTTCACGGCCGTCCTTGAGGGCCACCACGATCTGGTCGGCACCGCTGGTGACGTGGTTGTTGGTCAGGATGTAGCCTTCCGGGCTCATGATCACGCCCGAGCCCAGGCTCGACTCCATGCGTTTCTGCTTGGGCGAGTTGTCGCCGAAGAAACGCCGGAATTGCGGGTCTTCGAACAGCGGATGGCTGGGTTTGTTGATGACCTTGGTGGTGTACAGGTTCACCACGGCCGGCGCGGCGGTGGTCACGGCGTCGGCATAGGACACCGGCCCCTGCTGCACCGCCTTGGTTTGCGGCGCCTGCTGCAGGTTGACGTCGAGGCTCGGCAGGCCGACCCATTCCGGGTAGCGCTGGATAATCAGTAGAGCGACAAGCACGCCGGCCAACAGCGGCCAGCCGGAAAAACGCAGCGCCTTGAGCATTAAGCACGTCCTACAAAGGTTGCAGGCGGTATGAGACCGCCCATAATGTCGCGCATTATACGAGGCCGCGCGCGCCTCTGAACGGGATATTTAGGAGTCTTTTATGGCCGTAGCCCTGAACACCCTGGTTGAAGAAGCGGACCGTTACCTGGCCAGCAGCCGGATTGCCGATTATTGTCCCAACGGCCTGCAGGTCGAAGGCGCGCCCCAGGTGATGCGCATCGTCAGCGGTGTCACCGCCAGCCAGGCGCTGCTCGATGCCGCCGTCGAGGCCGAGGCCGACCTGGTGCTGGTGCATCACGGTTACTTCTGGAAGGGCGAGAACCCTTGCATCACCGGTATGAAACAGCGTCGCCTCAAGACGCTGCTCAAGCATGACATCAGCTTGCTGGCCTATCACTTGCCCCTGGACCTGCACACCGAGGTGGGCAATAACGTGCAGTTGGCCCGCCAGTTGGACATCACCGTCGAGGGACCACTGGATCCGGATAATCCCAAGGTTGTCGGTCTGGTCGGCTCCCTGTCCGAACCAATGACGGCGCGGGATTTCGCGCGCAAGGTTCAGGAAAGCCTGGGGCGCGAGCCCTTGCTGATCGAAGGCGGGCAGATGATCCGCCGAGTTGGGTGGTGCACCGGTGGCGGCCAAGGTTATATCGACCAGGCGGTGCAGGCCGGGGTCGACCTGTACCTCAGCGGCGAGGCGTCGGAACAGACCTTCCACAGCGCCCGGGAAAACGGCATCAGCTTCATCGCCGCCGGGCACCATGCGACCGAGCGCTACGGTGTCCAAGCATTGGGCGACTACCTGGCGCGACGGTTTGCCCTGGAGCACATCTTCATCGATTGTCCGAATCCCATCTGACTGTAACCGAACCTGTGGGAGCGGGCTTGCTCGCGAATGCGGTGGGTCAGTCAACAGTTATGCAACTGAACCACCGCATTCGCGAGCAAGCCCGCTCCCACAAAGGTCGGCGCAATACCCGAACCCCCAGGCATATCCATATGCTGTTTCGATCTAGTTGGCGTCCTGATTAGAAGAGGTCGCTGTGCTAGGATTCCCCGCTCGAACACGGCCCGCTGGCCGTTCATAAGAAAGTTTTCGTGAGTAGCCATGGTCGACAAACTGACGCATCTGAAACAGCTGGAGGCGGAAAGCATCCACATCATCCGCGAGGTGGCCGCCGAGTTCGATAACCCGGTGATGCTGTACTCCATCGGTAAAGACTCCGCCGTGATGCTGCACCTGGCACGCAAGGCGTTCTTCCCGGGCAAGCTGCCGTTTCCGGTGATGCACGTCGACACCCGCTGGAAATTCCAGGAAATGTACAAGTTCCGCGACCGCATGGTCGAGGAACTGGGCCTGGACCTGATCACCCATGTGAACCCGGACGGCGTGGCGCAGGGCATCAACCCGTTCACCCATGGCAGTGCCAAGCACACCGACATCATGAAGACAGAAGGCCTCAAGCAGGCCTTGGACAAATATGGTTTCGACGCCGCGTTCGGCGGTGCCCGTCGCGATGAAGAGAAGTCCCGCGCCAAGGAGCGCGTGTACTCGTTCCGTGACAGCAAGCACCGCTGGGACCCGAAGAACCAGCGTCCGGAGCTGTGGAACGTCTACAACGGCAAGGTCAACAAGGGCGAGTCGATCCGCGTATTCCCGCTCTCGAACTGGACCGAGCTGGACATCTGGCAGTACATCTACCTCGAAGGCATCCCGATCGTGCCGCTGTACTTCGCCGCCGAGCGTGAAGTGATCGAGAAGAACGGCACGCTGATCATGATCGACGACGAGCGCATCCTCGAGCACCTGTCCGACGAAGACAAAGCCCGTATCGTCAAGAAGAAAGTGCGTTTCCGTACCCTTGGCTGCTACCCGTTGACGGGGGCGGTGGAGTCCGAGGCCGAGAGCCTGACGGACATCATTCAGGAAATGCTCCTGACGCGAACTTCCGAGCGCCAGGGCCGGGTCATCGACCACGATGGCGCAGGCTCGATGGAAGATAAAAAACGTCAAGGTTATTTCTAAGGGGCTGTCATGTCGCATCAATCTGATTTGATCAGCGAGGACATCCTCGCCTACCTGGGCCAGCACGAGCGTAAAGAGCTGCTGCGCTTTTTGACCTGCGGTAACGTCGACGACGGCAAGAGCACCCTGATCGGGCGCCTGCTGCACGACTCCAAGATGATCTACGAAGATCACCTGGAAGCCATCACCCGCGATTCGAAGAAAGTCGGCACCACCGGGGACGATATCGACCTGGCGCTGCTGGTCGACGGCCTGCAGGCCGAGCGCGAACAGGGCATCACCATCGATGTCGCGTACCGCTATTTCTCCACCGCCAAGCGCAAGTTCATCATCGCCGATACCCCCGGCCATGAGCAGTACACCCGCAACATGGCCACCGGTGCGTCCACCTGTGACCTGGCGATCATCCTGGTGGATGCCCGCTACGGCGTGCAGACCCAGACCCGTCGCCACAGCTTCATCGCCTCGTTGCTGGGCATCAAGCACATCGTCGTGGCCATCAACAAGATGGACCTCAAGGACTTCGACCAGGGCGTGTTCGAGTCGATCAAGGCCGACTACCTGAAGTTCGCCGAAGGCTTGAAGATGAAGCCCACCAGCATGCATTTCGTGCCGATGTCGGCCCTCAAGGGCGACAACGTGGTGAACAAATCCGAGCGCTCGCCGTGGTACACCGGCCAGTCGCTGATGGAAATCCTCGAGACCGTGGAAGTGGCGGGCGACCGCAACTTCACCGACCTGCGTTTCCCGGTGCAGTACGTCAACCGTCCGAACCTGAACTTCCGCGGTTTCGCCGGCACCCTCGCCAGCGGCATCGTGCACAAGGGCGACGAAGTGGTGGTGCTGCCGTCGGGCAAGAGCAGCCGCGTGAAATCCATCGTCACCTTCGAAGGCGAGCTGGAGCACGCCGGTCCAGGCCAGGCGGTCACGCTGACCATGGAAGACGAGATCGACATCTCCCGTGGCGACCTGTTGGTGCATGCCGACAACGTCCCGCCGGTCACCGACAGCTTCGAAGCGATGCTGGTGTGGATGGCTGAAGAGCCGATGTTGCCCGGCAAGAAATACGACATCAAGCGCGCCACCAGCTACGTGCCGGGCTCCATTGCCAGCATCGTCAACAAAGTGGATGTGAACACCCTTGAAGAGGGCCCGGCCAGCGCGCTGCAGCTCAACGAAATCGGCAAGGTGAAGATCGCCCTGGATGCGCCGATCGCCCTGGACGGTTACGAAAGCAACCGCACCACCGGCGCATTCATCGTCATCGATCGCCTGACCAACGGCACGGTCGGCGCCGGTATGATCGTCGCCCAGCCGCTGACCCACGGCAGCAGCACGCACCACGGCAAACTGGCCCATGTGTCGGTGGAAGAACGCGCCCAGCGCTTCGGCCAGCAACCGGCCACGGTCTTGTTCAGTGGCCTGTCGGGCGCGGGTAAAAGCACCCTGGCCTATGCGGTCGAGCGCAAGTTGTTCGACTCGGGTCGTGCGGTCTTTGTCCTCGATGGCCAGAACCTGCGCCATGACCTGAACAAGGGCCTGCCCCAGGATCGTGCCGGGCGGACCGAGAACTGGCGCCGTGCGGCGCATGTCGCTCGTCAGTTCAACGAAGCCGGCTTGCTGACCCTCGCCGCGTTCGTTGCGCCGAGTGCCGAAGGGCGTGAGCAGGCCAAGGACCTGATCGGCCGTGAGCGTCTGCTGACGGTCTACGTCCAGGCCTCGCCAGCAGTGTGTGCCCAGCGTGATCCGCAAGGGCTGTATGCCGCCGCCGGCGACAATATCCCGGGCGAGTCCTTCCCGTATGACGTGCCGCTGGATGCCGACCTGGTCATCGACACCCAGGCGCTGACCCTGGAAGAGAGCGTCAAGCAGGTGCTGGATCTGCTGCGCAAGCGTGGGGCGATCTAAGGAACGCCGCTGTCAGTAAAAAGCCCGCGGATGAGTGATCGTCTGCGGGCTTTTTCATTTCCAGAGGGTCGCTCGATCAAATGTGGGAGCGGGCTTGCCCGCGAAGACGGTGGAACATCCAACATCTCCATGAGCTGATCCACCGCTTTCGCGGGCAAGCCCGCTCCCACATGGATTAACGGTGGTCTGGATACTCGCGGTGCATCTGCTCCAGCAACGCATCCTTGTCCTGCCACAGCTGGTTGATCCAGCCCTGGAACTCCAGGCGATACGCACCGTCCTGGTCGTAGTTCTTGCCGATGAACTGCGGCGGAATCTTCAGCTCCTGGAAATGCACCACCACGTCTCCAACGTTGCCGCAGAGCAAATCCCAATACCCCGGACGCCCGCCCGGATAATGGATGGTCACGTTGATGATCGACTCCAGTTGCTCACCCATGGCATCGAGCACGAACGCGATGCCACCGGCCTTGGGCTTGAGCAAGTAGCGGAACGGTGACTGCTGTTGGGCATGCTTGCCGTCGGTGAAACGCGTGCCTTCGACGAAGTTGAAAATGCCCACGGGGTTGTTGCGAAACTTCGCGCAAGTCTTGCGAGTGGTTTCCAGGTCCTTGCCTTTCTTTTCCGGATGCTTTTCCAGGTATGCCTTGGAGTAGCGCTTCATGAACGGGAAGCCCAGGGCCCACCAGGCCAGGCCGATCACCGGCACCCAGATCAGCTCCTGCTTGAGAAAGAATTTCAATGGCCGGATGCGCCGGTTCAGCACGTACTGCAACACCATGATGTCGACCCAGCTCTGGTGGTTGCTGGTGATCAGGTAGGAATGCTGGTAGTCCAGGCCCTCCAGGCCACTGAGGTGCCAGCGGGTACGGCGCAGCAGGTTCATCCAGGCCTTGTTGTTGCTGATCCACGCCTCGTGGATATGGCCCATCAGCCAGTCGGTGAAGCGTTGGGCAGCGGGGAAGGGCAGCAACAGCTTGAAAATCGCCACGATGAACAGCGGCGTGCAGCAGGCGATGGTGTTCAGCGCCAACAGCAGCGAGGCAATGACGCCGCGCACGGCGGCAGGCAGGAAATCCAGCATTTAAATATCCATGGGTCGGTTGGCGGCTTGGATCGCGGTCAGGGCGATGGTGTACACGATGTCGTCGACCTGGGCGCCGCGAGGCAAGTCGTTCACCGGTTTGCGCAGGCCTTGCAGCATGGGCCCGAGGCTGACGCAATCGGCGCTGCGCTGCACGGCCTTGTGGGTGGTGTTGCCGGTGTTGAGGTCGGGGAAGATGAACACCGTCGCCCGGCCGGCCACTTGGCTGTTGGGTGCCAATTGCCGCGCCACGGTTTCATTGGCGGCGGCGTCATATTGCAGCGGACCGTCGATCAGCAGGCCATGCTGGGCTTCGTGGGCCAGCAGGGTGGCTTCACGGACTTTTTCCACTTCTTCACCACTGGCCGACTCGCCACTGGAATAACTGAGCATCGCCACCCGCGGCGTGATGCCGAACGCCGCGGCCGAGTCGGCGCTTTGCAGGGCGATTTCCGCCAGTTCCGCAGCGCTGGGGTGCGGGTTCATCACGCAGTCGCCATAGACCAGCACTTCTTCGGGAAACAGCATGAAAAACACCGAGGACACCAGGGAGCAACCCGGCGCGGTCTTGATCAGTTGCAACGCCGGACGGATGGTGTTGGCGGTGGAGTGGATGACCCCGGATACCAGCCCGTCCACTTCATCCAGGGCCAGCATCATGGTGCCGATGACCACAGTGTCTTCCAACTGCTGCTCGGCCATTGGCGCGTTCAGGCTCTTGCTCTTGCGCAACCTCACCATCGGTTCGACATAACGCTCGCGAATCGAATCCGGGTCAAGAATCTCCAGCCCCGGTGGCAGCTCGATGCCTTGGGCGCGGGCCACCGCTTCGACGTCGGCCGGTTTGGCCAGCAACACGCAGCGGGCAATGCCCCGGGCCTGGCAAATGGCGGCGGCCTGGACGGTCAGCGGTTCGCTGCCTTCGGGCAGCACGATGCGTTTGTTGGCGGCTTGGGCGCGCTGGATCAACTGATAGCGGAACACCGCCGGCGACAAGCGCATTTCCCGCGGGGTGCCGCAACGCTGGTGCAGCCATTTGGCATCCAGGTGGCTGGCGACGAAATCGGTGATGATCTCCGCACGTTCGCGGTCATCGATGGGAATTTCCTTGTTCAGGCCGTTGAGCAGGTTGGCGGTGTCATAGGAGCCGGTGCTTACCGACAGCACCGGTAACCCTGCCTGCAAGGCGCCGCGGCACAGGTCCATGATGCGTGGGTCGGGCAGGGTGTCGCTGGTCAGCAGCAGGCCGGCCAGTGGCACGCCGTTGATCGCCGCCAGGCTCACGGCGAGGATGATGTCGTCGCGATCGCCGGGGGTCACCACCAGTACGCCGGGCTTGAGCAGTTCCACCGTGTTGCGCATGGTGCGGGCGCAAATGATGATGTTGCTCATGCGCCGGGTTTCGTAGTCGCCGGCATTGAGCACTTGGGCGCTCATCAGGTCGGCCACGTCGCGGGTACGCGGGGCGTTGAGTTCGGGACGAAACGGGATGCAACCGAGCAGGCGGAAATCGCCGCTGCGCAGCAGGGGCGAGTGCTCCTTGAGGCGTGCGGAAAACGCCTCCATGCTTTCCTCGGTGCGGACCTTGTTCAGGATCACCCCGAGGACTTTCGGGTCCTTCGGCCCGCCGAACAGCTGCGCCTGCAACTCCACCCGCCCGGAAAGCTCGGTCAGCACTTCGTTCTCCGGCGCCGATACCAGGATGACCTCGGCGTCGAGGCTCTTGGCCAGGTGCAGGTTGACCCGGGCGGCGTAGCTGGCGTTGCGGGTCGGGACCATGCCTTCGACGACCAGCACGTCCTTGCCGATGGCCGCTTGCTGGTAAAGGGTGATGATTTCTTCCAGCAGCTCATCGAGCTGGCCGTCGCCGAGCATGCGCTCGACGTGCGCCAGGCCCAGGGGCTGCGGGGGCTTGAGGCCATGGGTGCGGGCCACCAGCTCGGTGGAACGCTCCGGCCCGGTGTCGCCGGGGTGCGGCTGGGCAATGGGTTTGAAAAAGCCGACTTTCAGTCCGGCCCGTTCAAGAGTACGCACCAGCCCGAGGCTGATGGAGGTCAGACCCACACCAAAATCGGTGGGCGCGATAAAAAAAGTTTGCATGCGGATTCTCTAAAGGAGCATGGCAATGGCGCGGCCTATGTCTGGCCGTCTACCCACAATTCAGTCGCCAAGGTTATCGCTAACCGAGCCTTGAGCGCACCAGCCGCAAGCAAAGGGCTGGCCTATTTTTTCAATACGTTGCACAGGGTCCAGCACCCAGGCCCGGGACTGCCAGGGTGGCTGGTGGCGCAGGTGCTGGGTATGGCCGCAGGACAGCTCGGCCACCCAGTGCCCGTCCTCATCCTGATGGAAGCCGGTGACCGTCGGTCTGTTCGAGCAGGCCCGTTTGTCCGGGTTCCGTTCGCTTTCGGGCAAATCCTTGTTTAGACTTGTCCGTTCTTCATTCTTATGCAAAAGGTCTCGCCCCATGCTGATCGCCGCCAATAAGGCTGTCTCCATTGACTATACCCTGACCAACGACGCTGGTGAGGTCATCGACAGCTCTGCCGGCGGCGCTCCGCTGGTCTACCTGCATGGCGCAGGCAACATCATCCCGGGCTTGGAAAAAGCCCTGGAAGGTAAAGCGGTCGGTGACGACCTGAACGTTGCCGTCGAGCCGGAAGACGCTTACGGTGAATACTCCGCCGAACTGGTCAGCACCCTGAGCCGCAGCATGTTCGAAGGCGTGGATGAGCTGGAAGTGGGCATGCAGTTCCACGCCTCGGCACCTGATGGCCAGATGCAGATCGTCACCATCCGCGACTTGGAAGGCGATGATGTCACCGTTGACGGCAACCACCCGTTGGCTGGGCAGCGCTTGAACTTCAAGGTCAAGATCGTCGACATCCGTGACGCCAGCCAGGAAGAAGTCGCCCATGGTCACGTCCATGGCGAAGGTGGTCATCACCACTGATTTGTGCGCTACGCTCAAGTTGACTGGAGAGGCGCCCTATGGCGCCTTTTTAGTCGCTTGCTGTTAGCATCACCCGTGGCTGTTTTCGAAAAAAGATCCGCAAACCTGGAGTTCGTCATGAGTGCTTTCCACGACCTTAAACTCAAAGCCCTGGATGGTCAGGAGCTTGCTCTGGCGCCGTTCAAGGGGCAAGTCGTGCTGGTGGTCAACGTCGCCTCCAAATGTGGCCTGACGCCTCAGTACGCGGCGCTGGAAAATCTTTATCAGCAATACAAGGACAAGGGGTTCAGCGTGCTGGGCCTGCCCTGCAATCAGTTCGCCGGGCAAGAGCCGGGGACCGAGCAGGAAATCCAGGAATTTTGCAGCCTCAACTACGGCGTGACGTTTCCGCTGTCCAGCAAGCTGGACGTGAACGGTCATGATCGTCATCAGTTGTATCGCCTGCTGGCGGGCGAGGGAGCCGAGTTTCCCGGGGACATTACCTGGAACTTCGAAAAATTCCTGCTCGGCAAGGACGGCCGGGTGCTGGCGCGCTTCTCGCCGCGTACGGCGCCGGATGACCCCACGGTGATCCAGGCGATCGAAAAAGCGCTGGGTTGATTCTCAAGACATTGCAGCCATGATGATGCCCCCCTGTGGCGAGGGAGCTTGCTCCCGCTGGGCTGCGTAGCAGCCCTTTTCCTTGCGATTGCTGCGCAACCGAGCGGGAGCAAGCTCCCTCGCCACAGGGTCCTGGCTTAGCCCCTTCTCAGCGCTTCCTTCTGATCCTTAATCATTCAAATCAATAGTGCTACCCAGCGCTCCCCATGCTCCATATTATCGTCGTCATATCCGACCTGTGACTTCGTCCCGTGGAGTGCCCCATGCCTGCAAAAGCCCTGTTCAAACCCTTCCACCTCGGCGCGTTCGAGTTGCCAACCCGGGTGGTGATGGCGCCGATGACCCGTTCCTTTTCGCCGGGTGGCGTGCCGAACGCCAAGGTGGTCGAGTACTACCGTCGCCGTGCGGCGGCCGGGGTAGGCCTGATCATCACCGAGGGCACGACGGTCGGGCACAAGGCCTCCAACGGTTATCCAAATGTGCCGCATTTCTATGGCGATGCCGCGCTGGCCGGTTGGAAAAAAGTGGTCGATGCGGTGCACGCCGAAGGCGGCAAAATCGTTCCACAGTTGTGGCATGTGGGCAGTGTGCGCCGCATCGGCACCGAGCCGGACGCCAGCGTGCCCGGCTATGGTCCGAGCGAAAAACTCAAGGACGGCCAGGTGGTGGTCCACGGCATGACCCAGGCTGATATCGACGAGGTTATCGCTGCGTTCGCCCAGGCGGCGAAAGACGCCAAGAGCATCGGCATGGACGGGGTGGAAATCCACGGCGCCCACGGCTACCTGGTGGACCAATTCTTCTGGGAAGGCAGCAACCAGCGCACTGACGGTTATGGCGGCAGCCTGGCCAACCGCTCGCGCTTCGCGATCGAATTGATCCGTGCCGTGCGAGCGGCAGTGGGCGAGGGTTTCCCGATCATTTTCCGCTTCTCCCAATGGAAGCAGCAGGATTACACCGCGCGCCTGGTGCAGACCCCCGAAGCCTTGGGCGAATTCCTCAAGCCGTTGTCCGAGGCGGGCGTGGACATTTTCCACTGCTCGACACGGCGCTTCTGGGAGCCGGAGTTCGAAGGCTCCGAGCTGAACCTGGCCGGCTGGACCCGCAAGCTCACCGGCAAGCCCACCATCACCGTCGGCAGCGTCGGCCTGGATGGCGAGTTCTTGCAGTTCATGGTCAACACCGACAAAGTCGCGCAACCGGCCAGCCTGGAAAAGCTGCTGGAGCGCTTGAATAACGATGAGTTCGACCTGGTGGCGGTGGGGCGTGCGTTGCTGGTGGATCCGGACTGGGCGCAAAAAGTCCGTGAAGGGCGGGAGCAGGAAATCTTGCCGTTCAGTCGCGAAGCCTTGATGACATTGGTTTAAGCGACGCCTGATCTGACGCTATCGCGAGCAAGCTCGCTCCCACATTTGATCTTCAGCGAACATGAGTCTGGTGTTCGACAAAGACCCCGCTGTGGGAGCGAGCTTGTTCGCGATGGCGATCTCAATATCGCCGAAGACTCAGCGTACTGTCGGCTCAGCGGGCATCACTGATTCGCCGACACAAACCCCACGCAACTGCGCCTCAAATTGCTCGATCACCGCCGCCCAACCCTGGCGACTGGCATGCTGGCGCGCATTGAGCCGCACGCAACGCAAGGCCTCGCGCTCCTCCAGCAGCCAACGGGCGGCATCGCAGAACGCCTCTTCATCCCCCGGCATCGCCAGCACGCCGTTATAGCCGTGGCGAATGTGTTGCGCAGCCGCGGCCTGATCGTAGGCCACCACACCCAGGCCGGACGCCAGCGCCTCCAACACCACGTTGCCGAAGGTTTCGGTCAGGCTCGGAAAGACAAACACATCCCCGGACGCATAGTGGCTGGCCAGCGCCTCACCGCGTTGCGAGCCGCAAAAGATCGCCTCGGGCAATTCCTGCTCCAGCTCGGACCGCTGCGGGCCGTCGCCGACCACCACCAGCTTCATCCGTCGTCCCGGAAAAGCGCTGCACAGCGTGTCGAAACTGCGCTTGAGCAGCCCCAGGTTTTTTTCCGGTGCCAAACGTCCGACATGGAGCACGGCGATGTCGTCGTCGCCCAGGCCCCACGTTTCGCGCAGGCTCGACGAGCGCTTGATTGGGTGAAACAGTTGGCTGTCCACGCCGCGGGACAACAACGCCACGCGCTCGAAATGCCGTCGTTCCAGTTCCAGGCGCTGGCTGAGACTGGGCACCAGGGTCAAGCTGGAGCGGTTGTGAAACCAGCGCAGGTAATGGGTGAGCACGCGACTCAACAGCCCGAGGCCGTACTGTTGGGTGTATTGCTGGAAATTGGTGTGGAAACCACTGACCACCGAGATGCCCAGGCGCCTTGCCGCCCGCAGCGCCGACAAACCCAGCGGCCCTTCCGTGGCGATGTAGAGCACGTCCGGACGATGACGTTTCCAGCGCCTGAGCAGCTTGTGCATCGACGCCTGGCCCCACTGCAAACCCGGATAGCCCGGCAGCGGCCAGCCCCGGCACAGCAGCAACTGCTCGTCACCGGCTTGGCGTAAGTCGTCGGCCTGGCGAGGCCGTATCAACTCGACCCGATGCCCGCGGGCGCGCAAGCCGTCGTACAGGCGGCCCAAGGTATTGGCCACGCCATTGATTTCCGGCGGGAAGGTTTCGGTGATCAGGGTAATGTGCAGGGGTGTGGTCATGACCCCAGTGTCGACCGGGGCCATTTCGTCATTGTGACGCCAGGATGATGGATTTGTGACGGCTCAGCCCTGACGGGCCAAGGCGGTCTCGGCGCCTTGCTCGCGCACCCAGAACAAGGTCGCCCCGGCCACCGCCGCTGGCATCATCAGGATGTTCACCACCGGGATCAGCAGCACCAGGTACACGCTGCCGCCAAAACCCAGGCTCTGCCAGCGTTTTTCCCGCAGCCAGGCGAGCATTTCGTTCCAGCCCAGCTTGTGGTTGTCCGCTGGGTAGTCGATGTACTGGATCGCCATCATCCACACGCCGAACAGCAGCCACAGGGGGGCCGCCACCAGATTGACCACAGGGATGAACGACAGCACGAACAACCCCAGGGCGCGGGGCAGGAAATAGCCGAGTTTGCGCGCTTCCCGCCCGAGGGTCCGGGGGATCATGGCAATCAACTCGGCCCAGCTGAAGGCCGGGAAGTCGTCGGTGCCACGGACGACCACTTCGACTTTTTCCGCGAGAAAACCGTTGAACGGCGCGGCAATGATGTTGGCGAGCATGGTGAAGGTAAAGAACACCATCAGCACGACGAGCACCACGAACAGCGGCCAGAGTACATAGCTGAGGAAACTCAGCCACTCTGGCAGCGACGGCATCAGCGTATCGACCCACAGGCTGAATTGATGGCCGGCCAGGTAAATCAATCCGACGAACAGCACCAGATTGATCGCCAGGGGCAAGAGTACGAACAGACGCAGGCCCGGGCTCAGGACCAGCTTGAGGCCTTCTCGCAAATATTGCGGGCCGGACAGGACGGGGGCGGGCATAGATGACTCCGAGCGAAGGTGAACGCGCCGACCTTACCGGCTTTACCCAGCGCGGGAAAGCGGCGACATGGCGCGTAACAACCTTTATGCAGCGAATGCGCCTATTGAACAGGGCACTGGGGATAGAGCTCACCTATGAGCTGGATTGTTAAACCGTATTTCCTTAATCTTCGCTCCCTCGATACGCTGCACCCATTCTTTTCCAGGACTGTCGAACCCAAGCCTTCCCCAAGTGCGTCAACGGTCCTTTTTTATTCACGCCGCTCACCCGGCGTTCCGGCCCGCAAGGTCCGGTCAACAGGAGCAGGTCATGTCTGAAGTGCGTCATTCGCGAGTGATTATCCTTGGTTCCGGCCCTGCCGGTTACAGTGCTGCGGTTTATGCGGCCCGTGCCAACCTCAAGCCGCTGCTGATCACCGGCATGCAGGCCGGCGGTCAATTGACCACCACCACCGAAGTCGATAACTGGCCGGGCGATGTCCATGGCCTGACCGGCCCGGCCTTGATGGAGCGCATGAAGGAACACGCCGAGCGCTTCGAGACCGAGATCGTTTTCGACCACATCAATGCCGTGGACTTCGCCGCCAAGCCATACACCTTGACCGGCGACAGCGCGACCTACACGTGCGATGCCCTGATCATCGCCACCGGCGCCAGCGCTCGTTACCTGGGCCTGCCGTCGGAAGAAGCCTTCATGGGCAAAGGTGTGTCGGCTTGCGCCACCTGCGACGGTTTCTTCTACCGCAACAAGCCAGTGGCTGTGGTCGGTGGCGGTAACACCGCGGTCGAGGAAGCGCTGTACCTGGCCAACATCGCCAGCACAGTCACTCTGATCCACCGTCGCGAAACCTTCCGCGCCGAGAAGATCCTGATCGACAAGCTCAACGCCCGCGTCGCCGAAGGCAAGATCATCCTCAAGCTCAATGCGACCCTGGACGAAGTGCTGGGCGACAACATGGGCGTGACCGGTGCCCGCCTGAAGAACAACGACGGCAGCTTTGACGAGATCAAGGTCGACGGCGTCTTCATCGCCATCGGCCACACGCCGAACACCTCGCTGTTCGAAGGCCAGCTGGAGCTCAAGGACGGCTACCTGGTGGTCAAGGGCGGCCGCGACGGCAACGCCACCGCCACCAGCGTCGAAGGTATCTTCGCGGCCGGCGACGTGGCCGACCACGTCTACCGCCAGGCGATCACCTCGGCCGGTGCCGGTTGCATGGCAGCCCTGGATACCGAGCGTTACCTGGATGGCCTGCAGAACGCTTCGTTCTGATTCATCGGGCATGAAAAAACCGGCTTCGGCCGGTTTTTTTCTACTTAGGTTCCATGCAAACCCTGTGGGAGCGGGCTTGCTCGCGAATGCGGTGGATCAGTCGACACAGTGTTGACTGACAGACCGCATTCGCGAGCAAGCTCGCTCCCACAGGGTTTTTGTGGGCTCAGAAGCACTGCATTTCAGGCCAGCTTCGCCAGGCACGCCTCCAGAATATCCAACCCCTCTTCCAGCACTGCCGGCTCGGTCGTCAATGGCGCCAGCAGCCGCACGATGTGTCGCGACTTGCCACTGGGCATCAGCAGCAGGCCCGATTCCCGTGCCAGGGCCAGCAGTTGCGTCAATTGTGCCGAGGCCGGGGTGCCGTCGGCGTGGCTCAGCTCGATGCCGCGCATGGCGCCGATGCCGGTCAGGCGGCCCAGGTAGGGGCTTAGCTCGCGGTGGCGCCAGGATTCGTAGCGGCTGACGATCGCCTCTTGCTGTTGCACGCCCCAGGCGTGCAGGTTGGTGTCGGTCATTTCGTCCAGGGTTGCCAGTGCGGCGGCGCAGGCGATGGGGTTACCCGAGTAGGTGCCGCCCAGGCCACCCTTGGGCAGGTTGTCCAGCAGTGCCTTGCGTCCCACCACAGCCCCCAGGGGCACGCCGCCGGCGATGCTTTTGCCCAGCAGGATCAGGTCCGGTTCGATGCCCAATCGAGAGAAGGCAAAGCGCTGGCCGGTGCGGCCGAAGCCGGACTGGATCTCATCGATGATCAGCACAATGCCCTTGTCATCACAGAACTGCCGCAGGGCTTGGGCGAAGGACACGTCAATCGCCAGGAAGCCGGCTTCGCCCTGCACCGGTTCGACAATGAAACAGGCCACGTCATTCACATCGATCTCGACGCTGAACAGCCGCTCCATGGCCTTCAAGGCCTCTTCGCAGGTGACGCCGTTGTCCTGGCTGGGGTACGGCAGGTGATACACCGGCCCGGGCAGGACACCGACTTTCTGTTTGTAAGGCGCGACCTTGCCGTTGAGGTTGAGGGTTGCCAGGGTGCGACCGTGAAAGGCACCGTCAAACGCGATCACGGCGGTACGGCCGGTGGCGCCCCGCACGATCTTCAAGGCGTTCTCCGCCGCCTCGGCACCGCTGTTGGTGAGCATGCCGCTGACCGGGTAATCCACCGGGACAAACGCCGCCAGGCGTTCCATCAATTCAATGTAGGGAGCGTGAGGGGCGGCGTTGAATGCGTAGTGAGTCAGCCGCGTAGCCTGTTCGCGGATCGCCTCGACAATGCGCGGATGACAATGGCCGAGGTTCAATACACCAATGCCCCCGACAAAGTCGATGTAGCGTTTGCCGTCAGTGTCCCAGACCTCGGCGTTCCTGCCGTGGCTGAGGCTGACGGGATGCACGATGGAGATCGATTGGCTGATGGTTTCGCTGCTCATGGATGACGGCCCGGACGAAGGAGAAATTTCCGTTATCTAAGCCGCGAGCAGAGGGGCCCGGCAAACGAAATAAAGTTGCCGGGTCAATCTTAAAAGTCGGGATGTTGGAAAGTATTGGTCAGCCAGGATGAGCGCGGCCCTTGTGGCGAGGGAATAAATCCCCTCGCCACAAAAACGGGCCTCACCACACAGGCAGGATCGATCAGCGCCGTTGCAGCGGCGGAGCCTCGAACGTCACACCTGCCAGGCCATGCACCATCAGCGCGCGGATATTGCCATGATCACTGCCTTCGGGCGTGGCCAGTACCGAACGGTAATGTTCGCCGAACGCCAGCAGCGCTTCTTCATCGCTCAAGCCTTCGAGCAGTGCCAGGCCCAGGGTCTTGCACGAGCCTTCGTTCTGCCCGGCGGCGTTTTGCACGCCGCCGTTATTGAAGGCCCGGGGCTGGTAATCGTAGCCGGCGGCGATAAAGGCCAGGGTGTCGGCGAAGGCATGTTCGCCGCTCTTGAGGCAGCTACGCAGGGCATTGAGATCAGGCATCGGGTTTTCCTTTGGCGAACGCCGCCTGTTGTTCGGCGCTGGCTTCTTTCTGGTATTGGGCTTTCCATTCGGCGTACGGCATGCCGTAGATCACTTCGCGGGCGTCGTCGAGGCTGACCTCGACCTGGCGCTCGTCGGCGGCGGCCTTGTACCACTTGGACAGGCAGTTGCGGCAGAAACCGGCGAGGTTCATCAGGTCGATGTTCTGCACATCCTTGCGGCTGTCCAAGTGGGCAACCAGCCGACGGAAAGCGGCGGCTTCGAGTTCGAGGCGTTGTTGATCGTTCATGGAGGTCTCTGCAAGGCAGCTTCAAGGGGCAAGCTTCAAGCTGCAAGAGTGGATTTGCGGTGGTCAGGCTTGAAGCTTACAGCCTGAGGCTTGCAGCTGCTACGAAGTAGCCCGACTTGCTGCGAGCGTAATCGACACTGATTCGGCGAATCGCAAGGCGTGGGGCTTGTCGACTTCGACTTCGGCGTACAGCACCGACTCGTTGGCCATGACCAGGTCGAGCAATTCCTGGGTCAGGCGTTCGAGCAGGGCGAAGCGGTGGCCTTCCACGTGGGCGATGATCGCCTTGGTGATGGTGCGGTAGTTCAGCGCGTGGTCGATGTCGTTGTCGCGCACCGCCTCCTGGGCGGCATAGAGGATGGTCAGGTTGATCAGCACATCCTGCTTGTTGAGGATTTCATCCTCGTTGATGCCAATGAAGGTGCGCAGGCGCAGGTCCTTGACCTTGATGCGTGCCATGGCTGGCTGAAGTTGTGGCATTTACTTGCTCCGTCGAATCAATTGCAGGAACTCCTGGCGCGTGGTGCTGGAATCGCGAAAGGCGCCGAGCATCACCGAGGTGTTCATGGTCGAGTTCTGTTTTTCGACACCGCGCATCATCATGCACATGTGCTGGGCCTCGATCACCACCGCCACGCCAGCGGCCTGTGTGACCTGCTGCACCGCGTCGGCGATTTGCCGGGTCAGGTTTTCCTGGATCTGCAGGCGGCGGGCGAACATGTCCACCAACCGGGCGATCTTCGACAGCCCCAGGACCTTGCCGGTAGGAATATAAGCCACATGGGCCTTGCCGATGAAGGGCAACAGGTGATGTTCGCACAGGGAATAGAGTTCGATGTCGGCGACGATCACCATTTCATCGCTGTCAGAGGCGAACAGCGCGCCGTTGACGATTTGCTCGACGCTTTGTTCGTAGCCGTGGCAAAGGTACTGCATGGCCTTGGCGGCACGCACCGGGGTATCGAGCAAACCCTCGCGCTCGGGGTTTTCCCCCAGGCCAATGAGGATCTCGCGGTAGTTCTGGGGCAGGGATAGCGTCATGGTGCATCCTCGAAACAAGGCTATTTGACGTGCCGCCCGCCGTTGACGGTCAGGGTCGTGCCGGTGACATAAGGGTTGTCCAGCAGATAACGCAGGCTCTGGTAGATCACTTCGCTGCCGGGTTCGATACCCAGTGCGGACTTGGCCAGGGCCTTGGCGCGGTAAGCCGCGTCGTCTTCGGGGTTGAACAGTAGCAGGGCCGGGGCGATGCCGTTGACCTTGATGGCCGGGGCGAACTTGGCCGCGAACGACAGGGTCAGGCTTTCCAGGCCGGCCTTGGTGGCGCAATAGGCGATATGTCGGGCGCTGCCCTTGCGGGTCACATCATCGCTGATGTGTACGATATCCGCCGGCGTTGAACGCAGCAGCAACTCGGCGCAATGCAGGTTGATCAGGTAAGGTGCAAGCATGTGCACACCGAACATGGCGCTGAAGGCCGCCGCTTCGCTGCCAGGCTCCTCGGTCATCCAGGCCGAAGCGTTGTGGACGATGGCTCGCAGCCGGTCGGTGTGCTGCTTGAATTGTTCGATAAAGGCCAGGATCCCCGTTTCGCTGGAGAAGTCGGCGAACAGCACCACCGCCCCCAAGTCCCGCAACGTTTGCACACCAGGGCGTTCGGTACGATAGGTCGCGATCACCGGGTGCCCGTCCTCCAGCAAGCGCCGGGCGCAATGCAGGCCGACGCGCTGGGCTGCACCAGTGATCAGGATCGGGGCGGTGGCGCTGGACATGGGACGGCTCGGTTCACGGCAAGAGCAAAACTATAACAGCGACGCGGGGCGCGTCCTATGTACAAAGGGCAATCCGGTCGCGACCGGTTGCCCCCTGTGGGAGCGAGCTTGCTCGCGATGACGGCCTGACCTTCAATATCCTCATTGACTGTCACACCGCTATCGCGAGCAAGCTCGCTCCCACAGGGGGGCTGTCGAGGCAGGTGGCATCAATGATTGCGCGTAGCCGGCACCGCCCGCTGCGGCGCGCCGTTGAGCCAGTTCGCCAGCAGATGGGTCGACATCGGGATAAACAGGTAGACCATTAGCGGTGTCAGGATGGCGGTGCTGATGAGCACGCGGCTCAACAGGCCCAGTTCGCCCAGCAGTGGTCCCAACAGGAAATTGAACAACAGCGACACGGGAAAGAACGCCAGCCAGATGGCCACGGCCTGTTTCCAGCGTGGCGGCCGCTGGCCGACCGATCCGAACCAGCCATCGATGCCACGCACCCGATGTTCGGAAGGATGGGCAAACAGATCGCTGCCGCGCCCCAGCCAGGCCGTGCGCGAGGCGGAGTGTTCCCAGGCGTGCAGTGTTTGCTCGTCGGCAAAACGGAAAATGATTTGGAATTCATCGTCCTGGGGCGGCGGCGCGAGCACGCCGGACCCTAGGTAACCAGGGAAATCGGTGGCCAATTGTTCGCCTTCGCGCAACCAGGCAATCAGATCCTGGTAGCGTCCATTGGCGACGCGGCGGGCTACCATCAAAGTGACGGGTGAGGTCGACATTATGTATCTCCGTAAGACAGGCGCAATGCTCCGGGTAGGAGGTTTGCGAAGGACGCCCCCGGGGTGGTGGGTTGCGTCTGGTCGCCAAAAAACAGGCAAGGATTATTCCCGATGGCGCTTAAAACAACAAAACCGCACATCTGAATACGTTGTCCTTGTCATGACGTGCCTTGGAGGAGAAGATAGGATCCAATTTTCCAGCCGGAATTGTCTGCCAAAATGAGCGTAATCACAGAGGATAGCTTTGTTTTCCAGGCAACAGCCTTGAAAAGGGAAGATCTGTTCCCCATTCGTGAAGTCGCGCGCATGACCGGCGTGAATCCCGTGACCCTACGCGCATGGGAGCGGCGCTACGGTTTGATCCAGCCTACCCGCACCGAAAGCGGGCATCGCCTGTACTCGTTGAGCGATATCGAAAAGGTTCGCAGTATCCTGGCGTGGCTCGAGCGCGGCGTGGCAGTCAGCAAAGTGGGCAAGATCCTGGCCAAGACCGAGGCGGTGCAACCGGTCTCCACGCTGCTTTCATCCGACCTGGCCAAGGCTGATCATGTTCGGTGGCAGCAACAGGTTGCGGACGCGGTTGGCAACTTTGACGATGTGGAACTGGATCGCGTCTACGGGCAAGTCTTTTCCACCTACACCGTGCCGGTCGTATTCCAGGACATCCTGATGCCGCTTTGGCGACAAATGCTGTATCGCCAGCCAGAGTTCGGGCAAATCAGTGAATGGGTGTTTTTCGACGGCTTCCTGCGTTCGCGCATCATCCAGCGGCTTTTGTTCAAGCGCGAAGGTCAGTCGCCACGGGTCTTGGTCTGCGCTTTGGCCGGCCAGTGCCGTGAGCTGGAGCTGCTGGTCACGGCGCTGTTCCTGTCCAGCGCGGAAGTGGGCGTCAGGGCGCTGTCGATCGGCCTGCCATTCAACGAACTGACCGTGGTGTGCCAGAAGGTCCAGCCGCTGGCCTTGGTGCTGGTTTCCAATCATGCGCCGGTCCCGGACTTGCCCAAGCGCTTGGGCAAATTGGCGATGAGCCTGGATTGTCCGTTGATGCTGGCCGGTGAAGCATCCGACCTGGTGCAGGAAAGCTTGGCTGGCTCGTCGATCGGTTGCCTGGGTAATGAAGGAACAGTGATGCGCCAGCGCCTGCGTCAATTTCTGGCAGGCAACCTCGACACCTAGAGATGCATGGAGGGGTGGGTCAAGCGATGTTGCTGCAGAATGTACTGGCGCAGGCGCTCAGTCTCGTCCTGGTCATTCTGGTTCAGGTGATAGGCCAGCAAACCTCGATCGGTTTCCCGTTCGAAGCCGCCACGCAACGAAATCCTTTCGTAGCCTGAGGGGCTGAACCACAAGGCAAACTGCTTAGGTGGCTTGGTCCGGCTGCGGTTTTCCAGCAATACACCCTTGCAGGACACTTCGTGGACCCAGAGCGGTCCCGGCTGGCCCTTGATATTTTCCAGCGCCACCGGTTCGTCGAGCGTCAGGCGCCACGGGCGTATCTTCGGGCCGTCTTCGTAGATGCTCGGCACACCCAGGCGCAGGTGCATCGCATGGAATTCGTCTTCCACCAAGTGCAATGGAAACGTCATTTGCTGGTTTTCGAAATTGGCTTGCAGGGTGACCTGCTCATTCGCCGCCAGACGCGTCAACAAGTCACGGATCTGCGATCCACCGTTGACCAGCAAGCTCGACGTGACATCCCGCTCGTTCAACTGCGGGTTATGTTGCATGGTCCGGATGAAATCCAGTTCATCCTGCGTCAGAAGGGCATCGCGCTGCATGGTCGGCTCGAAATGATAATTTACATTTTCACTGGTGATTGTAGTGACTGACCATTAATTCGTGTTTTTGTTTGCGCCGTTCGTCGCTTCAAGCCGGGCAATCGTTGCCCGGGCTTCGGCCAGTTCCTTTTCCAGCTGGGCAACGCGTTGTTGAGCCCTGACCTGGGACGTGACGTCTTTTTGCACCCCGACGAAATAGGTATGCCCGTCAGCCTGGTTTTTTACCGTGGACAATGACAGCTCATTCCAGAACGGCGTGCCGTCCTTGCGGTAGTTGCGCAGCACCTCTCGACAGGCACCGCCCTCTCGCAAGGCCTTGCGAATCGCCTCCAGGGACGGTTGATCCCGATCACCTGACTGCAGGAACCGGCAATCCTGATAAAGGATTTCGTCGCGGTGATAGCCGGTCAGGCGTTCGAAGGCCGGGTTTACGTATATCAGGATATTGTCTTCGCCTTCTTTTTCGGCGATGACAATCCCGTCGTTGGAAGCATTGATGACCAATTGCATCAGTTGAGCGTTGATCATTGGCAAGAACCCTTTTGAACATCCGTGTTGAATCAGCATTTTAAAAGAAATCGAAAGGCTGTCCACTGGCCATTACTGCCGTTGAGAGCCATTCGCAGCCTTGTGGGTGCAACTGTTACTATCCCGGCTCTTTTTTAAGGATCAGGATCAGATTGATGAAAGTCGCCATTCTTTCCGGCTCAGTGTATGGCACCGCCGAAGAAGTCGCCCGGCACGCCGCCAAACTGCTTCGCGACGCGGGCTTTGACGCCTGGCACGACCCTCGTGCGACCCTGGCGGATGTCCAGGCATTCGCGCCAGAAGCCTTGCTGGCGGTGACTTCTACGACCGGCATGGGCGAGCTGCCAGACAGTCTGATGCCGTTGTATTCGACCATCCGCGACCAATTGCCAGGGTTCTTTCGCGGCTTGCCCGGCGCGGTGATTGGCCTGGGCGACGCCAGCTACGGGGATACCTTCTGTGCCGGCGGCGAGCAGATGTGCGAATTGTTCGCCGAACTGGGCGTTCGCGAGCTGCTGCCGATGCTGCGTCTGGATGCCAGCGAAAGCGTCACACCGGAAACTGACGCCGAGCCGTGGCTGGCGGAGTTGATCGACACGTTGCGGCCTTGAAGCGGAGGCACTGACTCGTTTGGCCAGTAAGCTGGCTGCCAATGCAACTACCGCCTCTGAAAGACCTGACTAGACTGAATTTTCTTGCGTACGACGTTTTGATGACAAGACTCCTATAACAAGAAATCAGAGGTCAGAGCCGTGAGCGTAGCGCCCGTCCAAACGACACTCAGTATCAAGGAACAGGTCAGTGCGGCCGAATGGCAAACCCGGGTGGACCTTGCCGCCTGTTATCGGCTTGTCGCGCTGCATGGCTGGGATGACCTGATCTTCACCCATATTTCCGCGAAGGTCCCCGGCACCGAGGATTTTTTGATCAACCCGTTCGGGTTGATGTTCCATGAAGTCACCGCTTCGAGCCTGGTCAAGGTTGACCAGGCCGGCAACAAGTTGATGGACAGCCCCTACGAGATCAATCCGGCCGGCTACACCATCCACAGCGCGGTGCATGAGGTGCGCCATGATGTGGCTTGTGTGTTGCACACCCACACCGCCGCCGGTGTTGCGGTATCGGCGCAGAAGCAAGGCGTGTTGCCGATCAGCCAACAAGCACTGTTCGTGCTGTCGAGCCTGGCCTATCACGCTTACGAAGGGGTGGCCTTGAATCACGAAGAAAAGGCGCGCCTGCAGGCTGACCTTGGCGAAAACAATTTCCTGGTGCTGCACAACCATGGCTTGCTGACATGCGGCGGCACCATCGCCGATACCTTCCTGATGATGTTCACCTTCCAACGAGCCTGCGACATCCAGGTCCTGGCCCAGAACGGCGGGGCCGAATTGATTGCCATCGAACCGCAGATTCTGGCCGGCGCCCGGGCGATGATCGCCGGAGTGACCAAAAGCGCCCAAGGCATGGGCGGTGCATTGGCTTGGCCGGCGTTACTGCGCAAGCTCGATCAACAAGACACCGGGTATAGAAGCTGATGCCCCTGGCTCAGATTCCCCTGCGTATCTGGCGCCAGCGCAGCCAGACTTTCCTGTTCCGTGGCCACGCCATCCGTTATTGGGTGGCGGGCCAGGGCGAGCCGCTGCTGTTGATCCATGGCTTTCCCACCGCCAGTTGGGACTGGCATTACCTGTGGCAACCCTTGGCGCAACGCTACCGGGTGATCGCGTGCGACATGCTCGGTTTCGGCGATTCCGCCAAACCGATGGATCACGTCTACAGCCTGCTGGAGCAAGCCGATCTGCAGCAGGCTTTGCTGGCGCACCTGAATGTGAAGGGCGCGGTGCATGTGCTGGCCCACGATTACGGTGACAGCGTGGCCCAGGAATTGCTCGCTCGGCATTACGAAGCACGCATCCACCTTGACAGTTGTGTCTTTCTCAATGGCGGCCTGTTCCCCGAAACCCACCACCCGGTATGGGCCCAGAAACTCTTGTTGAGCCCTCTGGGCTGGCTGCTGGGGCGGATGTTCTCCCGGGAAAGCCTGGCCGGCAGCTTTCGGCAGATCTTCGGCCCCAGGACCGGCCCTACCGAAAGCGAGCTGGATGACTTCTGGAGCCTGGTGGAGGCCCATCACGGTCCGCGGATCATGCACAAACTCATTGGCTATATTCCCGAACGCCGTGTGCAGCGTGATCGCTGGGTGCTGGCGATGCAGCGCGGCGAAGTGCCGTTGCGGGTGATCGACGGCGCGGTCGATCCGATTTCCGGTGAACACATGGTGGCGCGCTACGAGGCCCTGATCCCGAACCCGGACACGGTGTTGCTGCCCGACATCGGTCATTACCCGCACACCGAGGCACCGGTGCAGGTGCTCAAGCATTACCTGGCGTTTCGCGAAGCCATCGCCGCGCCGCGCAGACAAATGGCCTGTACCTGACGACTTGGCATTGAGGAGCGAACCTGTGTGGGAGCGGGCTTGCTCGCGAAGGCGCCAGCACAGCCAACATCCATTCTGACTGGAAGACCGCTTTCGCGAGCAAGCCCGCTCCCACAGTTTTCGGGCGTTTACAAGATTGCGTTCCACTGCAAATCCCTGTGGGAGCGAGCTTGCTCGCGATAGCGGTCCTCCTGCCAGCAGGAAAGTCGAATACGCCGCCATGGCTCGGGCCTGCATCATCCCCCCGCCTTATCGGCCACCATTCACTGGCAACCGTGTTGATTGTGACCGGCCGACGAGTGCCGGACACTCATGGTCATTGTCCTGTCCGCCTGCTGGAGTTCTGCCATGAGTGAGTCTGTTCGCTTCGAAGATAAAGTCGTGATCGTCACGGGAGCCGGCGGTGGCCTGGGACGTGCCCATGCGTTGCTGTTCGCCAGACAAGGCGCGAAAGTGCTGGTCAACGATCTTGGCGGCTCGGCGCAAGGGGAAGGGGCCAACGCCTCGGCAGCGGATCGGGTGGTCGCCGAAATCCGCGAGGCGGGCGGCATTGCCGAGGCCAACCACGACTCGGTGACCGATGGCGACAAGCTGGTACAAAACGCGCTCGATGCGTTCGGTCGCGTCGATGTGGTGGTCAACAATGCCGGGATCCTGCGGGACAAGACATTTCACAAAATGGATGACGCCGATTGGGACCTGGTCTACCGCGTCCACGTCGAGGGTGCCTACAAGGTGACCCGGGCCGCATGGCCGCACCTGCGTGAGCAAAACTACGGGCGGGTGATCTTCACTGCATCCACCTCGGGCATCTACGGCAACTTCGGCCAATCCAACTACGGCATGGCCAAGCTCGGCCTTTATGGCTTGACGAGAACTCTGGCCATCGAAGGCCGCAAGAACAACATCCTGGTCAATGCCATCGCCCCCACCGGCGGCACCCGCATGACCGAAGGCCTGATCCCGCCGCAGGTGTTCGAACAACTCAAGCCCGAACTCGTCAGCCCACTGGTGGTGTACCTGGCCAGTGAGGCCTGCCAGGAAACCTCCGGCTTGTTCGAGGTGGGTGGCGGCTGGATGGGCAAGGTGCGCTGGGAGCGCAGCCTGGGTGCGGGCTTCGACCCGCGCAAAGGGTTTTCGCCCGAAGACGTCGCCGCCCATTGGCAGCAGATCTGCGACTTCGAGGGTGCGGTACACCCGAACGACAACCTTGAAGCGTTGAAGGAAATGATGGCGAATCTGCAACACCACGCCATTTAACGGTTATAGCCCGCGCCTGTTGCTGTCAGCGCAGTAACCGGTTCAGGGAAAATACTTCTTCACCAGGGCCGCCAGGTTCGCGGCGGTCTCGACGTCTATCACACCGTCATACTTGGCCGGGCGAAAGTGCAGCTGAAATGCTCTTACCTGGCGCTGGAAACCTGCACCCGTCGTGGCCGCCGAAGTGTCATAGCCGTATCGTTTGAATAGCCCGACCAATTGTTCGCGAAGAGGAATTCCATTGGCTCGATACGCCTGCATGAATTCTTCTTGAGTGGTGTCATCGAACCATGCACCAATGCCCTTGAGATACAACGCGTGCCAGGGGAACATCGGACCCGGATCGCTCTTGCGCCCGGCGGCGATATCCGAATGCGCCACACATTGACTGGGCTGATGTCCGGGTATCGCTTGAGAATATCCACCGTCAGAAATTCGATCGCCTCGATTTGCTGAGCGTTGTAGGTTATAGCCTTTTTGAACGATAGCTTGTGTTGTTTATTTGCGTTGTCGATAACTCACTGGGAAATAAATCGGAGCGAAATGCTGCGATTGCTTTCAGCGTAACAGTGGGTTTTTCGTGCGCGTAGTTGGATTCTGGCTTTGTTGTAGGACCGGGCGTTTTGATGGATGGAATTAAGCTCATTGGCTGAGCGTCAAGATGCGTAGGCCGATGTCAAATAGCCGCCGAAAACTGTGCAGCGACCATACAAAATTTCACAAGATTTAGGATAAAGATTTTTTGATGAGCAGCGGCCTGATATCTCTTTCAGGGTTTTTTGGTGGTCTTCTTCGAGAAGCAAGCGCATATAAAAGGCCGCGAAAAAAAACAGCGGCCTAGGGGAACCACTGCAAAAAAATCGCAGCGGCGAATGATATATGAGGTATTCGTCGGATCAGGTATGTCTTTTTTCTTTCATGAAATCCGGTGCTTTCCAGTTCGGACCTTTGATGGCGACGGGCCCCTCACCATTTGCGAGTACCCCCTCCTCAAATAACCTTGTATAGGTCCTTAGTAGCTCTCCATTTGCTACAGCCTCAAATCGATAGCGAGCGATCATTCTGTCGAGTGACGGATATGCTAAGCCGATACCGAAAGCAGAGACGATGTCTGTGATCGATTCGTTTTTTACGAATTGCTCGATAGTGTTCATCAGAATTCTCCTTTCAACAGTCGCTTGTATATTTCTTCCGTTTGCTTTTCAGCCGCCTCGAGCGCTTCCAAGGAATATAGCAATGATTCGCTACTGCCAAGTTTATAGTCCTCTAACGTCGCAGTATGGGCATTGTTCCATTCGGCCGATCCGTTGCTCGGAATGAAGTCATCTGTGAGGCCTTGTGCCCTAAATCTCTCCAGCTCTCTTGTCTCGTGAGTGTAAAAGCGTTGTCGACATCGGCTATAGCAATTTCGCTTCTCAAAATTCTCTCAAGCCTCTCGATCATCACGTCATTGGCATCAGACTGATCGAGCCGAGCGATGTGCAATTTTACTGCGTCAATTCCCTCCTTAGTGATCGTCGCGCTTCTCCAATCCAAGTCCAGAATAGGCCCGCCAGCCTGCTCCGGGTTAAAGTCGCGCCCACTGTGCTCGCCTTTGATCGTTGCTCCTTCATAGGGGACTACTGAAAACGGTATAGAACGGCTGGATACCCGACTCAATTGGGAATACCGTAATGAATCCACCAAAACTGTAATTATCCAATTCCGGATGTGTATCCATTCGCCCGTCAACAGCCACTGGAGTCGCACCACTGTAGGCAGTAAGGTTTGGTGCGTTCACCGGTAGGTAAGTGGACGCATTACCTGGTCTTGCAATGGGGGTCCAGGTCATCCCGATCGACTCGGTATCCGGGCTGCGGGACCAGTAGAAGTCACCATGTGGATCAAGCGTGGCTAGCCGGACCGGCACTTTGGAAGGTATCGAGGTTCCAGTACTGCCAGCGACGACAAACTCCCGCTTATTGACCGCAGTTCTGGAGCCGATAACGACAGGCAATTTGACTTCACCCTGTGTCGCTGCGATAGCGTACAAATCATCACTGTTGTCAGGTAGGAGTTCCGCCAGTGGGACGCTTAGGGCGTAAAGATCTCCGTTGCCTAATTGTGATGGATAAAGCAGCGCGGCAAACCCTCCGATAACAGGTGTTGCCACGGCAGAGACAGCTTCGATGACGGCCGGAATTGCCGTACGTAGCATCGTGTTGTTTGCCAGGGCGGTTGTCGGACTTATGGCGAGCTCGCCCTTCGAAAAGCTGAATGATGGAGCAGCGGCGACGGTAGGGGTTGATACGGGAAATGTACGAGCGGCGAAGGCTTTTTCACGCGCCTTTTCAGCTTCTGCCAGTTGTCGGGCTTCTGTCGCCGCGACAGCTGCTATCTTTGCTCGTTCTTCCGCTTCACGTAGGGCTTGAGCCACCTTTGTGCTTTTTCAGCAGCCAAACGCTGCGCTTCTTTTTGCACCTGCTCTTGGGCCTGCACCGCAGCGAGCCATTTGAGTACTTCGACTTGCTGCTGATTCAGCATATTGATGGCCTGGGACAGCAGCCTTGCCTCGTACGCTGCCTTGAGCGATGCAGTCCAGGCTTGTATCGCAATACCGTTCGGGGGGACTAGTCTCTCTAGGGTCAGTGCTTTCGGATAGAACGCCTGTAATGGCTTACTAATTGGATCGACGCCGTAGAAACTATTGGCAAGCGCTGTTTTTTGATGAAATTGGGCGGTTTTTCGCGCCAGCAGTGTGTTGCGTACGCCCAATTCGCGAGCGATTGCCGCTGCGGGGGAAAGAGAGCGTGTCGATCCCTCAAGCCTAATCGCCGTCAGATCGTTCTCGATCGTTTGCGGCAGCCTGCTGAGCTGGGTTTGGTACGTACTTTCTGCAGTTTTGGTGGTGCTCTTCAACCTAAGCAAAACCATTCCAATCGCAGGCTCAAACCCAGCATGGCTATAGTCAGAAAAGCTCTGCGAATTTGAACCGTCACCACCGGTGTCTATATGAGTCCTGCCTGTCGAGCGATCCGGTATGCCGCCATGTCCATGATTGGGAGATGGAGAAGAGGAAGGTGGCGTGCGAGGTATACCTCTATCCACAAGGATATTTTTCTCTTGCTGCATATCGAGTTCCTTTCGAATCGAGTCTGAATAGCCAAACCGTCATTCAATACACGCGGTCATTCATGGCTATTTGTGTAATCCCCCATCTTGGGCGACAAAGGAAACTATAAGTTCGATCTCTAAAGGCAGGCAGGTGAGCCTTTCCGACAACAACGTAGGAAACAAGAAGTTTTAACTAGGAAATAACCGCACATAAAAAAGGCCGCTGCAAAAAGCAGCGGCCTAAGCGTGACGTTGCAAAGGAGCTACAAACCAACGTCGATGAACACGGGATGATGGACCGATGCGCCAATCCATCCGAATGACGGTGCGCCGGGCGGGAAGGATGCCGTGGCGACTTGCGCGTGCAGGCCCGTTGCCCTGCAAGCCCGGCCAGCATAGGGATCGAGGCCGACGGGAAACAGCCTGGATCTGGACATGCACCGTTGCAGGGCGCGTAACAGTCGCAGGCCGGGCAGGAATATGCGTGGCGCTGATGGATCATCATCCAGTCCGTCCATGGGGCGCGCAAACGCCCGTCCCGCGAGGGCTGTAATCCTTTTGAGGTACAGCGCGAATACCTCCTTGGTGCGCTTATCGCCCATGGCGTGCGGCAGTAGGGTGAAGCCTCTGTCACTCACCGGGGAAGACGCATGACAACAATAACAATGCGCGCCATCTTCAAGCCGCAGGCGCTGGCCGTCGCGGTGGCCTTGGGTTGCTCTGCCCAGGCGCAGGCCGTTTCATTCAACATTGGCGAGATCGAGGGGCAGTTCGATTCGTCGCTGTCCGTGGGCGCGAGCTGGGGCATGCGCGATGCCGACAAAGACCTGGTCGGCACGGTCAACGGCGGGCGGGGCCAATCCTCCACCGGTGATGACGGACGGCTGAATTTCAAGAAAGGCGAAACCTTTTCCAAAATCTTCAAAGGCCTGCACGACCTCGAGCTCAAGTACGGCGATACCGGTGTGTTCGTGCGCGGCAAGTACTGGTATGACTTCGAGCTCAAGGATGAGGGCCGCGAGTTCAAGGACATCAGTGACAGCAATCGCAAGGAAGGCGCCAAGTCCTCAGGGGCACAGATCCTCGATGCCTTCGTCTATCACAACTATTCCATCGCCGATTTGCCAGGCACCGTGCGCGCCGGCAAGCAGGTGGTCAGTTGGGGGGAAAGCACCTTCATCGGCAACTCCATCAACAGCATCAACCCGGTGGACGTGTCCGCGTTCCGTCGCCCCGGTGCGGAGATCAAGGAAGGCCTGATCCCGGTGAACATGCTGTTTGCCTCCCAAGGCCTGACCGACAAGCTCACCATCGAAGGTTTCTACCAGTTGGAGTGGGACCAGACCGTGGTGGATAACTGCGGCACGTTCTTTGGCAACGACGTGGTGGCTGACGGTTGCACCAGTGGCTACACCGTGGGCAGTCCGGCGATTGCGCCGTTCGTGCCCTTGACCCAGGCATTCGGCCAGGAGATCCAGGTGTCCAGCGAAGGGGTGATCATTCCCCGTGGCGGCGACCGTGACGCCCGCGACTCCGGCCAGTGGGGCACGGCGTTGCGCTGGCTCGGCGATGACACCGAGTACGGCCTGTATTTCATGAACTACCACAGCCGTACGCCTACCGTCGGAACCACCACGGCGGGGCTTTCGACGCTGGCGGCGTTGCCGGGAATGGTCGCGATCGCCAACGGCCTGGCCCCTGGCAGCGGTGCGGGTCTGGCGCAAAGCGTGATGCTGGGCCGTGGTGGGTACTACCTTGAATACCCGGAAGACATCCGCCTGTACGGCGCCAGTTTCTCCACGACGTTGCCCACCGGCACCGCCTGGACCGGGGAAATCAGCTACCGTCCCAACGCGCCGGTGCAGGTCAATACCAACGACCTGACCCTGGCCCTGGTCAACCCGATTGCCGGTGGCGCGGCATCGCCTATCGCGACCGCACCGGGTGCCGACAACACCGGTTACCGGCGTAAGGAAGTGACCCAGGTCCAGAGCACCCTGACGCACTTCTTCGATCAGGTGCTGGGGGCCGATCGCCTGACGCTGGTCGGCGAAGCGGCGGTGGTGCATGTCGGTGGCCTGGAGTCCAAGGACAAGCTGCGTTATGGCCGTGATTCGGTCTATGGCCAATATGGCTTCCAGGGCGACACCGATGGTTTCGTCACCTCGACGTCCTGGGGCTATCGCGCCCGGGCGATCCTCGATTACTCCAACGTGATCGGCGGGGTGAACTTCAAGCCCAACGTGTCCTGGTCCCACGATGTGGCCGGCTATGGCCCCAACGGTCTGTTCAACGAAGGCGCCAAGGCCATCAGCGTTGGTGTCGATGCCGATTACCGCAACACCTACACCGCCAGCTTGAGCTACACCGACTTTTTTGGCGGCGATTACAACGTTCTCGAAGACCGCGATTTCCTCGCGCTGAGCTTCGGCGTGAACTTCTGATCTGGCTGACAAGGAAAACCCAATGCGCAAGATGATCCTGCAATGCGGTGCCCTGGCCTTGAGCCTGCTGGCGGCGAACGTGATGGCGGCGGTTTCGCCGGAGGAAGCGAACAAACTGGGCACCAGTCTCACCCCCATTGGTGCGGAAAAGGCTGGTAACGCCGATGGCTCGATCCCGGCCTGGACCGGCGGCATTGCGAAAAACGCTGGAGCGGTGGACAGCAAGGGTTTCCTGGCGGATCCGTTCGCCAATGAAAAACCATTGTTCACCATCACCGCCGCGACGGTGGACAAGTACAAGGACAAGTTGTCCGAAGGGCAGGTGGCGATGTTCAAGCGCTACCCGGAGACCTACAAGATCCCGGTCTATCCGACCCATCGCAGCGTTTCCCTGCCGCCGGAAATCTACGAGTCGGCCAAGCGCAGTGCGCTCAACGTGGCGTCCATCAACGACGGTAACGGCTTGTCCAACTTCACCGGCAACCGCTACTACGCCTTCCCGATCCCCAAGAACGGCGTGGAAGTCATATGGAACCACATAACCCGTTATCACGGTGGCAACCTGCGACGCATCATTACCCAGGCCACGCCGCAGACCAATGGCAGCTTCACGCCGATTCGCTTCGAAGAAGAAATCGCCGTGCCGTTCCTGATCAAGGATGCCGACCCGGAAAAGGCCAGTAACGTGCTGACCTATTTCAAGCAGGAGGTCACCGCCCCGGCACGCCTGGCCGGTAATGTGCTGTTGGTGCACGAAACCCTGGACCAAGTGAAGGAGCCACGCCTGGCCTGGATCTACAACGCCGGCCAGCGCCGTGTGCGTCGTGCCCCGCAAGTAGCCTACGATGGCCCGGGCACCGCCGCCGACGGGTTGCGCACCTCCGACAACTTCGACCTGTTTTCCGGTGCGCCGGACCGCTACGACTGGAAGCTGATCGGCAAGAAGGAAATGTACATCCCGTACAACAGCTACAAGCTCGATTCGCCCAGCCTCAAGTACGACGACGTGATCAAGGCCGGCCACATCAACCAGGACCTGACCCGCTATGAGCTGCACCGGGTCTGGGAAGTGGTCGGGACGGTCAAGCCCAGCGAGCGGCACATCTACGCCAAACGCCACATGTACTTCGACGAGGACAGCTGGCAGGCCGCCCTGGTGGACCACTACGACGGTCGCGGTCAACTGTGGCGGGTGGCCGAAGGTCATGCCCAGTTCTACTACGACCATCAGAACCCGGCCTACACCCTGGAGGCGCTCTACGACATCATCGCCGGCCGCTACATCGCGCTGGGGATGAAGAACGAGGAGAAACACAGCTACGAATACGGCTTCGAAGCCCGGGCAGCCGACTATACGCCGGCGGCGCTGCGCTCGACCGGGGTTCGCTAAGCACTGAGGGCTGGAAAGATGACTGTGGCGAGGGGATAAATCCCCTCGCCACAAACTGTGTCTGACTTGAAATGATCATGAACGACCGGCAGCGCTTCTGCCGGTCGTTTTTTTATGGGCGCCAATCAGCGCGCTGAATACTTCTCCAAAGGTCGGCGACACAGGGCTAGGGTGGTCAGATAACAATAAACAGGATCACCCCCATGACCGCCATGACTCCGTGTCCGGACCGTCCAGGATTGCTGCCTCGCCTGTCCTCGACGCATCTGCCGCGGCGGTCCTTGAGCGAGCCGCCGCTGGCTTCCGAGGCGCGGGTAAAACTGCTCTGCGCGCCGGCGGGCAGCGGCAAGAGTGCGTTGTTCGCCGAGTGCTTCCTGCAAGCGCCCAGTGACTGTCGGTTGCATTGGTTGCCCTTGGGGGGCGCGGCGTTGAGCGTCGCGCAAATGTGCGAGCACCTGGCGCAGACCCTCGGGCTGCCGGTGCTGGATGAAGCGGGTTTGTTGGCCCACCTGGCGCGTTTGCAAACACCCACCTGGTTATTCCTGGACGACTATTGCCGGGTGCCGAACCCCGAGCTGGATCAACTGCTCGACCGTTTATTGAACACCAGTAGCCCGGCATTGCACCTGTGGTTGAATGGCCGCCGCCGCCCCCACTGCAATTGGCCGCGACTGTTGCTCGATGACGAACTGCACGAGTTTGACCCACAGGCATTGTTCTTCACCCCTGATGATATCCAGCCACTGCTTCGTCATCTGCCCGGGCCCCAGGCTGCCCGCACGGCTCGCGAGGTGATTCAGCGCAATGGTGGCTGGTGTGCCGGGGTGCGCATCACCCTGCTTGAGCGCTGCGAATGGGCGCGCAGTCATGCGACACCAGGGAGGCCGGGGACCTTGCTCGACTACCTGGAGTACGAACTGTTCAGTACGCTGACCCCGGAGCTGGCACAGGCCTGGCGCGTGCTGGCGCATCTGCCGCGGTTCAATGCCCGGCTGTGCGAGCACTTGTTCGGCGACACGGTGGGCGCCCAATGCCTGCCGTTGTTGCTGGAGCTGGGGTGTTTTATCGAGCCGTGGGAGCAGACTTCGGACTGGTTGCAAATCTTCCCGGCCCTGGCCCGGTTGGTGCGTGAAGAGCCCTGGTCCCAGGGGCGCTCCTGGCATCGCCGGGCCTGCCAGTGGTTTGCCGCCGAGCAGGACTGGCAAATGGCGTTCGAGCAAGCCATGTTGGCCGAGGAGTTCGAGACCGCCGTCAGTTTCTTGCAGCATTTGAATTTCGAGCACGTCTTGCAGCGCCGTAACGTGGTGCTGTTGCTGAGCTTGCACGATCAACAAGGCGAAGCGCTGACCCTTGATACGCCGCAGTCGGTGGGGCTGGTCACCGCTGCGCTGTTGTTCGCCGGACGCTTCGATGAGGCGTCGACGTGCATCGAGCAACTGGCCAGGTTCCTGCCGCAACCTTCGGCCTGTCGGCAGCGACAGGTGTTGGCAAGGTGGCTGGTCCTGCGCGGCTGGTTGCTGCACCTCAATGGCGATGGCGAACCGGCGCGTGAACATTTCCTCCAGGCCCAGGCCAGCCTGGAGCCCGAGGCCTGGTCCCAACGGGTGCTGTGCCTGGGTGGGCTGACGCAGCAGGCGTTGCTTGCTGGCGAACTGGCCTCGGCGCAATGGATCAACCGCCAGGCGTTATGCTTGGCGCGTGCGCAGGGTTCGCTGGTCTTTGAAGGATTACTGGAACTGGACCACGCCCAAGTCCTGGAGCAACGCGGCGCGCCGCATCGGGCCGATCATTTGCTGGCCGCCGTCCAGACACTGCTGGATAAACCGGGCCAGGACTTTTCCGCGTTGTTGGGACGGATTGCCTTGCGGCGCGGGCGCCTGGCGCTGCGCATGGGGTTTGAGGAACGGGCCGCCGAGCACTTTCAAACGGGTTTGGAAACGGGCCTGCACAGCCAGGACAAACAGGTGCTCTATGGCTTTCTCGGCAAGGCCTGCCTGGCTGCCAACCAGGGCGACTACGGCGAGGCCTTCATGCATCTGCGCGATGCCGAGCGGATCATGCAGCAGCGGCACATCCCCGACACCGTTTACCGTGGTGTGTTGTTGCAAACCAGCTGCCAGTTCTGGTTGCAACAGGGACGGGCGGAACTGGCCCATGAAGCCTTGACCCGCGTCTTGCGGCATTTTCGCGGACCCCAGGCCAAGCACGCGCCTCCCGCGACCCTGGAGTTGATTGCGCGACTTGAATACCTGCTGGTGTTGGCCGAGGTCTACTTGCAGCGGGCACAGGCGCCACAGGCGCGCCTGCAGGCCATGATCGCCCAGGCGCAGCACGGTGAAATGCACAGCCTGGAAACCGAACTGCACCTGGTGCTGACGGAGGTCGTCTGGTTGTCCGGCGATCGTGCCCAGGCCCGCTCACTGCTGCAAGAGGGGCTCAAGCGAGTGACGTGCTGGCGGGCCCCGCAGGCGTTGTGCGAACTGCGCTTGCGCCAGCCCGAGCTGTTGCGCTGGGGGCAATCGGCAGAACCGGCCGAGTCGCCCGTCACCGCCGAGGAGACTTTGCTCAGTCATCGCGAGTTGGAGGTCCTGAAACTGATTGCCCAAGGGCATTCAAACCAACAGATTGCCGAACAGTTGTTCATCTCATTGCACACGGTGAAAACCCATGCGCGTCGAATCCACAGCAAGTTGGGGGTGCAACGACGTACCCAGGCGGTAGCAAAAGCCAAGGGCATGGGGGTGATGGGTTAGAGGCAATGAATCGAAACTTCACGCACGCTTACACTTGCTTTTTTTACAGTCGGGCGTTGGCCTGTGTATAACGGCCTGGCTGAAGTTCAAGTCTTAAGTTGCCGCTTCAGTTGAGCGGATGCCGTGTTGTTGCATCAGGCGCACACCCCATAACGGCTCGAACAGGAAGTTCGAGCCCATGAAATGACAAGGATGTCTTATGAATACCCCGTTGTTTTCTTCGCCCTCCGAAAGGCTTCTAGCACTGAAAAACACGCGCGTGGATTTTGCCGTCCAGGTGTTATTGGATCATTACCTGGAGCCATTGGACGTCAATCCATTCACGGCCTATGTGAATACATTGATGGACTTCCCCAAGCTCGAAACAGCAACTTCTCGAACGTTATTCGAGGAAACGCTGGCCTGGGTTGAAAAGCAAAGCCTGCCAACGTATACGCAAGGAATCAGCAATGTGTTCAACAGGCGTTATTCTTTTGCTGCCGAAGATCGGATAAAGACGCTGGACTTGATCGCATTTGAAAAAATCGTCACAGACATCGTGGCCAGTTTGACGGAAAAACCTGCAATCGATTTATCCCCGCGTCCCCTCAGGCCATTGACCGCCGAGGATGTGCATGGTGCTTTGAAAGTTCATGCGCCCAACATCTATCCGGAGGGCGTATACGTGACCAGTTTTATTGACCATGGCCTCGGCAGGCGCATGGTGTCGTCTTCCGAGAGGCTGGTTGAGTATCTACTGGGCCATTTCAATAATGATTTGATTCCCTTCCATTCGAAGGGCAGCCACCAAGGCATTTATACCGTCGGCTTCAGCGGAGAAGAGCGCCACCTCCATCCGCAACTGATCACCCCACATCTCAATGATCTAGTGATCAGGATTGTCCCGGATTTCCTGGACTGATCCTGGACCCGCCTCATACCCCATCCGCCAACTCACGGCCCGGGTCGCCGCCAACAGTCGTTGCGCCGCCGGGCCGTTTTCGTCGGCGTGGAACAGCGAGGTCGGGCCGACCACGGTCATCACTGCCTTGACCTCGCCGACCGCATTGAAGACCGGGGCGGACAAGGCGTCCACGCCCGGCATCAGCAAGCCATGCACATGGTGCAGGCCACGGCTGCGAATCTGCTCGCACAGGGTGGTATAGGCGCGATCATCGGCCAGGGCATGGTGCTCGGTGCCTTGTACTTCCTGCTCGCGCAGGCCAATCGTCTCGCGCGCTGGCAGATAAGCGCTGAACACCAGTCCCGTGGACGAGCTGAGCAGCGGCAACACCGAGCCCAGTTGCGTCACCACGGTCACGGCCCGCACGGCGGGCTCGATGCGCACCACGGTCGCGCCATGGTTGCCCCACACCGCCAGGAAGCAGGTTTCGTTCAACTCATCGCGCAACTCGGCCAGGGGGAGGGCGGCCACTTGCAGCACGTCCATGCCGTTCAACGCGGCCAGGCCCACGCGCAGGGCTTCGCGGCCCAGGCCATAGTGGTTGGTGGCGGCGTTCTGCTCGGCGAACCCGCTGGCGATCAAGGCCTGCAAGTAGCGATGGACCTTGCTCGCCGGCATCTGCACGTGCTCGGCCAGGCGCGACAGTGATGTGGAGGGGGAGAGTTCGGCCAGGGCCTTGAGAATGTCGGTACCGACTTCGGCCGAGCGGACTTTCTGTTTACCGTTGCTGAGCGGGGTTTCCATGGAGGCGCAGGGTCCAGAGGCGAATGGGCGTCTTTATAGCTTGACGGTCGTCGTCGAGCAAATTACGTTATGCGTAATTGAATTACGATAAAAATAACCCGGTGCGCCTCAACCACTCCGTTGAGTGACAGGCCGCACTCCCAGGAGGCTCCATGAACCTCGATTCCACAACGTCGGACCTGGCTTACCAGTCAGGCTTGGGCAACGAATTTGCCAGCGAAGCCTTGCCCGGCGCCTTGCCCATCGGCCAGAACTCCCCGCAGAAAGCCCCGTACGGTCTCTACGCCGAGTTGTTCTCTGGCACGGCGTTCACCATGGCCCGCAGCGAAGCGCGGCGGACCTGGATGTATCGGATCCGGCCGTCGGCCAATCACCCGGCCTTCACCAAGCTCGAACGGCAATTAGCGGGTGGCCCGCTGGGTGAGGTCACGCCCAATCGCCTGCGCTGGAACCCGCTGGACATTCCCGCCGAGCCCACCGATTTCATCGACGGGCTGGTGTGCATGGCGGCCAATGCCGGCGCGGACAAACCGGCCGGCGTCAGCCTTTATCACTACCGGGCCAACCGCTCCATGGAGCGGGTGTTTTTCAATGCCGACGGTGAGTGGTTGATCGTGCCGCAACTGGGACGGCTGCGGATCGCCACCGAACTGGGCGTGCTGGAACTGGCGCCGCTGGAAATCGCCGTGCTGCCCCGGGGCCTGAAATTCCGCGTTGAACTGCTCGACCCGCAGGCCCGTGGTTACCTCGCCGAAAACCATGGCGCGCCGCTGCGCCTGCCGGACCTGGGGCCCATCGGCAGCAACGGCCTGGCGAACCCGCGGGACTTTCTGGCGCCGGTCGCCCATTACGAGAACCTCGCGCAACCGACCACCCTGGTTCAGAAGTTCCTCGGTGAGTTGTGGGGTTGCGAGCTGGATCATTCGCCTCTTGACGTGGTGGCCTGGCATGGCAACAACGTGCCGTACAAATATGACCTGCGCCGCTTCAACACGATTGGCACGGTCAGCTTCGATCACCCGGATCCGTCGATTTTCACTGTGCTGACCTCGCCCACCAGCGTCCACGGCTTGGCCAATCTCGACTTCGTGATTTTCCCGCCCCGCTGGATGGTGGCGGAAAACACCTTCCGTCCGCCGTGGTTCCACCGCAACCTGATGAACGAATTCATGGGCCTGATCCAGGGCGCCTACGATGCCAAGGCCGAAGGTTTCCTGCCGGGCGGTACATCCCTGCACAGTTGCATGAGCGCCCATGGCCCGGATGGTGAGACCTGTACCAAGGCGATCAACGCTGATCTTCAGCCGGCGAAAATCGACAACACCATGGCCTTCATGTTCGAGACCAGCCAGGTCTTGCGCCCAAGCCGTTTCGCCCTGGACTGCCCGCAACTGCAAACCGACTACGATGCTTGTTGGGCCTCGCTGCCTGTCACGTTCGACCCGACCCGGAGATAACCATGACTCAAAGTTCCCCTGCCCGTAGCTGGGTCGCCAGTGCCAACGGCCACGCCGACTTCCCGTTGCAGAACCTGCCATTGGGGGTCTTCAGCGTCGATGGTGGTGCCTTGCGCAGCGGCGTGGCGATTGGCGAGCGGATTTTCGATCTGCAGGCGGCGCTGCACGCGGGCTTGTTTGATGGCGCGGCGCAACATGCCGTCGAAGCCATGGCCGGCGGCCAGTTGAACGGGTTTTTCGACCTGGGCCGCAGCGCCCGGGTTGCCCTGCGTGAGCGATTGCTGGAACTGTTGCGCGAAGACAGTCCGTTGCGCGGCCAAGTTGAAGCCCAGGAGGCGAAGCTGCTGCTCCTCGCTGCCGACTGCCAGATGCACCTGCCGGCCAGGATCAACGACTACACCGATTTCTACGTGGGTATCGAACACGCGCAAAATGTCGGCAAGCTGTTTCGCCCCGATAATCCATTGCTGCCCAACTACAAATACGTGCCCATCGGTTACCACGGTCGCGCTTCGACCATTCGCCCGTCCGGCACCGACGTGCGCCGTCCCAAGGGCCAGACCCTGCCGGCCGGCCACACCGAACCGACCTTCGGCCCGTGCGCGCGGCTGGACTATGAGCTGGAGCTGGGCATCTGGATCGGTAAGGGCAATGCGCTGGGCGAACCGATCGCCATTGGCGATGCCGCCGAGCACATTGGCGGGTTCTGCCTGCTCAACGATTGGTCGGCCCGGGATATCCAGGCCTGGGAATACCAACCCCTGGGGCCGTTTCTGTCGAAGAGTTTCCTGACCAGCATTTCGCCGTGGGTGGTGACGGCTGAAGCCCTGGAGCCGTTCCGCCGCCCGCAACCGGCCCGTCCGCAAGGCGATCCGCAGCCGCTGCCGTATCTGCTGGACACGCGTGACCAGGCCGGCGGGGCTTTCGACATCGAGCTGGAAGTCCTGTTGCTGACCGAGGCCATGGTCGAGCAGAACCTGCCGGCCCAGCGCCTGACTTTGAGCAACACCCAGTACATGTACTGGACCGTGGCGCAGATGGTCGCGCACCACAGCGTCAACGGCTGCCAGTTGCAGGCCGGCGACCTGTTTGGCTCGGGCACCTTGTCGGGGCCTGAAAATCATCAGTTCGGCAGCCTGCTGGAAATCACCGAAGGCGGCAAGAAGCCGATCGAACTGGCGTCTGGCGAAGTGCGCCGATTCCTTGAGGACGGTGACGAAATCATCTTGCGGGCCCGTTGCCGCCGCGAGGGTTTCGCCTCCATCGGTTTCGGCGAGTGCCGGGGCAAGATCCTGCCGGCGCGTTGAGGGGGAGTGCATGGAACTCTATACCTATTACCGCTCCACCTCGTCCTATCGGGTGCGCATTGCGTTGGCACTCAAGGGCCTGGATTACCAGGCCTTGCCCGTCAACTTGATCGCTGCGCCCGGGGGCGAGCATCGCCAGCCGGCCTACCTGGCGATCAACCCCCAGGGCAGGGTGCCGGCACTGCGTACCGATGAGGGCGCATTGCTGGTGCAATCGCCGGCCATCATCGAGTACCTGGAGGAGCGTTACCCCCAGGTGCCGCTGCTCAGCGCCGACCTGGCGGTGCGCGCCCACGAGCGGGGTGTCGCCGCATTGATCGGTTGCGACATTCATCCCCTGCACAACGTCAGCGTGCTCAACCAGCTGCGGCAGTGGGGCCACGACGAAGCGCAGGTGACGCAGTGGATCGGGCATTGGATCAGCCAGGGCCTGGCTGCGGTGGAGCAGTTGATTGGCGATGAGGGGTATTGCTTCGGTACCGCGCCGGGGTTGGCGGATGTGTTCTTGATCCCGCAGTTGTACGCCGCCGAGCGGTTCAATGTGTCTTTGCAAGCGTATCCACGGATTCGTCGGGTCGCGGCGTTGGCGGCCGGGCATCCCGCGTTCCAGCAGGCGCATCCGGCGAAGCAGCCGGATACTCCGGCTTGATATTGATGCAGGCCGTTGCATCGCCATCGCGAGCAAGCTCGCTCCCACATTTGATTTGCGTACACTGGGATCTACTGTGGGAGCGAGCTTGCTCGCGATAGCGATTCAAAAAGTAACCTGAATCTGCATGCCTGCCACCGCTCAATGCACCACCGAATTCGGCGGCAAATGCCCTAGCCGCTCCGTCAGCCGGATTCGCTGGATCGGATCGTCGCTGAGCATCAGGGCATGCTCCAGGTCGAAACGTTCGGCGTTGGGGCAATCGAGTCGCTGATACAGGCTGGCGCGGGCCAGGTAATCGGCGGCGCTGGCGTTGCCCAGTTCCAGCACCCGTTCGGCGTCGATCAGGGCCGCGATGTAATCGTCGTTCGCCAGATGCAGTTGGCGCAGATTGCGCGACAGGCGCTGCAGCATCTGCATCGGCTCGGCGTTGACCAGGTGCTCCGCCTTGAGCAGCATGTTCGCGCCATATTGGCGTTGTAGCAGTTCTCGGCAGTCATTGGGGTACAACCGGCGCCCACCGCACGGGTCGAGCAGGTGATCGGCACCGGGCACTTTCAACAGGAAATGCCCGGGGAAATTGACACCGACCATCGGAATTTCCAGCCCTCGGGCCAGTTCCAGAGCAATCAGCCCGAGGGCCAGGGGTTGCCCGCGCTTGCGTGTCAGGACTTGGTTCAGCAACGCCGCGCGTGGTCGCAGGGGGGTGAAGTCGTCTTGGGCGAAACCCAGGTCATTGAGCCGTCGCAACAGGGGCTGGCCCAGTTCGCTGACAGGCAGCATCGGCAGGTCATGGCTGACCCGCTGTTGCAGCTCCTTGAAATCCTTCAGCAAGGCCGGGACGTCGACGTCGCGATCATGTTCGGCAGCGATCCACAACGCCGCTTCGAACAGCGCCGGTGGTGAGCGGTGCAGACAGTCAAAAAAGGCTTGGCGCGGTTTCATCGAACTCTCCGGGCTATGCTCCCGTTTTAGCCCTGCCGTGGATTTTCGTCCAGTCTTGAGCCGCCACTGTCACGGGTTATGCCGAAAACGACTGACACCCTGGTGGCTTATTCCGGCGTGCTCCAGCAATTTTCGACTGCACGCCTATACTGGCGAAACAAACAAAAGTGATTCGGGAGCCTTACAATGTTTGCTCTCATGCAAAGCTCCCGCCTTGAATCGCTGCACCTAAGCGTAGACCCGACGACCGGGTTGAAGGCGGTGATTGCTATCCATTGCAGCCGTCCCGGGCCTGCCCTGGGGGGCTGTCGTTATCTTGCCTACCCCGACGACGAAAGTGCCGTGGCAGACGCCGTGCGCCTGGCTCAAGGCATGAGCTACAAGGCGGCGCTGGCCGGTTTGCCCGTGGGCGGCGGGGTCGCGGTGATCATGCGTCCAGCCCATGTCGAGAGTCGGGCGGCGCTGTTCGAAGCCTTTGGTCGTTGTATCGAGCAATTGGACGGGCGCTACATCACGGCCATCGACAGCGGCACGTCGGTGGCCGACATGGATTGCATCGCCCAGCAGACCCGCCATGTCACCAGCACCACGGCTTCTGGAGACCCCGCGCCCCACGCGGCAATGGGCGTCTTTGCCGGGATCCGTGCCACCGCCATGGCCCGTTTGGGCAGCGATAACCTCGAAAGCCTGCGGGTGGCGATCCAGGGCCTGGGCAATGTCGGTTATGCCCTGGCCGAACAGTTGCACGCGGCGGGCGCCGAACTGCTGGTCAGCGATATCGATCCTGGCAAGGTGCAACTGGCCATGGAGCAACTGGGCGCCCATCCGATCGCCAACGACGCGCTGCTCAGCACCCCCTGCGACATCCTCGCCCCCTGCGGCCTGGGCGGAGTGCTCAACAGCCACAGCGTGGCGCAACTGCGCTGCTCGGCCGTTGCCGGCTCGGCCCATAATCAGTTGAGCAGCCTGCAGGTGGCCGACCAGTTGGAAAGGCGCGGGATTCTTTATGCGCCGGACTATGTGATCAACTCCGGCGGGCTGATCTATGTCGCGCTGAAGCATCGCGGCGAAGAACTGTCGACGATCACCGCGCATTTGTCGAAGATCGGTGCCCGGCTCACGGAAGTCTTCGCCCATGCCCAGGCAGAGAAGCGCTCACCGGCGCGGGTGGCCGATGAGTTGGCGGAGCGTCTGCTGTACCGCTGAAAATCCAATTGTGGGAGCGAGCTTGCTCGCGATTGCGGCCGTGCATTCAACGTCTTTATCGACTGTCACACCGCTATCGCGAGCAAGCTCGCTCCCACAGTTTTGCTTGCCTTTATTTCTTGCGTTAGGCGTCCTGCCCTTATCCAGCCATTACCTCAGCAGATACACCGGAAAGCATTCACACAAATGCATCACTCGACGTCGGATGTTATCCAGGCGTGCCGCGTTGTCCGGTTGTTCCAGCAGGTCGGCGATCAGATTCGCCACTTCGGCACATTCCGCTTCGCCAAAACCTCGTGTGGTCAGCGCTGGGGTGCCGATGCGAATGCCACTGGTGATCGCCGGTTTTTGCGGATCATTGGGGATCGCGTTTTTGTTCAGGGTGATGTGGGCGCTTTCAAGCAACGCCTCGGCGTCTTTGCCAGTGATGTTCATCGAGCGCAGATCGAGCAGGAACATGTGGCAGTCGGTACCGCCGGACACCACCCGCAAACCGCGCCGAGTCAGCACGTTGGCCATGACCCGGGCGTTGTCGATCACCCGCCGCTGGTAATGCTTGAACCCGTCGCCCAAGGCTTCGTTGAAGGCCACGGCCTTGGCGGCGATGACGTGCATCAGCGGGCCGCCCTGATACACCGGGAAAATCGTCTTGTCGAGCAGGGCGGCGTATTGCTCCTTGGCCAGGATCAAGCCGCCGCGTGGGCCGCGCAGGGTTTTGTGGGTGGTGGAGGTGATGAAGTCGGCGATGCCCACCGGCGAGGGGTACACGCCGGCAGCGATCAACCCGGCGTAGTGCGCCATGTCCACCATCAGGTAGGCGCCGACTTCATCGCAGATCTTGCGAAAGCGCTGAAAGTCGAGGGTCCGCGAATAGGCCGAGGCCCCGGCGATGATCATCTTCGGCCGGTGTTCCCGGGCCAGGGCTTCCATTTCTTCGTAGTCGAGGGTTTCGGTTTCCGTGTCCAGGCCATAGGAAAAGGCCCGGTAGAGCTTGCCGGAAAAATTGACCGAGGCGCCGTGGGTCAGGTGGCCGCCGTGGGCCAGGGACATGCCCAGAATCGTGTCGCCGGGTTCCAGTACCGCCAGGAAAACCGCCTGGTTGGCCTGGGAGCCGGAGTGCGGCTGCACGTTGACGTATTCGCAGTTGAACAACTTGCGCGCGCGTTCGATGGCCAGGTTCTCGATTTCATCGACGACCTTGCAGCCGCCGTAGTAACGCTTGCCCGGATAGCCTTCGGCGTACTTGTTGGTGAGCACGGAGCCCTGGGCCTGGAGCACTTCTTCGCTGACGTAGTTTTCCGAAGCGATCAGCTCCAGGTGGGTTTCCTGGCGATTGCGCTCGCGGTCGATCAGGCGGGCAATGGCGGGGTCGAAATTTTGCAGGCTCATGGTGTGGATTCCTTAGATAAGCGCTTCGGCCGATGGCGCGGTCACGTGATGCGGCAACACCCGTGGCTGGCTTTTGGACGAATCGGATAGAAAAATGGAGGTGTCTTTCAAACCGCTGCCGGTGATCAGGATCACGGCGGTTTGCGGTGTGTCGGGGTGCGTTTCTGCGTACTTGAGCAGGCCGGCGAAGGCGCTGGCGGCGCCGGCTTCCGGAAACACGCCGGTGCTGGCAGCCAATCGGGAGGCGGCTACGACAATGCTCGGGTCGCTGACGCAAATGAACTCGCCGCCGCTGGCGATCACCGCGCGCATGGCCTTGAGACGATCACGCGGCAGCGCCACATTGATGCTGCTGGCCAGGCTGGTGGGCGGTAGGCGCTCGGTTTGCTGCATCGAGCGGTCGTAGCGCCAGGCGCGATACATGAAGTTGCTGTGCTCGGCCTGCACGCCGATCAGGCGTGGGATACGTTCGATCCAGCCCAATTGCAGCAAGTCGAAAAAGCCTTTGTAGACCGAGCCCAGGATGCAGCCGTTGCCGACTGGCACGAACACCAGGTCCGGCACCTGCCAGTTGAGTTGTTCGCACATCTCGAAGGCGACGGTCTTCTTGCCTTCGCTCATGTACGAGTTGATCCCGGTGGTGCGGTTGTACCAGCCATGTTTTTCGCAAGCGTTGAGGCATTGTTCGAAGGCTTCGTCGTATTGCCCGTCGACCAGCACGATCTCGGCGCCGTAGCCTTGCATCTGCGCGAGCTTTTCGCGGGGCGCGCTCTTGGGCAGGTAAATGACGTTGTGCAGGCCCAGGCTGGCGCTCATTCCGGCCAATGCCGAAGCGGCATTACCGGTGCTGGCCACCGCCACGGTGCATGCACCGGATTGCATGGCGTGGGCCACGGCCAGGGCGCTGGCGCGATCTTTCAATGACCCGGTCGGTTGCCGCGATTCGTCTTTTACGAAGACTTTGATCCGGGCACCTTCGCCGAGCAGTTCCGGGCGCGAGTACAGCGGCGTATTGCCCACCAGTAACGGTGGAATGAACTGCGTCGAGCTCAACGGCATCAAGCGGTCATAGCGCCACATGCCACGGGCGTGGTCATGGGCCAGGCTGTCACGGGACCATTCGCGCTTGAGCGTCGGGTAATCGTAAAGCGCATCCAGGGCACCATCGATTTTGCAATGAGGGCAGTAGTAGCTGACCTCATGGGGCTGGTAGCTTCGATCACAAACCAGGCACTGCAGTACATACTCTCTGTACGAATTTTTCATGGTCACCCTCTGAAAGTACGCTGTGCTGGTGCCAGCGTCGGTCCGGCTCACCGGACCGACGGGCATTCCGCTGACAGAAGATGTTTCAGATCACCATGATGGCGTCGATGGCGACCAGGGTATTGCGTGCCAGTGCGCTGGCGCCGGCGGTGGTGCGGGCCGGATAGGGCTTGGTGAAGTACTCTTCCATGACGCGGTTGAGGGTCGGGAACTCACTCAAGTCGGTGATGAACGCCGTGACCTTGACCACGTTCGCCAGGGTGCCGCCTGCCGCTTCGGCCATTTGCACCAGGTTGTCGAGGGTCTGGCGCAGTTGGCCTTCGAAATCCTTGGCCAGCACTTCGTTGTTCAGCGCCGAGACCGGGGTCTGTGCCGACAGGTAGATGGTCTGCCCGTGGCTGACCTTGATGCCCTGGGAGTAGGTGCCCAGTGGCAGCGGCGCCTTGTCGGTGAAAATGACGTTCTCTTCGCCCAGGAATGGTTTGGCGGAGGACTGGATTTGAGCGGTGGTTTGCATGGTGACGTTCCTTGTTAAGTGGATGGGTTAGTGCAAATCGGCAACCTGCTTGACGGCCAGGCTGGAAAATTCCTCGTCGCGGCAGCGGGCCGGGGAAAAGTGCTGGTAGTTGAGTTGCAGCGCCGCCAGGTCGGCCGGCATGGCGATGCCCAGCGCCGCATGACTGCACAGGCGTGCAATGGCGGGCGCGGCCTGGATGCCGTAGCCACCAAGGGCGGCGAGCCAGATAAAGCTCTCTTGTTGCGGGTCCTGGCCGAGGACCGGCGAGCGGTCGGCGACGAAGGTGCGCAGGCCCGCCCACTTATTGATGATCGAGCGGGGGCGCAGGCGCGTGGTGTTCTGCAGGCGATCCATGGTGATGGCCAGGTCAAGCTCTTCCGGCAATGCATCGCAGGGCAACGACGGGCTTTCATCGCAGGGGGAGACGATCAGGCGTCCGGCTTCAGGCTTGATGAAAATGTCCTCGTCCACCGTGCCCAGGTAGGGGGTGTGGTGCACGTCGCACTGCGGGTCGACCGCCAGCACGGTGCGCCGCAACGGCCGGACACCGACCTTGGGCACGCCGCAGCGCTCAGCGATTTCATCGGCCCAGGCACCGGCGGCGTTGACCACGATGGCGGCTTGCAGTGGCTGGCCGTCCCGGGTGTGCAAGCGCCAGTGCCCGTCGCGATATTCGCCACGCAGCATTTCTGTCTCGCGCTTGACCACGCCACCACGGGTACGCAGGCCACTCAGGTAGGCGCCATGAATGCCATGCACATCCAGGTCGAAGGCGCTGGGCTCGTAGATCCCTGCGCTCCAGGCGCCTTCGGCGAGGTAGGGGACCAGTTCCTGCACGTGCTTGTCGTCGAGCAACTCGGCGGTGGGCACTTGCTCCAGCACGGCGTTGAAACGGGCTTTGAGCTTGTCCACCCGTGCCGCCTGGGCCACGATCAGTGCACCCCGCGGCGCCCATAGCGGATGTTCGGCCAAGCCCTCGGGCGGGTTCTCGAAAAAGCGTCGGGACGCACAGGTCAGCGAACGGATCTGCTGGTTGCCGTAGCTTTCCATCGAAATCGCGGCCGAACGCCCCGTGGTGTGATAAGCCAGTTGCTGCTCCTGTTCGAGCAGGCAGACGCTGCCATGGGCCGCCAGTTCATAAGCGGCTGAGACGCCGGCGATGCCACCACCGATCACGATAAAGTCGTAACGAGCGGTCATGGTCGGCTGCCCTCGGCGATAGCGGCGGCTTTGCTTTCCCGGGTGTAGGTCAGAACGAAGTGCGCCACGAGACCGAAGATCAGCCCCCAGAACGCGGCGGCCAGGCCGAGGAAGCTCATGCCCGAGGCCGTCACCAGAAAGGTGATCAGCGCGGCTTCCCGCTGCTTCTCGTCGGCCATGGCACCGGTCAGCCCGGCACTGATCGCGCCAAACAAGGCGAGGCCGGCGAGGGAGGCGATCAATTCCTTTGGCAGTGCGGAAAACACCGAGGCCAAGGTCGCGCCGAAGGTGCCCATCAGGATGTAGAACACCCCGCAGGCAATCCCGGCGATGTAGCGTTTGTCGCGGTCCTCGTGGGCTTCTCGACCGGTGCAGATCGCTGCGGTAATGGCCGCCAGGTTAAGGCCGTGGGACCCGAACGGGGCCATCAGGGCCGAGCCGATGGCGGTGACCGAAATGATCGAGCACGCTGGTGTGTTGTAGCCCGAGGTGCGCAACACAGCCATGCCGGGCACGTACTGGCCGGTCAAGGTCACCAGCGCCAGTGGCAGGCCGATGTTGATGATTGCGTGCCAGTTCCATTCAGGTGCGATGAAGACTGGATGGGCCACGGCGATGGTGATCGAGTTGCTGTTGAGTTCACCGAACGAGGCAGCCACCGCGCAGCCGATGATCAGCACCGACAGAATGGCGTAGCGTGGCGAAAAACGCTTGAAGACCAGGTACGCCGCGATCATCGCCAGCACCATCGCCGGTTGCAGCTTGATCGACGTGAACAGCTCGGCACCGAAGCGGAACAGGATGCCGGCGAGCATGGCGGCGGCAATGGCCTTGGGCAGGCGACTCATCAACTTGTCGAATGCCCCGGACAAACCGACCACTGCGATGATCACCGACGCCACCACATAGGCACCGATGGCCTGGGGCAGGGGCACGGTGGGCAGCATCGACACCAGCAATGCCGCTCCCGGTGTCGACCACGCCGTGATGACGGGAACACGCAGGCGCCAGCTCAGGAGCAGGCCGGTAATTCCGCTGCCGATGGAAATGGCCCAGATCCACGAAGACACCACGTCATCGGGCAGGTGGGCTTCCTTGGCTGCCTGGAACACGATAATGAGCGGGCCGGCGTAGGAAATGATCACGGCGATGAAGCCTGCGATGATCGCTGACAGCGATAGATCCTTTCTGAGTGTGTCCATGATGTCTCGACTTGGCGCGGCAGGAGCCCGCAGTGGATGATTGAGTCGATTGCTTCGATTCGAGATCAGTGTATTTGAATGAATTGAGTTGATTCAATAGGTGGCGGGATTGTTACGAGATATTTTTCTGCCATGACGGGGTTGTTTTAGTGGGTTTTTTTGTTAAAAGTTTGATTTATAATAAGATTATTTGTTGTAAAGATTTCTTCATATCTTATTGAGTAACGATTCAATAATCGTATCAATCGACTCAATTCGCCGAATTTGTCGAATTATTAGTTGCCTAACCTCCATGTGATATGCTCGGATATTCATCATTTCTACGATGGGCAGTGATCATTCATGTGGGTTCCCCAGCTAAGCGAGTTCAGCCAGCCGATGTATTTGTCGATTGCCGATGCGTTGGCGCGCGATATCAACAACGGCGTGCTGAACGAGGGCGATCGCTTGCCGACCTTGCGGGAGCTGGCGACCACCTTGAATGTCACGCCGGGCACTATCAGCCGGGCCTATAGCGAAGCCCATCGGCGTCGGCTGGTGCAGGGGGAAGTGGGGCGTGGTACTTATGTGCTCAACCAGAAGCAGCTGGAACTGCCGGCCAGCAACAGCGCCGCCGCGCCGTTGAACCTGGGACAATCCGAACTGCTTGATCTTTCGATCATCAAGCCCTACAGCGAGACCCTGGAGTATTGGTTGCGCGGCGCGCTGGTGGGCATGGCCAAAAGTACCGATTTCGCGCGCGCGCTGGATTACGCGCCGGACGGCGGTCACCCGGCGCATCGTGAGGCGGGGGCTCAATGGTTGCGTCATTCATTGCCCGACGCGCAATGGCAACAAGTGGTGATTACCGCAGGGGCCCAGCATGGCTTGATGGTCGCGATGAGCGCCCTGACCAACGCCGGTGACCTGGTGCTCTGCGAGGCACTGTGCTACCCCGGCATCATTTCCCTGGCCCACGGCCTCGAGCGTCGCCTGCGTGGCGTGCCGATGGATGACGAAGGCATCATCCCCGAAGCCTTGCGCGAACTGTGCCTGCGGGAGAGGCCGGCGATGCTGGTGTGCGTGGCGACCTGCCAGAACCCGACGGCGGCGATCATGTCGCAGAAACGTCGGGCCCAGATTGCCGCGCTCGCCGAGGAGTTCGATTTCATCATCCTGGACGATGACATCTATGGCTTCCTGGCTACCGATCCGTCGATCAAGCCGTTGTCGGCCTTTGCGCCGGATCGTTCGGTGTACCTGACCAGCCTGTCGAAATCAGTCATGCCGGCGCTTCGCATCGGTTATATCTACAGTCCGCCGAAATTGCTGTCGCGCTTGACGTCGATGGTGCGCAGCAGTGTCTGGATGCCGTCGCCGTTGACGGCACAGCTGGCCAGCAATGTGATTGCCGAAGGCCTGGACAAGAAACTGATCCGCATCCAGCGCAACGAGGCGGCGGGGCGGCAAGCGATCGCCCGGGAAATCTTTGCCAATTTCGAACTCAAGACCCAGCCGTATTCCTATCACGTCTGGTTGACGCTGCCCGAGCCATGGACCAGCGACGAGTTCACCATGCTTGCCCGGGCCAACGGCGTATTGGTGCTCAGCGGCACCCAGTTCCAGGCGGAGCGTTCAGGTACCACCCGGTGCGTGCGGTTGGTGTTGATGTCGCCCACCAGTCAGGACGAACTGCGCTTCGCCTTGACGAAGCTGGCGAGCCTGATCGATTCAGACCCGCGTCGTTATTACTAAAAAGATCGCAGCCTTCGGCAGCTCCTACACGGTTGTTCCATGTGGGAGCTGCCGAAGGCTGCGATCTTTTTTGGTTACTCGTCCGACGGGTTGAGCAGTTCGGACAAGGCGTCCGGCTGGCTCTTGAAAGCCTTGGCGAACACATCCCGATTCTTCGCCATGTAGATCCCGGCTTCTTCGACTTGTTGCTCGCTCAGCGATGGAACGGCTTTTTGCAACACTTCGGCCAGCAATTCGGCGAGCTCCAGCATTTTGTCATGACGGTCAGCTTCGGCTTTATCCATGAACAAGCGCTCCAGATCTCGGCTGCTGCGGTATACCACTTCGACGGCCATTCACCACCTCACATGCCTTCACATTGGTTTGTCTTTGCGACTACTGTATTTATATACAGGAAAAAGAATAAGCGAATCCTGTTGCTTTGGATAGTGGCTTTTTAATGTAGACCGATTTCGGCATGTGAGAGCGAAGCATGTGGGAGCAAAGCTTGTGTGGGAGCAAGGCTTGCTCGCGAAAAGGCCGCATGAAGCCCCCAAAAAGTGCCGGATACCAGCCTATCGCCATCTCACCTTCAGTCGCTGGCCTTTTTTCTGCATGCAGAACAACCGTCACGTCCAACCCGCATCATCCGGTCGAGCCGACCTAAGGAAACTACATCGTGAAAATAAACTGGGCCGAGAACCTGCGCCAGAACGTCCATCAACTGGCCGAGTCCCTGGGAAACCTGTTCGTCGAGACCTTCCACTACCTGGCGCTGTTCGCCATCGGTGCGGTCACCGCGTGGGCGGCGGTGATGGAGTTCTTGCAGATGCTCGAGGCGGGGCACATCAAGATCGACGACATCCTGCTGCTGTTCATCTACCTGGAATTGGGCGCGATGGTCGGGATCTACTTCAAGACCAACCACATGCCCGTACGGTTTCTGATCTACGTGGCGATCACTGCGCTGACGCGCTTGCTGATTTCCAACGTTTCCCACCACAGCCCGCCCGACCTGGGGATCATTTACCTGTGCGGTGGCATTCTGTTGCTGGCATTTTCGATCCTGGTGGTGCGCTACGCTTCGTCGCAGTTCCCCTCGGTGAAGATCGAGCACCCGCACCGCAAGGTCGGCGCGGGTTCCAGCGAACATGCCGAAGTGGAGAAGGGAGAGATTTAAAGGCCGGCGGCAGAAGGTGCCGCACCCTGCGCCTGCGGTGGTGGCAGCTTGATGTTGTCGCCGCCGGTCATGGCTTCGAGGATGGCCACGGCGCTGTGGCCCTGTTCGATGGCGATGCCGAACTGAATGCTTTGCACCAGGCGCTTGAGCCGTTCCGGGTCGTTGCGTTGCTGGGCGCTGATCATGCGTTTGGCGACGATGCGCCCGCTCTTGGACAGGGTCAGCATGATGCTGCCATCCAGGCCTTGGATACTCAGGTTGATTTGATAGTGCGGCGCAAAAGCGTCGGTAATGATCTGAAAAGGGTTGTCCATGATGCGTCACCGCCTGATTGAACGTGCAGTTGTTGACCGGCCGTGATCGGGATTAGTTCGCAACACCGGACCATCGGCCATTCCATGATCGTGTTCATCTCCAGATTCCTGGGGCCGGGCAGGTCTCAGGATCAAAAGATCGCAGCCTGAGACAGCTCCTACAGGGTGTTAGCAAGTGGCATGCCGGAAAAACCGTCGGACAATGATCCCGGCGCCCAGGCGCCGAACGCTCTGGAATGCGGCTGCCCGTTTCGGGGCAATAACGTGCGGATGTTCGTTGACGGTGCAGGAAGGGAGGCGATTTACAGCGGGTGGGCAGGGCGGGGCAACTCCCGACATTAACAGTGCCTTTGCCGGTTGTCCGGCTTTATTTGCAAATGGATATTTATATTTTTCCAGGGGTTGAATTGTTCTTCCGCCAGCCCGACTCTGTATTCAAGGGGCCGTTGCATTCACGTCGATGGCCCCCGGCGAGCTAGCTGAAATAAGGGATGAACTATGCAAATCCAAGTCAACAGCGATAACCATATTCAAAGCAGCATCCGACTGGAGGAGTGGGTACGTACTACCATCGAAAGCACGCTCGAACGTTATGAAGAAGACCTGACACGGGTCGAGGTTCATTTGCGGGACGAGAACGGCGACAAACCCGGTCCCCATGACCTGCGTTGCCAGCTCGAAGCACGGCCAAAGGGCCATCAGCCGATTTCCGTGACACACAAGGCCGATTCGCTGGAACTGGCGATCGAAGGCGCCGCCACCAAGCTTGAAAACGCCTTGGAGCATTTGTTCGGCAAACTGCGCGGCAAGCGCGCTGCCATTGCGACACCGACCGAATCCGTTGCCTTGGCCGATGCGCTATTGGAAGAAGAATTCCTGGAGAACGAACGGGCCGCACTCAACGGCTGAGCCCGATCGCTTAAAATCACTCACCGAACAGACGGGCCTGCAATCGCAGGCCCCTCTTGTTTCAGCGGTTCACCGTAGCCCCGAATCAAAACGCTACGGATGTCTGCACATACAACGTGCGTGGTTCCCCCACGTACTTGCCTCGGTTATTGTCGTCGAACGAGCGGGTGAAATATTGGGTATTGAAGATGTTCTTCACACCCACCGCCACGTTCAGGTCCGACAGTTGCGGGCCGAAATCATAGGCCGCGCGACTGCTGAACAGCATGTAGCCGGGAATATTGCCGGTACTGCCGTCGGCGCTTTCAGCACGGGTGTTGGCGTTGTCGGCAAACTGCGCGCTCTGATAGGTGCTGTCCAGGTTCAGCTTCCACGGCCCGTCCGTATAACCCACGCCCAGTGTGCCTTTGTGCTTCGAAGAGAATGGCACGCGGTTGCCTTTGTTCGGCCCGTCTTCACGAATGGTGGCATCGACGAAGGCATACGTGGCATACACGTCGAAACCGGCCAGTGCAGGGCTTAGGCCATCAAGGGCGTAGTTGATGCTGGTTTCGATGCCTTGGTGGCGAGTCTCGCCACGGGCGATGACCGAGTCGTTGGTCTGGTTGCTTTCATACTGGTTGTCGAAATTGATCAGGAATGCGCCGATCTCTGCCCTCAAGTTGCCATCGTCATAGCGGGTGCCAAGCTCCCAGGTGCGAGCCTTTTCCGGTTTCACTTCACCGCTGCTGACACGGTTGGGCATCTGGCTGTACTGCACACTGCCGAACGAGCCTTCGGTGTTGGCATACAGATTCCACTCATCGGTCAGGTGATACAGCACGTTCAATGCCGGCAAGGCGGTGTTGTAGTCGCCCTTGTATTTCACATTCGTCAGATTGTTGGTCTGCTGGGATTCGATCATTTCATAGCGAACACCCGGTGTGATGGTCCATTTCCCGATGTCGATCCGGTCATCGATGAAAAACGCATTGGCCTCGGTGCCCCCGCGCGTATCACGGTCGTTGCGGCTGGAGGTGGTCGGCAATTCGTTGCTGGCGATGGGCGTGCGGTATCGCAGTTCGTGGCCGGCCTCATTGATGTAGCGATAGCCGACGCCGACCTCGTGGCTGGTCGGGCCGAGGTCGAAACCTTGGGCGAAACGGGTTTCCAGGCCGCGTACCCAATATTCGCGAGGTGACAGGGACAGGAAGGTGCCCTGGTCCAGATAGCCGCTGCGCAAGGTCTTGGTGAAGAACGTACTGGCGGTGAATTCCCGGCGGTCCTGTTGGTAGCGGTAGCCGAAATTGACCAGGGTGCGACGGCCCCAGAAACGGTCGTTCGGACGTGTGGACTGATACGGGTTGGCATCGTAGTCGGCGACATTCAGGCCACCGGGCATATCGGCCTCGCCTTCGTAATATTGGGCCATGGCATTGAAACTGTTGGCCTCGTCCAGCTGGTAGTTGCCCTTGAGGATCAGGTCATCGATTTGTGTGTCGCTGTGTTCGCGCCAGTCGCCTCCGCGGCTGCCGGAATACAGCAGGGCACCGCCCAAGCCGTTGTCGGCGGTGCCGCCCGCCAGCAGATTGGAGGACGTTTTGAAGCCGTCATGGCTGGAAGATGGGCTCGTCTCGGTCTGGAGGCCCCCCTTTACCGTGGGGGCATCGGGAATCGCCCGCGTCACGAAGTTGACCACGCCGCCGACGTTTTGCGGGCCGTAGCGCACCGCGCCGCCGCCGCGCACGACATCCACCGCGTCCATGTTGCCCATGCTGACCGGCGCGAACGATAGCTGCGGCTGGCCGTAAGGTGCGAAAGGCACCGGGATGCCGTCCATCAGCACCGTGGAGCGTGAGGCCAGGCGTGGGTTGAGCCCGCGAATACCGAAGTTCAGCGCCATGTCATGGCTACCGGTGCCATTGTTTTCCGGTGCATTGACGCCGGGAATGCGATTGAGCACATCCCGCGCCTGCGTCGCACCCTGGCGTTCGAACGCTTCACGGCGGATGACGTCACGGGCGCCGGGGTGCTCGAAGACATTGGCTTGCGCGGCGTCGCCGAGCCAGTCGCCGACCACGGTGGTGGTGCCGATGTCCAGCGCGGTGGTGGCCGGTTGCAGGCTGAAGGCGTTATCTCCCTCGGGCCGGGCTTGCAGGCCTGTGCCTTCGAGCAGCGCGTTCAGCCCTTGCTCTGGGCTGTAGCTGCCCTCCAGGCCGCGACTCTGCAGGCCGGCGGTCGTCTGCGAGCCGAAGGAAATCAACACCCCGGCCTCGCGTCCGAACTGATTGAGGGCGTTTTCCAGTGACGACGGCGCGATGTGATAGGCCTTGGCATCGGCAGCCTGTACGCAAGGCAGTGCGACGAAACTCAAGCTGGCCCCCAGGAGCCATTGACGCATAGTACGGGCGAGCGGGGTGAGACGGGTAGGTTGCTGCGGCATGGATGAGGATCCCGAGAAGGTTGTATCGAAGTGGCTTTCCTTCTCTGTCACCCGAGGTGGGGAAAACGGCTCACGGTTGCGTGTTTTTTTCCAGCAGGACGGTCATGGTTCAAGCGCGAGCCTCGACCGAGACCCAATAGCGGGTAAAGCGGCGTACTTTTACCGGCAGGCTGACCTCCAGCAGATCGAGGATTCGTTCGCTGTTGTCCAGCGGATAAGTTCCGGAGATCAGCAGGTTGGCGACCGTCTCGTCGCAGTGCAATTGGCCGCGGCGATACCGGCCGAGTTCCTCGAGAAAGTCCGCCAGGCGCATGTGCGCGGCTATCAGCATGCCTTCCGTCCAGGCACCGCTGTTGGCATCCAGCGCCGTGGCGGGCCCGGCGCCGTTGATGCCAAGGCTCAGTTGCCGTGATGTGCCCAGTAAGGAAGACGGGCCGTGTCGGCTGCGAATGTCCACCTCGCCTTCAAACACCGCCACCTGGGTGTGTTCCGGATATTCGCGTACGTTGAACCGGGCGTTGCGGCTTTCCAGCCGGCCATGGGCGGTCAGTACGTGCAGGGGCCTGGGGTCCCGGGCGGCAGTCAACAACAGTTCACCCTCCAGCAGGCGGATCAAGCGCTGTTGAGCGTCGAAGCGAACGTCGACCGCGCTGCCGCTGTTGAGCTGCAACTGGCTGCCGTCATCCAGCACCAGGCGACGCCGTTCGCCCACCGGGCTGCGGAAATCGGCCATCAAGGGTGGCAGCCATTGGCGTTCGCGCAGGCCCCAGGTCAGCGCCGAGCCGGCCCCAAGCACCAGTAACGTTTTGAGCGCCCGCCGCCGCATGGCGGACTTCGGTGCATTGAGGGTCGCATGGGCTAACGCAGGGGATACGCTGCGCAGCCGTTGATTGACCCGTTGAATATGTTCCCAGGCGCGGCGATGTTCGCTATGGGCATCGAGCCATTGCTCCCAGGCTTGCTGTTGGCGGGTATCGAGGGGGCCTTGCTGCATTTCCAGGAGCCAGTGCACGGCCTGCTCGGCGACTTGCGCGCTGACGTCAGGTGCGCCATTGATCGACGGGGTCATAAGGCGAAGTAGCAGCGCATCGCTGCCTTGTTCAGATGGCGCTTGACCGTTGCCAGGGAAATCCCCAGTTCACGGGCGATTTCGTTGTAGGTCAGGCCATCGACCTGGGCCAGCAGAAACGCCTGCTTGACCGCCTGCGGCAAACCATCGAGCAGTTGGTCCAGTTCCGTTAGGGTTTGCAGGATGATTGCCCGTTCTTCCTCCGACGGCGCCACCTGCTCCGGCAGTTGGGCGAGGGTGTCGAGGTAGGCGCGCTCAAGGTCCTGGCGGCGGTAATGGTTGAACAGCACGCGCTTGGCAATGGTCGTAAGGAACGCGCGGGGTTCCAGGACAGGCTGCGGATCGCGCGTCGTCAGTACGCGCATGAACGTGTCCTGCGTCAGGTCGGCGGCACTCTCGGGGCAGCCGAGTTTTCTTCGCAACCAGCTGTTGAGCCAACTGTGATGGGCGTTGTAGAGCACTTCGACGGTGTGTGCAGGCGGCAACGAGGAACATCCCGACAGCGCTGAGCTGTGCTAGAGAACAAGAATTGTTCGCATTGTAGGGGTGCGGCTGTGGCTACGGCAATCGGGATCAGTGCCTGGTCGTTTCATTTGACCGGAGCGCGGTGGCGCCTAGCGCAAGAACGCCTGTCGATATTCCCCGGGGCTCGCCCCCACGGTCTGGCGAAAACGGTTGGTGAAGTGGCTGGCGCTGGCAAATCCGCAGGCCAGTGCCACTTCGCCCAACGGTTGTGAGGTGGTGCGCAGCAGGTGTTGCGCGCAAGCCAGGCGCCGGGCCAGTACATACTGATGGGGCGGCAGCCCGAAGCTTTCGCGGAACATCCGCGCGAAGTGGTATTCGGACAATGCGCACAGTGCCGCCAGTTGCCCAAGGCTGATGGCCTCGGCCAGGTGGCTGTCGACGTAATCCACCAGCAACCGTCGCTGGTGAGCCGCCAGGCCGCCTTTGAGGCGAAGCCCCTGGCGCTGGCCGACCTGGCTGAGCAGCAGGTGGTTGAGCAGGTCATGGGCCAGGCTAGTGGTCAGCAGGCGTTCAGCGGGTTCGTCCCAGTTCAGCGCGATCAACTGGCGAAAGCGCTGTGCCTGTTGCGGGTCGTCGAGGAACGTCTCCTCGTGCAGTTGTACTTGCCGTGGTTCGCGGTCCAGCAGCGTGATGCAACCCAGGGCGAATTGCTCAGGGCTGAAATACAGGTGGGCAAGGCGAATGTCGCCGTTGATGACCCAGGCCGATTCGTGTCCGGCGGGCAGTACGCAGAGTTTGCCCGGCGCCCCTGTGGTATCGGGTCGTTCACGGCGAAACGTACCGGTGCCACCGGCGATGTAGCAGGACAGCGTATGGTGGGTCGGCGCCTCGTAGTCCTGGGCGTCGTGATGGTTGCTCCACAAAGCGGCCGCCATGCCGTCCCCGAGCTCGGCGCTGTGCTCCAGGCGAGCGTTGGGCGAGCTGTTGAGGGCTTGAAAGACTTGCAGGCTTTGCAGTGTGGACATGATCGGTTCTCTCCAACGCCTTGCATCCTACTCCGTCGCCCCGTTCCTGCCAGCCCGCCAGCCGACAAAACCGCAAGTTTATGCAAGTGCCGCAGGGGCGGCGGCGTGACACTGAAGGCCATTGTCAGGAGCCGCCACCATGAACCTCTCGCTGTACCTGCTTACCGTGCTCATCTGGGGCACGACCTGGATCGCCCTGAAACTGCAGTTGGGCGTGGTCGCCATCCCCGTGTCGATTGTCTATCGCTTCGGTCTCGCGGCGCTGATCCTGTTTGCCATGCTCCTGCTCAGCCGGCGCTTGCAGGTGATGAACCGGCGCGGCCATTTGATTTGCGTTGCCCAGGGCCTGTGCCTGTTCTGCATCAATTTCATGTGCTTTCTGACTGCCAGCCAATGGATCCCCAGTGGCTTGGTCGCCGTGGTGTTTTCCACCGCCACCCTCTGGAACGCTCTCAATGCCCGGGTTTTCTTCGGTCAGCGGATTGCCCGCAACGTATTGCTGGGTGGTGCCCTTGGGTTGCTCGGGCTGGCGTTATTGTTCTGGCCGGAACTGGCCGGCCACAGCGCCAGCCCGCAAACGTTGCTCGGATTGGCGCTGGCGCTGCTGGGGACGTTGTGTTTCTCGGCGGGCAACATGCTGTCGAGCCTGCAACAGAAAGCCGGTCTCAAGCCATTGACCACTAACGCCTGGGGCATGGCTTATGGCGCAGCGATGCTGGCGGCGTGGTGTGCATTCAAGGGCATTGCGTTCGACATGGAATGGAACACGCGTTACATCGGCTCGTTGTTGTATCTGGTGATCCCGGGGTCGGTGATCGGCTTTACCGCCTACCTGACACTGGTTGGGCGCATGGGGCCGGAGCGGGCGGCCTATTGCACCGTGCTGTTTCCGGTGGTGGCCTTGAATGTCTCGGCGTTTGTCGAGGGCTACCAGTGGACAGTGCCGGCATTGGTGGGGTTGGTGCTGGTGATGCTGGGGAACGTGCTGGTGTTTCGCAAGCCGCGACCGGTGGCGACGAATGTCGCGCTAGGTGCCCGCTGAGGCAGTACGCCTGGCGATAATCCCGCAGCGAGGGAGCTTGCTCCCTCGCTGCGGAGGATTTATTTCCAGACTTGCGGGTTGACCAGGTTCTGCGGTCGCTCGCCCAACAAGGCACTGCGCAAGTTATCCACAGCAAGATTGGCCATGGCCTCACGGGTTTCGTGAGTCGCCGAGCCAATGTGGGGCAGGGTCACGGCGTTTTTCAGCTGGAACAGCGGCGATTCGGCCAATGGCTCTTTCTCGTAGACATCCAGCCCGGCACCGCGGATGCGGTTGTTCTGCAATGCTTCGATCAGCGCGGGTTCATCCACCACAGGGCCACGGGAAATGTTGACCAAGATGGCACTCGGCTTCATCAGGCCCAGTTCACGCTGACCGATCAGGTGGCGGGTCTTCTCGCTCAACGGCACCACGAGGCAGACGAAGTCGGCTTCGGCCAGCAATTGGTCCAATTCGCGAAATTGTGCGCCCAGCTGGTTTTCCAGCTCGGTCTTGCGACTGTTGCCGCTGTAGATAATCGACATGTTGAACCCCAGCCGGCCACGCCGGGCAATGGCTGCGCCGATGTTGCCCATGCCGACGATGCCCAGGGTCTTGCCATGCACGTCGCTGCCGAACAATTGCGGGCCGACCGTCGCTTGCCATTGCCCGGCCTTGGTCCAGGCGTCCAGTTCGGCCACGCGCCGGGCGCTGCTCATCAGCAAGGCGAAGGCCAGGTCGGCGGTGCTTTCGGTGAGCACGTCAGGGGTGTTGGTGAGCATGATCCCGCGTTCATTGAAGTAGGCCAGGTCATAGTTGTCGTAGCCCACCGACACGCTGGACACCACTTGCAGGTTTGTGGCGCTTTGCAGTTGCTCGCGGCCGAGCTTGCGACCGACACCGATCAGCCCGTGGACGTGAGGCAAGGCTTCGTTGAACTGCGCGTTGATGTCGCCGTTCGACGGGTTGGGGACGATCACTTCGAAGTCCTGGCGCAGGCGTTCGATCATGGGGGGCGTGATACGGCTGAAGGCAAGTACGGTTTTTTTCATCGTGCAAGGCTCATCTGCAGGGAATACCAAGCACGCTAACATTCCTGGCGCGGGTTAGGCGAGAGGGGAGTGTGATCGGCATGCCGCAAACTCCACGTGTGGGAGCGGGCTTGCTCGCGAAAGCGGACTGACATTCAGCATCAATGCAAGCTGACCCGACGCCTTCGCGAGCAAGCCCGCTCCCACAGGGACCTCTGTAACCGTCTGGCGCTTATGCGGCCCGCAGGGAAATGAAGGCGTAGGTGACCGGTGCTTCAGTGACCACCCGCGCGCCGCTGGCCGAGACCTGGTTGGCCACGTCCTCGCCGGACAGGTGGAACTGCCATTCGCCAGCCGCTTGGTCCAACGGCTGCGAGCGGGCTTGATCGATAGCGGCGGCAAACGCCGCCATGTTCGGCAGGTAGGCCGTGAATCCGTCGCCCTTCAACGCCGTCGTGTGGATGCCCAGGGACATGCAGATGCGTTCCTTGATCGCGATTTCCTCACGATCGGCCTGGCGTGAACGCTCGATCAACCGGGCCAGTTCCTGGTCTACCAATTCACCGCCAAGTATCAACTGCGGCCCCATTTCCCACGACTCCGGTGGGCAATCCTTGGCGGCGGTATCGAGCGGGATGTGTGGATTGATTTCCATGGGATAAATGCGGCACACCAAGGGCCTGCGCTCATAGATGCGGCACAGGTTTTCGTTGTCCAGATTATGGCAACGACCCACGTTATAAGCGGCGAACGTGATCGCCACCAGTGCGTCGCTCGTGCCGCTGCGGACCACCGCCGAGCGTCGTTCGGCATGTTCACGTTGCGCCACCGGAAGGCCGAGGCCATTGGGCAGGAAGGCCTCGACCAAGACAATCACCTGGCCGCCGTCATTGGCCCACATCCTGGCTTCGTCGAGGGTCAGAGGAACGTGATGGCCGGTACAGCATTTACCGCACCCTACGCAGGAAAACGTTGTGTTCATTGATCGACCGAGGGCAATAGGTTGAAAGCGGCGACAGAAAAACGCCGCGATAAGCCCTGAGAAGCAAGTTATGCGCCATTCATCGAGGGGCGTCGGTCGTGCGGATCGAGTCCCATTCGGTGACGAAGGCGGTCCTGGTTTTCTTGCGGTAGAGGCACAACTCGGTGCCGGTTGCGCCTTTCATGTGTTTCTGTGGGTATTGGCCTTGCAGCAACAGAGCGGTGTAGCCCACCCGGTCGTCGAATTGCGCGGCGGTGCCGACGGGTTCGGGCTCTTTAAGGCCGCTGGCCTTCAGGCAACTGGCGAGCACTTTTTTGTCGTAGGCGGCCCAGGCGTCGGGGCTGGAAGCCTGAGCCTGAAAGGCCATGACGGCAGTGAGACCGAGGAGCATCAGCGCAGGGGTTTTCATCAACAATGTCCTTGTTCAGGGGGAACCAGGACAGAAGTATGCCTGAGGTCGGATCTGTCTGAGGTTGGAGCCGTGTTCAGAGGCTGCGAGATCACAGCCTCCTGGCGCTCGGCCTGCCTTGCCACGGATGGGTATCAGCGCCCTTGTTCGGCGACGGCCTTGGCCGCGGTGATCAGGCACTTGGTCAATTCGGGTGACGAGAATTTGGTGAGTACCCCGTTTGCGCCGGCCAGCCGCGCTTTCTCACTGTTCATGGCGCTGTCGAGCGACGTGTGCAGCAACACGTAGAGATGAGCGAAGTCCGGTGTTTCGCGCAGGGTCCGGGTGAGGGCGTAGCCGTCCATTTCCGACATTTCGATATCGGAAACGATCAGGTTGATCTCCTGAGCAGTGCCCTGCAGCTCCAGCAGACAGTCGATGGCTTCCTTGGCGCTGCGGGCTGTATGGCATTGCAGACCCAGGTTGCGCAGGGTGTGCACCGATTGCTGCAATGCCACCTGGCTGTCATCCACCACCAGGATCCGGGCGTTGCCCAGGACCTCGGCGTCTTCCATGCTCAGTTCGGTCGGCGCGGTTTCGATCTGCGCCGGTGCGATGCCGTGGATAACCTTTTCGATGTCCAGCACTTGCACCAGCGTGCCGTCCACCGAGGTCACGCCGGTGATGAACGCTCGCACGCCGCCGGAACCGTAGGGCGGCGGTTTGATGTCGGTGGTCAGGCAATGCACGATCTTGCTCACCGCCTGCACATGCAGGCCTTGTTTGGAACGGCTCACGTCGGTGACGATCAGGCAGCCGCCGTCCGGATCTTCCAGGGGCCGCTCGCCAATGGCGCGGCTCAAGTCGATCACCGACAACGACGTCCCACGCAGGGTGGCGATGCCTTTGACGTGCGGATGGGACTCCGGCAGTTTGGTCAACGGTGGGCAGGGAATGATTTCACTGACCTTGAGCAGGTTGATCGCCATCAGCTTGCCGCTGCGCAAGGTAAACAGCAGAAGCGAAAGTGAATCTGCGCGGGCTTTGTTGGAAGACATAAAAACCTTCTGTGGAAAAAGGTGGGGCGAGCACGAAGATCGCCAAAACAGCTTTTGATATTGGGTTATCGACTTGTCGGGGGCAGGCTTTAGGACGAAAGCTGTCGACAGCCAATTTCAAGTCAGCGGTCTGCGGACGGCTCATCTTGTGGCGAGGGATTTAGCTGTGGCGAGGGGATTTATCCCCGATGAGTTGCGCAGCACCCCCAAAAAAGGCTGAACGCATTCAGTCTGATACTCCGGGTTGGTGGATTTTGGGGCTGCTTCGCAGCCCAGCGGGGATAAATCCCCTCGCCACAGGTTTTTATTTCAGCCCCAACCGCCTGGCCATCCGCCCCAGGTTCGCCCGATCCAGCCCCAGTTCCCGGGCGGCGCTGGCCCAGTTGTGCTGGTGACGTTCCAGGCTGGCGGCGATCAAATTGCGTTGGAATTCGTCCACCGCTTCGCGCATGTCTCTCGTCACGCTCACCAGGGGCGGTGCCGGGCCGGTGGACGATGGGGCAGGGCTATCCACAGGGGCTTGGGGCAAATCCAGGTCATGGGCGCTGAGACTGAGGATTTTCGGGCGCGTCGGGCAGCGGCCCAAGGCCTTGAGGGCACTGCGGCCAATCAGGTGTTCCAGTTCGCGTACGTTGCCCGGCCAGTCGTAGGCCAACAGTGCGGCCTGGGCGTCGTTGGTCAGGCGCAGGCTGCCCAGGCCCATGCGTGAACGATTCTGTTCCAGGAAGAAGCCGCTGAGCAGCAGTACGTCCCGTCCGCGCTCACGCAGCGCCGGTACCTGCAATGGATACACACTCAAGCGATGGTAGAAATCGGCCCGATAACGGCCGTTGCGCACTTCTTCGGCGAGGTCGCGATTGGTGGCCGCGATCAGGCGCACGTCGACCCGGTGCTCCTTGTCCGAACCCAGGCGCTGCAGTTGGCCGCTTTGCAACACTCGCAGCAACTTGGCCTGGACAGTCAGGGACAACTCACCCACCTCATCGAGGAACAAGGTGCCGCCGTCGGCCAGTTCGAATTTGCCGCGCCGGTCGTTCGTCGCCCCGGTGAAGGCGCCCCGTACGTGGCCGAAGAGTTCACTTTCCACCAGCGTATCCGGCAGGGCGGCGCAGTTGAGGCTGATGAGCGGCTGCCCGGCGCGTTTCGACGCTGCATGGATGGCTTGGGCGACCAGTTCCTTGCCCACACCGGTTTCGCCCGTGATCAATACGGTCAGGTCGCTGCCGCCCACCAGCGCGATCTCTTCCACCAGGCGCTTGTGGGCCTTGCTCTGGCCGACCATGTCGCGATGTTGCTGGCCGCTGGCCTGGCGATAGACCTCGGCGCGGCGGTGCTCATCCTCGGCCTTCAAGGCCAGGCGCTCGATGCGTTCGGCGGCGTTGACCGTGGCGGCGGCGAGGCTGGCGAAGGCTTGCAGGGCGCTCAGGTCGATGGGTTCGAAGCGTTCCGGGTCCAGCGAATCCAGGGTGAGCAGGCCCCAGGGGCGCTCGTCGACGAACAGCGGACAACCCATGCAGTCGTGCACCTCCAAGTGCTCGGCCAACCCCTCGACCAGCCCGTCGTACGGATCGGGCAGGCCGCTGTCGGCGGCGAAGCGGGTGGGTTGCGGGTTCGCCAGCAGCGCTTCGAAGCGTGGGTGTTCGCTGATCCGGAAGCGTCGGCCCAGTGTATCGGTGCTCAACCCGTCCACCGCCAGGGGCACGAGGCAGTCTCCGTCCAGGCGTAGCAGCGCCGCTGCGTCACAGGGCAGCAGCGCGCGCAGGGCGCCCAGCAAGCGCCGATAGCGCTCGCCTTCAGGCAGTTCGCGGGACAGGTCCGCCACCAGGGGCAACAAGGCTGTAAGTAGAGAGGTTGCAGTCATAAAGACTCCATGTAGTCGGAAAGACTATAAAAGGTTCCGAGTCTTTATGACCACTTTTTATTTAACTGATTGAAAAATAACGAAATAAATAATGGCACGGAAACTGATGGTAGAGCTGTAGTTGTTATTCAAGTCCTTGCATGGAGTCACCTTATGCTCAGCCAAGAAGACCGCGCCATCATTCGCTCCACCGTGCCATTGCTTGAAAGTGGTGGTGAAGCGCTGATCACTCACTTCTATCGCATGATGCTGTCCGAATACCCGCAAGTGCGCCCACTGTTCAATCAGGCTCATCAGGCCAGTGGCGATCAACCCCGTGCGCTGGCCAACGGCGTGTTGATGTACGCGCGGCACATTGACCAGCTCGATCAGTTGGGCGACCTGGTGGCGAAAATCGTCAACAAGCACGTTGCCTTGCAGATCCTGCCGGAACATTACCCGATTGTCGGTGCGTGCCTGCTGCGAGCCATTGCTGAGGTGTTGGGCGCAGAGATCGCCACGCCCGAGGTGATTGCGGCGTGGGGCGCTGCCTACAACCAATTGGCCGATATCCTGATCGGTGCCGAAGCCGGCATGTACGACAAGAAGGCCGAGGCACCGGGCGGCTGGCGTGGCGAGCGTGAATTCATCCTGGCGGCCAAGGTCCAGGAAAGCTCGGAGATCACCTCGTTCTACTTCGAACCGGCGGACAAGGGCCCGATCCTGGTGGCCGAGCCGGGCCAGTACATCGGCATGAAGCTCATCCTCGATGGCGAGGAAGTGCGCCGTAACTATTCGCTGTCGGCCCTGGCGGACAATGGCCAGTATCGGATCAGCGTCAAGCGCGAGCCGGGCGGGCGGGTGTCGAACCATCTGCATCATCATTTCGACGTTGGCAGCCGTATCCAGTTGTTCCCGCCGTCAGGGGATTTCTACCTGACCGCCAGCGACAAGCCGCTGGTGTTGATCAGCGGCGGCGTCGGCATCACACCGACCCTGGCCATGTTGCAGGCGGCACTGCAAACCGAGCGGCCGGTGCATTTCATCCATTGTGCACGCAACGGCCGCGCCCATGCCTTCCGCGACTGGATCGACGACTTGGCCGAGCGGCATCCGCAACTCAAGCGCTTCTACTGCTACGACGAAGACGACGGCTTGAGCCCGGCGGCGGATAAGGTGGGGCTGCTGAGCCAGGAGCAATTGGCGCAATGGCTGCCGGAGCAGCGTGACCTGGACGCCTATTTCCTTGGGCCGAAGGGGTTCATGGGCGCCGTCAAACGCCACCTCAAAGCCCTGGGCGTGCCGGACCGGCAGAGCCGCTACGAATTCTTCGGTCCGGCGGCGGCGCTGGAGTAAGGTCGCGGCGAACCGGGAGACCGGGTTGCCTTCATCGCGAGCAAGCTCGCTCCCACAAGGGATTAGCGGCGGACACAACGCCTGTGAACACCGCAAAAAACTGTGGGAGCGAGCTTGCTCGCGATGGCGGCGGCAGCCCCATCCCTGTCCAACTGCCAGAATTAATCTCCGCTTAACCTTCTTGCGGTCTATTCCCTCCAATGTCGACGCTCGCTGCTCGTTCACTGTCATGGTCAGCGTGTAGACTTCGGTACATCCGATCGCGCGCCGGGTGTCGCGAGGCTGCGCGTCGATCCATGCAGACAAAGGGAAACGCAATGAGTGAGGAAATGATGCGGTTAGGCCGTGAGCGGCGCTATCTGGTGTTGCTGGGGCTGATCTGCCTGGCGCTGATCGGCGGTGCGTTGTACATGCAGGTGGCCCTCGGCGAGGCACCGTGCCCGCTGTGTATCTTGCAACGCTATGCGCTGTTGCTGATCGCGATCTTTGCCTTCATCGGCGCCGCCATGCGCACCCGCCGCAGCCTGACGATCTTCGAAGGCCTGGTGGTGCTCTGTGCCCTGGCCGGTGCTGGTGTGGCAGGGCATCACGTGTACACCCAGTTCTTCCCCGCGGTCAGTTGCGGCATCGACGTATTGCAACCGATTGTCGATGACCTGCCGCTGGCGAAGATCTTCCCGCTGGGTTTCCAGGTCGATGGCTTTTGCTCCACCCCCTACCCACCGATCCTGGGCCTGTCCCTGGCGCAATGGGCGCTGGTGGCCTTCGTGCTGACGGCGGTGCTGGTGCCGTTGCTGGTGTCGCGTAACCGCAAAGCACTTCGCTGAATCGCCTCGATGACACGCCCCGGTTCTCTGATGGAGGGTCGGGGCGTTTTACGTTTCACGCTCAAGCCGGAACGTCCTTGATCCGAGGCAAGAATGACCTGCGGCAATGTGCGACACGTTGTCACATATCTTGCGGCACTCAGCCTTTGCGAGGTTGATAAAGCACGCTTTCCTGTAACAAAAAAATGTCTGGTTTCGCAACTGGCGTATCGCCTGCAGCAGGCATTTTTAACAGCGGCGCGTCAGACGGCGCAGGCCCCGAAAAATGGGCGCTTGCCGAGCAAAAAACCTCTTGATGAGTCTCCCGAGCTGTCTAAATCGGGCGTAGTAGACTTACGTTTTTTGGGGTTCTTGTTGAGAATTAATTTCGATAACATGCTGGCCCGTTGCAATATCGGCAAGAGATTGTTGCCGGATCGGATAAAAATTATTTCGGGATGAGACATGGTCTACAGCGCGTCACCTCACTACAATCGCCCGCACCGATTTTCCGACCCGGCTCAGACTTGAGCATGAGAGTGGTCGAAGGGCGCCAGCGCCCCATGCGACCCCAGGTGTCGGTGCCTCCAACTACCCGCACCAAATGGAATTGGGCTTGAACTAGGCCTTTTGACCAACGAATAAGAACTCACTGCTGGCCCGGGATGTGTCGAACAGCCGCTGACGTTCGATGGGCAGCCCTTATTCAATCCAAGAAATGCCAACCCTTGGCAGGGTGAAGTGTTGGCGATCAAAACCCAACTGCATTGCGCAAGCTGCTTTAGAGGTCGTGAGATGAGTAAAAACAGGTACCCCCGATTACTAGGCTTGTTGCCGCTGCTCGGCGCGTTGCTGCTGGGAGGTTGCAACATGACCTTGCTCGATCCCAAGGGCCAGGTCGGCCTGGATGAACGAAACCTGATCATCACCGCCACACTGCTGATGTTGCTGGTCGTCGTGCCGGTCATCGTCATGACCTTCCTGTTCGCCTGGAAGTACCGCGCAACCAACACCAAGGCCACCTACACGCCGAAATGGTCCCATTCGACCAAGATCGAAGTGGCGGTATGGACCATTCCGGTGCTGATCATCATTGCCCTGGGTTATGTCACCTACAAGTCGACCCATGCCCTGGACCCGTATCGTCCGCTGGACTCCGACGTCAAGCCGATCACCATCGAAGTGGTCTCGATGGACTGGAAGTGGCTGTTCATCTACCCGGAACAAGGCATCGCCACGGTCAACAAGATCGTGTTCCCGGCCCACACGCCGATCAATTTCAAGGTCACCTCCGACACCGTGATGAACTCGTTCTTCATCCCGGGCCTGGGCGGCCAGATCTATGCGATGGCCGGCATGCAGACCAAGCTGCACCTGATCGCCAACCAGAACACTGAACTCGAAGGTATCTCCGCCAACTACAGCGGCGCAGGTTTCACCGGCATGAAGTTCAAAGCGACCGCCACCACCCAGGAAGAATTCGACGCCTGGGTCAACGAAGTGAAGAAGGCACCTAAACAGCTTGAAAAAGCTGAATACGAAGCCCTTTCCAAGCCGAGCCAGAACAACCCAGTCGAACTCTACTCGTCGGTCACGCCGAACCTGTTCCAGACCATCATCGACAAGTATGAAGGGATGAATCCGGGCAAGCCGATGCATCACGAGAAGAAAGACAAGGAAGTGGCCCACAACATGGAAGGGATGGACATGAGCTCGCATTCAGCTGCCGGGGCAGAGGAGTAAACGATGTTAGGTAAATTAAGTTGGGAAGCGATCCCGTTCCACGAGCCGATTGTCATGGTGACCCTCGCCATTATCGCGCTCGGTGGTCTGGCATTGTTTGCAGGCATCACTTATTTCAAGAAGTGGACCTACCTGTGGACCGAATGGCTGACCTCGGTCGACCATAAAAAAATCGGCGTGATGTACATCATCGTTGCCATGGTCATGCTGCTGCGCGGCTTTGCCGACGCCATCATGATGCGTACCCAGCTGGCCATGGCCACCGAGGGTTCGCCTGGCTACCTGCCGCCTGAACACTATGACCAGATCTTCACCGCTCACGGTGTGATCATGATCATCTTCATGGCGATGCCATTCTTCACCGGCCTGATGAACCTTGCAGTGCCGCTGCAGATCGGCGCGCGCGACGTTGCCTACCCATTCCTGAACTCCCTGAGCTTCTGGCTGCTGGTGTCCGGCGTGGTGCTGATCAACGTTTCCCTGGGTGTTGGCGAGTTCGCCAAGACGGGTTGGGTTGCCTATCCGCCGTTGTCGGGGCTGCAATACAGTCCGGGCGTGGGGGTGGACTACTACATCTGGGCGCTCCAGCTATCCGGGTTGGGGACAACGCTGACGGGGGTCAACTTCCTGGCCACCGTGCTGAAAATGCGTACCCCTGGCATGAAGCTGATGGACATGCCGATCTTCACCTGGACCTGCACCTGGGCCAACGTGCTGATCGTCGCTTCGTTCCCGATCCTCACCGCTACCCTGGCTCTGCTGACGCTTGACCGCTACATGGATTTCCACATTTTCACCAATGAACTGGGTGGAAATCCGATGATGTACGTCAACCTGTTCTGGGCCTGGGGTCACCCTGAGGTGTACATCCTGATCCTGCCGGCGTTCGGTATTTTCTCTGAAGTCATCTCGACCTTCTCCGGCAAGAAGCTGTTTGGCCACCACTCGATGATCTACGCTTCCGGCGCGATCTCGGTACTGGGCTTCATGGTCTGGCTGCACCACTTCTTCACCATGGGTTCGGGTGCCAGCGTCAACGCCTTCTTCGGCCTGGCGACGATGTTGATTTCGATCCCGACGGGGGTGAAGCTGTTCAACTGGCTGTTCACCATCTACCAGGGCCGTCTGCGTTTCACCAGCCACGTGCTGTGGACCCTGGGCTTCATGGTGACCTTCGCCATCGGCGGCATGACCGGCGTACTGCTGGCCATTCCGGGTGCTGACTTCGTGCTGCACAACAGCCTGTTCGTGATCGCACACTTCCATAACGTGATCATCGGCGGCGCCGTGTTCGGCTACATCGCAGGCTTTGCGTTCTACTTCCCGAAAGCGTTCGGCTTCAAGCTGCACGAAGGTTGGGGCAAGGCTGCGTTCTGGTTCTGGATCTCCGGCTTCTTTGTCGCGTTCATGCCGCTCTATGCACTGGGCTTCATGGGCATGACCCGTCGCCTGAACGCCACCACCAACCCTGAGTGGGTGCCGTACCTGTACGTCGCCATGTTCGGCGCGGTGATGATTGCCGTCGGTATCGCCTGCCAGTTGATCCAGCTGTACGTCAGCGTGCGCGATCGCAAGAAGCCGGAAAACATGTGCGAACATGGCGACCCGTGGAATGCCCATACCCTGGAATGGTCGACCTCTTCGCCTCCGCCGTTCTACAACTTTGCCGTGCTGCCAAAAGCAGACGTCATCGACCCGTTCACCGAAGCCAAGGAAGCCGGCACCGCGTACCAGGCTCCGGCCAAGTACGAGCCGATCCACATGCCCAACAACACCGCCACCGGTGTGGTCATGGGCGCGCTGTTGACCGTGTTCGGTTTCGCGATGATCTGGCACATCTGGTGGCTGGCCATCGCCAGCCTGGTCGGCACCGTGGTGTATTTCGTGATCCATGCCGCCCGTGACGATCAGGGCTACATGGTGCCGGTGGATGTCATCGAACGCATCGAAGCCGAGCAGCACAAGCGCCTGGTAGCGGCCGGGAAAGTCCCCGCCACCGCCACCCGTGTTGAAACCTCGTTGGAACAGGCTTAAACCATGTCGAACTTAGTGACCAATGTTGGACACGCCCATGGTCATGACCATGGGCACGATGACCATCACCACGACTCGGGCGAGATGACCGTATTCGGTTTCTGGCTCTACCTGATGACCGACTGCATTCTGTTTGCGTCGATCTTCGCGGTATACGCGGTGCTGGTTAACAACGTCGCCGGTGGCCCGTCGGGCCACGAGATCTTCGAACTGCCGTACGTACTGGGCGAAACCGCGCTGCTGCTGTTCAGCTCGATCACCTACGGCTTCGCCATGCTGGCGTTGTTCAAGGGCAAGAAAACCCAGGTACTGGGCTGGCTGGCCATGACCTTCCTGTTCGGTGCCGGCTTCATCGGCATGGAGATCAATGAGTTCCACGTATTGATCTCCGAAGGCTACGGTCCTAGCCGCAGTGGCTTCCTGTCCGGGTTCTTCACCCTGGTCGGTACCCACGGTCTGCACGTGACCAGCGGCCTGATCTGGATGGCGATCATGATGTACCAGGTCCAGAAGAACGGCCTGACTGCCACCAACAAGACGCGCCTGAGCTGCCTGAGCCTGTTCTGGCACTTCCTGGACGTGGTGTGGATCTGCGTATTCACCGTTGTTTATCTGATGGGGACCCTGTAAATGGCTAACGCACATTCCCATGATGGCCATGACGCCGGCCACGGCAGCGTCAAGTCCTACGCCATCGGTTTCATCCTGTCGGTGATCCTGACCGTCATTCCGTTCGGCCTGGTGATGTACCCATCGCTGCCCAAGAGCCTGACCCTGTGGATCATCCTGATCTTCGCCGTGGTCCAGGTATTGGTGCACCTGGTGTACTTCCTGCACCTGGACCGCTCCGCCGCCCAACGTAACAACGTGGTCGCGTTTGTCTTTGCCGCGATCGTGATTGTCCTGCTGGTCGGCCTGTCGTTGTGGATCATGTTCAGCATCCACACCAACATGATGGCGCACTGAGGAAAGTCCGGATGTCCCTGAAGCACTTTATCCAAATCACCAAGCCGGGGATCATTTTCGGTAACGTGCTTTCTGTGGCAGGCGGGTTTTTCCTGGCCTCGAAAGGGCATGTCGATCTGGCCATCTTCCTGGCGGCGATGATCGGCACTTCCCTGGTGGTGGCGTCCGGTTGCGTGTTCAACAACTGCATCGACCGCGACATCGACATCAAGATGGAACGCACCAAGAATCGGGCGCTGGTCCAAGGCCTGATTCCGGTGCAACTGGCCTTGGCATTCGCCACGGTGCTGGGCGTGGCCGGGGTGGCGCTGTTGTACTGGGTGGCCAATCCGTTGGCGGCGTTGTTCGCGGTGATCGGTTTTGTCATCTATGTCGGCCTCTACAGCCTGTACCTCAAGCGCAAGTCGGTCCACGGCACGCTGGTGGGCAGTCTGTCGGGGGCGATGCCGCCGGTGATCGGCTACGTGGCGGTGAGCAACAGCTTCGACATGGCGGCGCTGACGCTGCTGGTGATGTTCAGCCTGTGGCAGATGCCGCACTCCTACGCCATTGCGATCTTCCGCTTCAACGACTACCTGGCGGCCTCGATTCCGGTGCTGCCGGTCAAGCGCGGCATCCGCGTGGCCAAGAAGCACATCCTGCTCTACATCCTGGCCTTCCTGGTGGCGACCTTGATGCTGACCTTCAGCGGCTATGCCGGCATGAGCTACCTCGCCGTCGCCGCCGCCATGGGCATGTATTGGCTGTACATGGCCTGGACCGGCTACAAGGCGGTGGATGACACGGTCTGGGCACGCAAGCTGTTCGTGTTCTCGATCTTCACCATCACCGCCCTGAGCGTCATGATGTCCCTGGACTTCAAGGTGCCGAGTGAGCTGCTGCTGACGTACGCGCCTTAAGCTTCAGATGCTGCATGAAAAAGCCCCGCCTTCGAGAGAAGCGCGGGGCTTTTTGTCTATAAAGGGGCGTGGATTGGCTGTCATTCGTCGCAATAGATTAGGGTTTGTTGAACTGTAAGCAATTTGCCTATAGTTTCTGCCATGCGTACCCTATTTTTTGAAACGACTACGTTCACCGCCACAGTTGGCGATTACCTGGCTGACGATGAATATCGCCTGCTTCAGTCCTATATGTTGCGGCATCCAGAGGTCGGTGACGTCATGCCACGTACCGGCGGCTTTCGTAAGCTGCGCTGGTTCGATGAACGTCGCGGCAAAGGGAAGCGAGGTGGGCTGCGAGTCATCTACTATTGGCTCATGAGTGATCGTCAGTTCTGGATGTTCGCGATTTATGACAAGGACGAGTTGGAAAACCTGACCACCGAGCAAGAGAAGATGCTCAAGCGCGCCATAGAAGCTGAGTTGAAAGTGCGAGGTACCTTATGAAAAAACGTGATCTGTTTGCCGAGATGATACAAGGCGTCGAGGAGATGGCCGCTCACAGGGAGGGCAAGATTACCCTTCGCCAGCTATCGATCGAGGAGAAACCGGTTCCCGAGGTGTCGGCTCAGGAAATCGTGGCATTGCGCGACAAGCTTCGCATGTCTCAAGCCGTTTTCGCCAAGAGCATCAGGACCAGTCCTGGCACCCTTAGAAACTGGGAGCAGGAAAAATCCAAACCCAATGCCCAGGCGGCTTTGTTGATCAAACTGGTCGAGAAGTTTCCAGACATGGTCGAGCGGCTCGGCGCTGTTTGAGGCATTCATACCTCCCCCATGAAAAAGCCCCGCCTTCGAGAGAAGCGCGGGGCTTTTTCATGGGGGTGCGGGCTGTCGATGTTCCTGTGGAGCGAGCTTGCTCGTGATAGCGGTGGTTCAGCCTGCATGAGTGCTGAATGTGACGGCCTCATCGCGAGCTAACTCGCTCCCACAGGGGCCTCGGGTGAGGCTTATTGCTGGGCGATGCTGTAGCCGTCGAAGGCTTTCTGCTGTTGCAACGCAGTGACGATGCCTTTGCGGGTGGCCGGTTGTTCGGTGCCGTCATTGTCCAGGAAGGTTTCGCTTTCCAACTCGGCGTCGTCGCCTTCGCCTATGAAGTTGAAGCCCAGGAACTCGAAGGCTTCGCGGTCGACGTTCGGCTTGGAGCGCGGTGTGCGCAGGGGCAGGGTGACACTGATGCCATCCTTGCTGATGACAAACACCTCGGCTTCCTTCTTGGCCCGCGAGGCCTTGCCCTTGCTGCCGCTCGGGTTGCTGATGGCCTGGTGGGTCTGGTTCAGCACTTTCAGGGCCAGGCCGTAGACCAGTTCCTGGAACGACGGGTCGTCCTTATAGCTGGAGAGGATACGGCTGATCGGGAAGCGGCTGCTCAGGTCTTCCAGGGCCGCGAAGTCGGCGGCTTCGGCGTCCTTGAGCTGTTTGAGCTGGCCCATCAGTTCGTAGGCCTTGTCATCGTCGAAGGCATCGTGGGCCTGGCGGATGGCGTTGCGCAGTTCGCGGATCTGGTCGCTTTCGCGGTTCGACTGGAACGCATCGAGGACCATTTCGCTGATGGTTTTGGCCTGGGGCAGATGCTGTGAAAGATTGATGGAGTTTTCGTATTCCGCTTTGGACGACAGGGTGACTACGGATTCAGCGGTGTTGGAATCGGACATTGAAATTTCACTACTTCTGTTAGCGGGATGAGGCGAGAAAGGCATTGAGCTTTTTTCCGGTCGCCTAATCTATTGGACCCGAGCGGTGTTGTCACGGTCGGACCGGCAGCAACTGACCATTTGTTGCCGGTAGCGGCTTTGCGTCTTGCATCAGGCCCATCAAGCGCAACGCGTCGGCGGTCGCGGCGCCACTGGCGGTGTTGTCGAAGATGCACCAGGTCGGTGTGTCGGGGGCGGCTTGCAACGTTTGGGCGAGGCGTTCCAGCCAGGCGTCTTCGTAAGCTGAGTAGTAGATCCGTGGCGAACCATGCAACCGGTAGTAGCGAATGCCAGGCCAGCCAGCGGGTTGATCGCCGCCGGGCAAGGGTGACGGATCGGCGGCGACACGGCCGATGCACGCGTCTTGCAGGATCGTCGCGGCCTGGGGGGCGAGCCAGCTCGGGTGTCGCGGCTCAAGCACCGCATGACCTTGATAACGGTCCCGCAAGGCCTTGAAGAATACTTCGGCCACGGCTGCCTCGAAGGCCAGCGACGGTGGCAACTGAATCAACAGGCAGCCAAGCTTCTCTCCCAGTTGCGAGCATTGCCCGAGGAATTCATCCACAAGCCCTTCGCAGTCGATCAGCCGTCGTTCATGAGTTATCTGCTTGGGCACCTTGACCGAGAAGCGAAAGTCCCCGGCAACGCTGCCGGCCCACTTGGCATACGTGGCGGGGCGGTGCGGGCGGTAGAACGAGCTGTTGATCTCCACGGCGGGAAATCGGCTGCTGTAGCGCTGCAAATGCGTACCGTCGACAGTAAAGGCCGGCCAATGCTCCCGGGGCAGCGACCAGCCGGCGCAGCCCAGGTAAAGGCGTGAGGAGGAGGGAAGTCGAGTTGGCAAGGGCGAAGGCCTGATCGCAAGAGATACAGCCTATGACCGCTGCCAACGCATCATGTCTGCATTCTTTTTTGTGTTTGGGCCGGGGTACCGTTCATTCGCAAATCACATTCTTGCCCGCCATCTTGGAGCGATACAGCGCCTGGTCCGCCCGGTGCAGCAACGCCGAGTGCTGTTCATCCTCCAGGCGCTGCACCACGCCAAAACTCATGGTGATCTGGAAGTCGCCCACCGGCAGCAGGTCGGCCAGGCCACGACGAATGCTTTCCGCCAGCAGCCGGGCGTCGGCCAGGGTGGTGTTGGGCAAGATCATGATGAATTCGTCACCGCCCCAGCGCACCAGCAAGTCGCTGCCGCGCTCGCAGCGCTTGACGCTCTGCACCACTTGCACCAGCGCTGCGTCACCGAAGGCGTGGCCGTAGCGATCGTTGATGTCCTTGAAGTCATCGACGTCCATGGCGATCAGCGACAACGGCTCGCGGAAACGCTGGGCGCGCTCACAGGCCAGCGGCAGCGCTTGATCCAGGCGGTAACGGTTGGCGACCCGCGTCAGGGCATCGGTTTCGGCAAGCCTGCGGTTCTCGTCGAGTTGGAGCTGCAGCTGATGATTGACCCGGGACAGTTCGCGGGTGCGTTCTTCGATGATGGCTTCCAAGGATTTGTTACGCCGTTCCAATTGTTCGAACAGGCGCTTCTTGTCATCGATGCTGCGATGGGCACCGATCATGCGGGCCACCGTGCCGTCCGGGTTGCGGGCGATCACGTAGCCGCGATCCTCAATCCAGATGTAGGACCCGTCGCACATACGGCAACGGTACTCGGCCTGGTAGCGGTGGGATCGTTGCTCCAGGTAGTCGTCGAACAACGCCATGACCCGTGGGTAATCTTCCGGATGGATCACGCTTTCCCAGGTCAGTACGGTGTTGTCCAGTGAATGAGGCAGGTAACCAAGCATGGTGTACCAGCCGGGGTTGCGGTAGACGAAGCCGGTGTTGGCATTCCAGTCCCAGATGCCATCGCTGACCAGTTCCAGGATAGTGTGCAGTACGCCTTCGTCCAGATCGGACAGGTCGAACCGCAGCATGTCGATGTTCGAGGCATCTCCCATCATCGTTTCCTCATCAACCTTGATATCAAAATGCTCGTCCAAGGAGGAAGAGTAGCTGATGGGGGGGTGGGGAACTAGCGGCGGATGTTCAGACGGGGTTTGCTTTTGTGGCGAGGGATTTATCCCCGCTGGGTCGCGTAGCGGCCCCCAAAAAGTCATCAAACCCGACATCACCCGCGATGTGAACCGACAGTCTTGGGGTTGCTGCGCAACCCAGCGGGGACAAATCCCCTCGCCACAGCCTCAGTGGGCTGGGGTTGGGGTTTGGCCCATTTCTCCAGCGCAAACTCGACAAAACTGCGCAGTTTCGGCAAACGGTAGCGATCCTGCGCGTACATCAGGCTCATCGGCCGATGGGGCAATTGGTAGCCCTGCAGTAATGCCACCAAGTGTCCGTCCTTCAGGTCCTGGGCCACCAGGGCATCGGGCAGCATCACCACGCCCATTCCGGCCAGGGCGGCGCGATGCAGGCCCGAGGAGCTGTTGATCAGCATCGGTCCGTTCACCGCCACCTTGATTTCGCCGTCCGGCCCGTTGATGGGCCAGTGATCCTGGGCGAAGCGCCATTCGTCTGCTGCCGAATAGGCGAACGACAGGCAGTCGTGTCGTTGAAGGTCCGCCGGTTGTTCCGGCGTGCCGCGCCGGGCCAGGTAGGCAGGGGAGGCGCAGATGGTCAGGGTGTAGTCCAGCAACGGACGGGCAATCAGTTTCGGGTCGGGATGGCCGAGGCGGATGGCGACGTCGAAGCCATGGTCGATCAGGTCCAGGCGCTGGTTGGTCAGCACCACGTCGAGCTTGACCTGGGCGAAGCGCTGGCTGAATTCGGCCAGCGCCGGCGAAAGGCGTTCGGTACCAAAGGTCAACGGTGCGGTGATGCGCAGGGTGCCGGTGGGCTCGCCTTGGGTCTGTTCGGCCAGGCGTTCGGAGTCGGCCACCAGCCCCAGTACTTCCAGGCAGCGCTGGTAGTAGGTCGAGCCGAATTCTGTCAGGCGCTGGCGCCGCGTCGTACGGTTGATCAGGCGTACGCCGAGGCGTTGCTCCAAGGCACGAAGATGATTGCCCACCATGGTGGTGGACATTTCGCACGCCTGGCCCGCTGCCGTCAGGCTCCCGGTTTCTACCACCTTCACGTAAACGGTCATTGCCTGGAACAGGTCCATTATCAAGCTCAACTTTTAAATGATTGAAGTAAAGCAGCGTTTATCCAGCCTTGGTGGCTAACCATACTGGAAAAAACCACCCGATGGAGCTTGATGCCATGACCGCTGCCTGCCTGATGACCACCTATCAACCCCTGGCGCTGAATTTCACCCATGGCTTGGGGACGCGCCTGTGGGACCAGGACGGTCGTGAATACCTCGATGCGGTGGCGGGCGTGGCGGTGACCAATGTCGGCCATTCCCACCCGCGGCTGGTGGCTGCCATCAGCGAGCAGGCCGGCTTGCTGTTGCACACCTCCAACCTGTACAGCATCGATTGGCAGCAACGCCTGGCGCAAAAGCTCACCCGGCTGTCGGGGCTGGAGCGGGCGTTTTTCAATAACTCAGGTGCCGAGGCCAACGAAACCGCACTGAAGCTGGCGCGCCTCTACGGCTGGCACAAGGGCATCGAGCAGCCCTTGGTCGTGGTCATGGACAACGCGTTCCATGGGCGCACCTTGGGCACCATGTCCGCCAGTGATGGTCCGTCCGTGCGGCTGGGCTACAACCGGTTGCCGGGGGATTTCGTCAAGGTGCCGTTCGGCGATCTCGCGGCGCTGGAACAGATTCAACAGGCTCACGCCGAGCGCATCGTCGCGGTGCTGGTGGAGCCGATCCAGGGTGAAAGCGGTGTGCAACTCGCCCCACCGGGGTACCTCAAGGCTTTGCGGCAGTTGTGCAGTCGGCGCGCCTGGCTGTTGATGCTCGACGAGATCCAGACCGGCATCGGTCGCACCGGCCAATGGTTCGCGTTCCAGCACGAGGGCATCGTACCGGATGTCATGACCCTGGCCAAAGGACTGGGCAACGGTGTGCCCATCGGCGCCTGCCTGGCACGGGGCAAGGCTGCCGAGCTGTTTACCCCCGGCAGTCATGGCAGTACGTTCGGCGGCAATCCGCTGGCCTGTCGGGTCGGCTGCACGGTGCTGGACATCATCGAGGAGCAAGCGCTGGTGGATAACGCCAGGCACCAGGGCGAACAATTGTTGAGCCGCTTGCAGACCGAGCTGGCGGACAACCCGAATGTCTTGGCGATTCGCGGCCAGGGCTTGATGATCGGCATCGAACTCAAGCAACCGGTCCGCGACCTGACCCTTCGCGCCGCCCGGGACCACGGCCTACTGATCAATGTCACTCGGGGCCAGACCATCCGCCTGCTGCCGCCGCTGACGATTGATGGACGGGAAGTGGAGATGATCGTCAGGGGCGTGAGCCGCTGTCTGGCGCAGGGCTGAGGCAACCCCGCCCAGACGACGGTTTTTTCTGAAGCAGCCGGGCGAAGCGCAACGCAGCGGGACGGAATTTTTAACGATTGCCGCGTTCCAACGCCTGCCAGAGTCGATTGCCTACGCCCTGGCACTTCAGACTGAAAACCAGGAGCATTCCATGTTCACCTCGCGTCGCTTGATCGTTGTCGCTATTGCTGTGGCCTTGTTGTCCGGCTGTGCGTCGCCTAACCCCTATGACAACCAGGGCCAGGCCTCTACCGAATCGTCGGGCATGAGCAAAACCGCCAAGTACGGCGGCCTCGGTGCACTGGCGGGGGCGCTGGCCGGTGCGGCCATCGGTCACGATAACCGGGGCAAGGGTGCGTTGATCGGCGCGGCGGTGGTGGGGGCTTCCGCGGCCGGCTACGGTTACTACGCCGACCAGCAGGAAAAGAAACTGCGCGCCAGCATGGCCAATACCGGCGTTGAAGTGCAGCGCCAGGGCGACCAGATCAAGCTGATCATGCCGGGTAACATCACCTTCGCCACCGACTCGGCGAACATCGCGTCGAGCTTCTATCAGCCGCTGAACAACCTGGCCAACTCCCTCAAGGAGTTCAACCAGAACCAGATCGAGATCGTCGGTTACACCGACAGTACCGGCAGCCGCCAGCACAACATGGACCTGTCCCAGCGCCGTGCCCAGAGCGTGGCGACCTACCTGACGTCCCAGGGTGTGAGCGGTGCCAACCTCTCGGCCCGTGGCGCCGGCCCGGACAACCCGGTGGCCAGCAACGCCGACGTCAATGGCCGCGCGCAAAACCGTCGTGTCGAGGTCAACCTCAAGGCCATTCCCGGCCAGCAATACCAGGAGGCGCCGCAGCAGCAGGGTCAGACGTACCAGCAGTACCCATAATGGCTGGGCGGTAAATAAAAAGGGGGGCCATGCACACATGGCCCCCCTTTTTTTGGCTATCGCCAACCCTATCTGGTCCGGGGGCATGGTAACCCTCGCCACAAAGGTGTTCACTTGAGTGATGGGTGGAGGTCAATTCGCCTCTTTCACCGCGCTCAGGAACGCACACGTACGCTCCTGCTGTGGGTGCTCGAAGATCTGCGCCGGGGTGCCTTGCTCATGGATCCGGCCCTTGTAGAAGAAGCACACCCGGTCGGCGAACTCCCGGGCGAAGCCCATCTGGTGGGTCACCATCAACATCGTCAGGTTGTGTTCGGCCCCCAGTTTGCGGATCACGTTCAGCACCTCGCCACACAACTCCGGGTCGAGCGCCGAGGTCACTTCGTCGAACAGCATCACCTTGGGTCGCATCGCCAGCGCCCGGGCAATCGCCACCCGTTGTTGCTGGCCGCCGGACAACTGCGACGGGTAATGGTCGAGCTTGTTGCCCAGCCCCACCAGTTCCAGCAGGTCAGCGGCGCGCTCCCGGGCTTCTTTCGGGTTCATGCCCAGGACCTGCACCGGCGCCTCGATCACGTTCTGCAACGCGGTCATGTGAGGGAACAGGTTGAAGCTCTGGAACACCATGCCGATCTTGCCGCGCACCCGGCGTATGTGTCGGTCGTTGGCCGGCACCAGCACGCCGTTGCGGTTGGGCATGTGGGTCAGTGAGTCATCCTCGACGCGGATCTGGCCCTGGTCGATGCCTTCCAGGGTCATCAGCACCCGCAGCAGCGTCGACTTCCCCGAGCCGCTGGGGCCGATGATCGCGACCTTTTCACCGGGTGCGACATCCAGGTTCAAATGGTCCAGCACCGTGAAACTGCCGTAGCTTTTGGTCACGTCCTGGAAACTCACAATCGGCCGGGACGGTGTCGGAATTTGCATGGCCGGGGCCTCCTGCTGCGACGCCAGCGTGCTGCGCCGGGACAAATCGGTGGGCGTGGTCAGAGGTAAAGTCATTAGCGTAGCTCCATGCGCGTTTCAAGGCGCCGTACCAGATAAGCCAAGGCAAGGCTCAGGGCGAGGAAGAACAGGCCAACCATGGTGATCGGTTCCAGGTAACGGAAATTCTCCGAACCGATGTTCTTGGCCTGCTGCATGATTTCCACCACGGTGATCGCCGACAGCACCGGCGTGTCCTTGAGCATCGCCACCAGGTAGTTGCCCAGGGGGGGCACGATCGGTCGCAGCGCCTGGGGCAGGATGATGTTGCGGTAGGCGTCGTACGGCGCGATGTTCAACGCCGTCACCGCTTCCCACTGCGCCCGCGGCACCGCGTCGAGGCCGCTGCGATAGACCTCGGCGATGTAGCAGGCGTAGTGCAGGCCGATGCCGAGGATGCCGACCTGCATGGCCGTCAGACTCAAGCCGTAGTTGGGTAGCACGTAGTAGAGGAAATACACCTGAATCAGCAACGGCGTGCTGCGGATGAATTCGATCACCGCCGTGGCCGGCCACGACAACCAGAATTTGTGGCTGCGCCGACCAATCGCCAGGAACAATCCCAGGACGATCGCGATCAGGAAACCGATCAGGGTAATGCCCACGGTATTGAGAGAGGCGCGCAGCAGGTCCGGCAGGATGTGCGCGGCGTAGGACCAGTCGAACAGTGTCATGACAGACCTCCACGCATCCGGCCCCGGCTCAGCCGTCGTTCGAGGTGGCGCATGCCGAAGTTGATGGCTTGGGCGAGGATGAAATACAGCACCAGCGCCAGGCTGAAGACCTCTAGGGTCTGGAACGTCGCCTGATCCAACTGGCGCGCCCGGAAGCTCAAGTCGGACAAGGTGATCAGCGACACCAGCGAGGTGTTCTTCAGCAGCTCGATCAACAGGTTGGTGCCCGGTGGAATCGCCGCCAGCAACGCCTGCGGCAGGATGATCCGCTTGAAGCGGGTGAAGGCGCTGAAATTCAACGCCGTGCAGGCTTCGTATTGGCCCTTGGCGACCGAGCTGATGGCGCCGCGCATCACTTCCGCACCGTAGGCGCCAATATGCAGGCCCAGGCCGACGATGGCCACGGCGTAAGGGCTCAGCTCAATGTTGAAGGGCGGTAGTGGCAGCACGAAGAACAGCCAGAACAATTGCACCAGCAACGAGGTGCCACGAAACACTTCGATGTAGGTGATGGAAAACCAGCGCAACGCCCGCCACGGCGAAAGCCGCCCGAGTGCTGCGAGTACCGCCGCGACAATCGCCAGCAGCGAGCCAAAGAAGGTCACCTGGAGCGTGACCCAGGCCCCTTGTATCAATAACGGAAGTAATTCGCCCATGGTTCGACCCGATATCCGATGAAGCAGGGAACAGGCATCACGCTCTACGCGTCATGCCCGTTTCGGCACGCCAGTCTTGTCGACTACTGAGCGCAGAGCTCGGCCGCGGTCTTGCTGGTCACGTTGGATTTGTCGAAACCGAATGGCGCAACCGTCTTGAGATGCTCTTCGGAGCCCAGCCACTTTTTCAGCTCGGCATTGACCGCATCGCGCAGGTCTTTGTCTTCGGGACGGAAGGCCAGGGCACCATAGCCGATGTGGGACGGGTCGTCCTTGAACGCGGTCATCGCCTCGACTTTTTCACCGCCCTTGCTGGCGAGGCCTTTCATGGTCAGCTGCGTGCCGACGGCAGCGTCCGCACGACCGGCGCGCACCGCTTGCAGTTGTGCGGTGGTGTCGGGGACCTGGAGGATCTGCTCGTCCTTGACCCCGGAATCGCGGGCATAAGCCAGGTTCACCGTGCCGGCCATGATCGCCAGCTTCACGTCCGGTTGTTTGGCGATGTCTTCATAGCTGTGGAGTTTTTTCGGGTTGCCCTTGGCCACGAGCAACGCGTCGGGCAACTGGTACTGCGGATCGGTGAACAACACCTGCTTGCAGCGCGCCGGAGTGATGTACATGCCGGCGGCAATCACGTCGAAGCGACCTGCCCGCAGGCCCGGGATCAGCGAACCCCATTCGGTGAGCACGCCATTGACCTGCTTGATGCCCATCCTGGCAAAAATGATCTTGGCGATCTCCGGCGACTCACCGGTGACGGTGCCGTCGGTTTCGGTGAAGGCGAACGGGGTTTCGTTGGCGTAGCCGATCCGGATGCTGCTGTTGCTTTTGACGGCATCCAGGGTCGCCGCTTGAACGCTGCCGGCCAGGCCCAGTACGGCACAGGTCAACAAGAGCCGACGCAAGGGCGCGCAGGTGCTGGGAAGAAAATTGCTCATCGATAAAATCTCCTGTTTCTTGTGGATCCGTCGTTCGACGGCTCTGTGGTAGGAGGCAGTGTTACAAGAGCAAAGCGTACAGCGGCGGATCCGGGTGTGGCCTGGAGTCGCGAACGGCGCCGGTACAGGTCGATCCGGCTTTTTGTCGGGGCAATGAACCCGCCTGGATGACGACCTTAGACCGAGCATACAAAAGCCCCGGCATCGATTGCATTGCACTAGGACAATTGCTTTGCCGCGATGGCCGCGCAATGCTGTGCGCACCCCTAAACACGCCGGTTGCAGCTGTCATGGATAAGTGGAAGTCAGCCTTGGACCTCGCCCGCAGCGGTGAATCCAAATACAAGATTCTGGTGCAGGCCATTGCCGACGATATCGAACAGGGCAGCCTGGCCAATGACCAGCGCCTGCCGCCGCAACGGCAGGTGGCCGACGCCATGGGCATCAGCGTGCAGACCGTCACCAACGCTTATAAGGAGTTGGAGCGCCAGGGACTGGTGCGTTGTGAGGTCGGGCGCGGCAGTTTCGTCTCGCGGCGCATGAGCGACCGGGTGGCCACTTACATTCTCGACAGCCCCGAGCGGGCACTGGTGGATTTTTCCATCACCCGCATCCTGCACACCCGCGAGCATGACCAGGCCTGGCGGGATACCTGCGCGGCGCTGAGCACTGAAGAAGACCAACCGTGGATTCACGCCTTTCGCCCCATCGCCGGTTTTGAATCCCATCGCGAAGCGGCGGCGCAGTGGATTGGCCGGCAAGGGCTGAAAGTCGACCGTAACGATGTGCTGATCACCAACGGCGCGGCCCATGGGATTTTCCTCGCCCTCGCGTCCTTGGCCGGGCCCGACGATGTGGTGCTCTGCGAAGGCTTGACCGACCACGGCGTGATCGGCAATTCCCAGGTGCTGGGTTTTACCCTCAAGGGCCTGGAAATGGACCGCTATGGCATCGACCCGGAACATTTCGAAGACATGTGCAGCAACGAGCGCATCACCGCGCTGGTGTGCACACCGAACCTGAACAACCCCACCACCAGTCTGATGCCCGACGCCCGTCGCCGGGAAATCGCCGAGATCGCCCGGCGTTTTGGCGTGCACATTATCGAGGACGATGTGTACGGCCCATTGCTGGACGAGCGCCGGGCACCGCCCATCAGCCATTACCTGCCGGAGCTGTCGTTCTATTGCACGAGCATGACCAAGTCGGTACTCACGGGGCTGCGCACCGGTTACCTGGTGGTGCCCAAGCGGCTGGCCTTGCGCACCGAAAGCATCCTGCGGGTCAACAGTTGGATGGCCACGCCCATGGTCTCGGAGATCGCCACCCGCTGGATTCGCGATGGCCGCGCCGAGTCGCTGCTGCAGTTGCAACGCCAACTGCTGGCCGGGCGCCAGGCGATGGTCACCGAGTACATGGGCGAGCATCTGCTGGGCCAGCATCCCCACGCCTTGAACGCCTGGATCGGCATCCCGACCCATTGGGAGGTGGACAGCCTGGTGCGGGCGCTGCGGCACAAGCACATCGCCGTGACTTCCCCCGACCCGTTCACCGTGCGCGGCACCCCCAGGCCCCGCGCGGTGCGGGTCTGCGTCGGGGCTGAGTGCAGCGATGAAGAAATGCGCCATGCGCTGATCGGCATGCGGCAGATCTTCAACCAGTACCCGCAGATCCATGATTTCTGAAATGCCGAATTTGTGAACACCACATCCCCCCTGTGGGAGCGAGCTTGCTCGCGATAGCGGTGTGTCAGCCACCAGAGATGTTGAATGTAAGGGCCCAATCGCGAGCAAGCTCGCTCCCACAGGGGGAGTGGCTACTGTTCAAGCAAAATCATTAAATTGCCCTAGTACATTCATCACCACAATCCAGCCCTCTTAGACTGCGCCCAACACATCCGCTCGGGACGCAGTCATGACAGGGTTGCAGCTTCAGGATATCTACCTCGCTCGCCAGCGCATCGAGTCGTTGGTGCGGTGCACGCCCATGGAGCATTCGTCGAGTTTGTCGCGGTTGATGGGCGTGGCGGTGTACCTCAAGCTCGAAGCCCTGCAAATCACCGGCAGCTTCAAGCTGCGCGGGGCGAGCAATGCTGTGGCGCAGCTCAGTCCCGAGCAGAAGGCCCAGGGAGTGGTCACGGCTTCGACCGGCAATCACGGTCGGGCGCTCGCCTATGCCGCCTCGCAGCAGGGCGTCAGAGCGATTGTCTGCCTGTCGAACCTGGTCCCGGCCAACAAAGTGCAGGCGATTCGCGATTTGGGCGCCGAGGTGTGCATCGTCGGTCAGTCCCAGGACGATGCCCAGCGTGAAGCCGAACGCATCGCCCGGGAGCAGGGCGCGACCTTTTTGCCGCCTTTCGATCACCCGGCGATCATCGCCGGCCAGGGCACCCTCGGCCTGGAGATCCTCGAGCAGCAACCAGAGGTGGCCCAAGTGCTGGTGCCGTTGTCCGGTGGCGGTCTGTTCGCCGGCGTTGCCCTGGCCCTCAAACGTGCCAGCCCAGCGATCCAGGTCCACGGCATCAGCATGGCCCGAGGTGCGGCGATGCACGCCAGCCTCGTCGCGGGGCAGCCCGTGGACGTCGAAGAGCTGCCGACGCTGGCCGACTCCCTAGGCGGCGGCATCGGCCTGGACAACCGCTACACCTTCGCCATGACCCGACAACTGCGCGATGACCTGCACCTGCTTTCGGAAGCCTCCATCGCCAATGCCATCCGCCACGCTTATCACCACGAACGCCTGGTGATCGAAGGCGCTGCGGCAGTGGGTATCGCGGCGCTGCTCGACGGCTTGGTCGAGCCGCGCGGCCCCATCGTTCTGGTGGTCAGCGGGCGCAATGTCGACACCGAACAACATGCCCGTGTGATCGCCGGTGCCAACGCTTGATAACCCGTTAACGGAGCCAGTCATGAGTGAAGTCATCTTATTGAGCGAAGCCGATCTGCGCAGCTGCGTGGCCCTCGACCTGGCCAGCATCGACGCCATCGAGCAGGCCTTCGTAATGTTGGCCACCGCCGCCGTGGCGATGCCGCCGATCCTGCGATTGGACATTCCCGAGCACAACGGCGAAGTAGATGTGAAGACCGCGTACCTGCCAGGCCTGGAACGCTTCGCCATCAAGGTCAGCCCGGGCTTTTTCGATAATCCCGCGCTCGGCCTGCCCAGCCTCAACGGCATGATGATGCTGCTCTCGGCACGCACCGGCCTGCTGGAAGCCCTGCTGCTGGACAACGGCTACCTCACCGCCGTGCGTACCGCAGCGGCCGGGGCGGTGGCAGCGCGTTGCCTGTCTCGTGTGCAAAGCCGCAGCGTCGCGCTGATCGGTGCTGGCGAACAGGCGGCTCTGCAGCTTCAGGCGCTGCGCCTGGTGCGGTCCATCGACGAGGTGCGGGTCTGGGCGCGGGATGCGCAAAAGGCCCAGGCGTTCAGTCAGGCACTGGCGCGTGACAGCGGACTGGCCGTCACGCCATGCGCCTCCATTGACGATGCCCTGGAAGGCGTGGACATCGCCATCACCTGCACCCCCAGTCGCGAGCCGTTGATCCAGGCTCGCCATCTGCACCCCGGCCTGCACATCACGGCGATGGGCTCGGACGCGGGACACAAGAACGAAATTTCCCCGCAAGCCCTGGCGGCCGTCGACTGCTATGTCGCCGATCGCCTGAGCCAGACCCGCGTGCTCGGCGAACTGCACCACGCCCTGGCGGCCGGCACCGTTGGCGATGAGGTCGCGTTGCGGGAGCTGGGCCAGGTGCTGGCGGGGCAGCGGGCCGGGCGTACCGACGAAGCGCAGGTCACCCTGTGCGATCTCACCGGCACTGGCGCCCAGGACACCGCCATCGCCAACCTGGCGTTCGGGCGGGCACGGGTGGCGGGCAAGGGCTTTGCGTTCGGCCGCTAGAGCATTTTTCTCATGAGTCATTGAACAGAGGGCAGGTGGATGTCAGAGATCGTCGTCAATCTTCCGTTTCAGCGGGAGGAATACAGCCAACGCCTGGCGAAGGTTCGTGCGGCCATGCAGGCCCAGGGCCTGGAGTTGCTGGTGGTGACCGACCCGTCGAACATGGCCTGGCTCACCGGCTATGACGGCTGGTCGTTCTATGTGCACCAGTGCGTGCTGGTGGCGCTGGAGGGCGAGCCCGTGTGGTTCGGGCGCGGCCAGGATGCCAACGGCGCCAAGCGCACGGTGTTCATGCAGGCCGACAACATCGTCGGCTACCCGGACATCTACGTGCAGTCCCGCGAGCGCCATCCCATGGACTACCTGTCTCGCGAGGTGATCATCGCCCGTGGCTGGGGCGCGCTGAGCATCGGCGTGGAAATGGACAACTATTACTTCAGCGCCGCGGCGTACCTGTCGCTGCAAAAGCATTTGCCCGAGGCAAAACTGATGGATGCAGTGGGTCTGGTGAACTGGCAGCGAGCGGTCAAATCGTCCCAGGAAATCGCCTACATGCGCATCGCCGCGCGCATCGTCGAAAACATGCACAGCCGGATCCTGGAGCGGATCGAACCGGGCATGCGCAAGAATGAACTGGTGGCCGAGATCTATAGCAGCGGCATCCTCGGCGTCGATGGCCATGGCGGTGACTATCCGGCCATCGTGCCACTGCTGCCCACTGGCGCCGATGCCAGCGCGCCACACCTAACCTGGGACGATTCGCCGTTCGAACAGGGCGCCGGCACCTTCTTTGAAATCGCCGGTTGCTACAAGCGTTACCACTGCCCGCTCTCGCGCACCATTTACCTGGGCAAGCCACCGCAACATTTCCTCGACGGCGAAAAAGCCGTGGTCGAAGGCATCGCCGCCGGCCTGGATGCGGCCAAGCCGGGCAACACCACGGGCGACATTGCCGTGGCGTTTTTCAAGGTGCTGGAGAAATTCGGCATTCACAAGGACAGCCGTTGCGGCTACCCCATCGGGATCAGTTATCCGCCGGATTGGGGCGAGCGCACCATGAGCCTGCGCCCCGGCGACAACAGCGTGTTGCAGCCGGGCATGACCTTCCACTTCATGCCGGGGCTGTGGATGGACGATTGGGGCCTGGAAATCACCGAGAGCATCCTGATCACCGAGACCGGCGTCGAGACGCTGTGCAACGTGCCTCGTCAACTGTTCGTGAAGGATTGACCCATGCCTGACGTGCCCAACAATCCCATCAGCGCCACGGTCGACTTCAGCCGCGAGGGCGTGCAGCACGGCTTTCTCAAACTGCCGTATTCGCGGGACGATTCGGCTTGGGGCGCCGTGATGATCCCCATCACGGTCATCCAGCGCGGTAGCGGTCCGACGGCGCTGCTCAGCGGTGGCAACCATGGCGATGAATACGAAGGCCCGGTGGCCCTGAGCAAACTGGCCCAGCAATTGACCGCCAACGAAGTCAGTGGGCGGGTGATCATCGTGCCGTTCATGAACACCCCGGCGTTTCATGCCGGACGCCGGACGTCGCCCATCGACAAGGGCAACCTGAATCGCAGTTTTCCCGGCAGGCCGGACGGCACCGTCACCGAGAAAATCGCCGACTACTTCAATCGCACCTTATTGCCCTTGGCCGACATTGTCCTCGACATTCATTCCGGTGGCCGGACCCTGGATTTCCTGCCGTTCGCCGCCTGCCACGTATTGCCGGACAAACAGCAGCAGGCGCGCTGCGAGGCCGGGATGCTGGCGTTCAACGCGCCGTATTGCATGCGCATGCTGGAGCTGGACGCTGGGGCGATGTACGACACGGCGGCCGAGTCCCAGGGCAAGGTGTTCGTCACCACCGAGCTGGGCGGCGGCGGTTCGTCGACCGCCCGCAGCGTGTCGATTGCCGAGCGTGGGGTGCGCAACCTGCTGATCCACGCTGGCATCCTGCGGGGCACGATCGAGTTGCAGCCGTCGCTGGTGCTCGACATGCCGGACGCCAGTTGTTTCATTGCCAGCGAGCACGACGGTTTGCTGGAAATGTGCCGCGACCTGGGCGAGCACGTGACCCACGGCGAGGTGGTGGCACGGATCTACGACATCACCCGCAGTGGCGTCGCCCCGGTCGAATACCGCGCCGCCCGTAGCGGCCTGCTGGCGGCCCGACACTTTCCCGGGTTGGTGCAATGTGGCGATACGTTGGCGGTGATTGCGGATGTGTTGGCGTGACGACAGCCAGCCACAGATCCCCTGTGGGACGAGCTTGCTCGCGATAGCGGCGTGCCTGGGACGGCGATGTTGAATGTGCTGGCCTCATCGCGAGCAAGCTCGCTCACACAAAGGTTTGCGTTGAGTTTGAGTTTTTAACTGTCCGGAGCCCTGCCCATGCACAAGCTCGATCGCTACGACCTCAAGATCCTGCAGATCCTCGCCGAGGATGGGCGGATCACCAAGTCGAGCCTGGCCGAGGCCATCAACCTGTCGGTGACGCCGGCCTGGGAGCGGGTGCGCAAGCTGGAAGCGGCGGGCCTGATCGTCGGCTATCGAGCGCAGATCGACTGGGCCGCGGTGTTCAAGCGTCAGCAGGTGCTGGTGGAAATCACCCTGGCCCGGCACACCGCCCAGGACATGCGCCGTTTCGAGCAACGCATGATCGCCGCGCCCGAAGTGGCATTCTGTTACGCCACCGGCGGCGGGGTCGATTACCTGGCGATGATCCAGGCGCCGGACGTCGATGCCTACCAACGCTTCGTCGACCAACTGCTGCTGGAGGACCTGGGCATCGAACGCTATTTCACCTACATCGTCACCAAGACCATCAAGACCGCCGGCGCCTTGCCGGCGGAGCTGGCGCCATCCTCCTGAGCACCATGGAAAACACTTTTGCGCAGGTCGTTTCCAGAAAAAAGCCAAGGTCTGACCCCACGCAAACAGCCAATAACCCAAGCGGCGCTGCCTTAGCATGGATTCACGCACACGCTCTGGAGTGAACGTCATGCCATACCAACACCCGCTGTTGTTCAAAGCGCTCTGCTACATCGATGGCCATTGGGTCCACAGCGACAGTGGTCACAGCGTGGCCGTCCACAACCCAGCCACCCGCACCGTCATCGGCCATGTGCCGATGCTCGATCAGCCACAGATCGTCGCGGCGGTGGACGCGGCGCACCGCGCATTTGCGGCGTGGCGCGAACAGAGCCTGGAAACTCGCGGCGCGATCCTGCGGCGCTGGGCGGCGTTGATCAGAGAACACAGCGAAGACCTCGCGCGCATCCTCAGCCTGGAGCAGGGCAAGCCGCTGGCCGAGTCCCGTGGCGAAATCGCCTATGCCGCCAGCTTCATCCCATGGTTCGCTGAAGAGGCCCGGCGCCTGTACGGTCAGAACATTCCCAGCCATATCCCGAATGCGCACCTGGGCACGCTCAAGGAGCCGGTGGGTGTCTGCGCGCTGCTCACGCCTTGGAATTTTCCTTCGGCGATGATTACCCGCAAGGCTGCCGCCGCTCTGGCCGCCGGTTGCACGGTAGTGATCAAGCCGGCCCACGAAACCCCTTACTCGGCGTTGGCCCTGGCGCAACTGGCCGAGGAAGCCGGCTTTCCCGCCGGGGTCTTCAATGTGGTCTTGGGTGAGCCGCAAATGGCCATGGAAACCCTGGTCAAGGACCGCCGTGTACGCTCGGTGAGCTTCACGGGCTCGACTCGGGTCGGCAAGCTGGTGCTGCAGGCGGCGGCCCATGATGTGAAGAAAGTCGCGCTGGAACTGGGCGGCAACGCGCCGTTCATTGTCTGCGCCGATGCCGACCTGGCCTTGGCGGTGAAAGTCGCGGTGGAGGCGAAGTTCCAGACCTCGGGACAGGACTGCTGCGCGGCCAACCGGATCATGGTGCAGCGCTCGGTGTACGCGGCGTTTCTCAGTCGTTTCACCGCCGCAGTGCGCGCCTTGCGCGTCGGGCCGGCCATGGTCGATCAACAGGAACAGGACGTGGATGTCGGGCCGTTGATGCACCAAGCGGCGCTCGATGTGACCGTCGACCGCGTTGCCGATGCCCTGGCCCTCGGTGCCCAGCGTCTGGTGGGGGGCGAGGCCCATGCCTTGGGCGGGTTGTTCTACCAACCGACCGTGCTGGCCGATGTCACGCCGCAGATGCGTATCTACCGTGAAGAAAACTTCGCGCCCATTGCCGGGGTGATGCCGTTCGACACCCTGGACGAAGCCATCGAAATGGCCAACGACACCGAGTACGGGCTGGCGGCCTATATTTGTTCCAACCGCCTGGACGTCATTTATCCGCTGATCCGCCGTCTCGACCACGCCATGGTCGCGGTCAACGGCGTCAAGTTCACCGGCCACCCGATTCCCTTCGGTGGCATGAAAGCCTCGGGCCTCGGTCGCGAGGGTGGCAGCGAGGGCTTCGAGCCCTTTGTCGAAACCAAATATTTCTGCCTGCACCATCAAGGCCAGTTCCCAGGAGAGTCCGCATGAGCCAAGAACTCAACACGCTGTTCGAACAAGACCGTGCGCATTTTATGCACCCCTCGACCCACGCTCACGACCACGCCAGCGGCGCGCTCAAGGGCCGGATCATCAAGAGTGCGTCAGGCGTTCGCATTCGCGATCATGAAGGCCGTGAGTTCATCGACGCCTTCGCCGGCCTCTATTGCGTGAACATCGGTTATGGCCGCACCGAGGTGGCGGACGCTATCTACAAGCAGGCCAAGGAACTGGCCTACTACCACACCTACGTCGGTCACTCGAGCGAGGCGATCATCGAGTTGTCCAGCCGCATCATGGACTGGGCGCCGGAAGGGATGAGGAAGGTCTATTACGGTTTGTCCGGCTCCGATGCCAACGAGACCCAGGTCAAGCTGGTGCGCTACTACAACAACGTACTGGGCCGGCCGCTGAAGAAAAAAATCATCTCGCGGGACCGTGGCTACCATGGCTCGGGCATCATGACCGGCAGCCTGACCGGCCTGGCGACCTTCCACCAACATTTCGATCTGCCGGTGGAAGGGGTCAAGCACACCGTGTGTCCTCACTGGTATCGCAAGGCTCCGGCGGGCATGGACGAGGCAGCGTTCGTGGGTTACTGCGCCGACGAACTGGAAAAAATGATCCTCGCCGAAGGCCCGGACACCGTGGCGGCGTTCATTGGCGAGCCGTTGATGGGCACCGGGGGCATCATCGTTCCTCCCGCCGGTTATTGGGATGCGATCCAGGCCGTGCTGAAAAAATACGACGTGCTGCTGATTGCCGATGAAGTGGTCTGCGCGTTCGGTCGCCTGGGTTCGAAGATGGGCAGCCAGCGCTACGGCATGAAGCCGGACCTGATCACTACCGCCAAAGGCCTGACCAGTGCCTATGCACCGTTGTCGGCGGTGATCATCGGGGAAAAGGTCTGGAGCGTGATTGAAAAGGCCTCCCAGGCCGAAGGTGCCATGGGCCATGGCTGGACCTATTCCGGGCACCCGATCTGCGCCGCCGCGGCATTGGCCAACCTCGACATCCTCGAGCGGGAAAACCTTACGGCCAACGCCGAGGATATTGGCGGTTACCTCAATCGTCGCCTGCGTGAAACGCTTGAGGGGCATCCGCTGGTGGGCGAGGTGCGCGGCGACGGCATGCTGGCGGCGGTGGAGTTCATGGCCGACCGTGAGCAGCGAACGGCGTTCGACCCGGCGCTCAAAGTCGGCCCGAAGGTTTCGGCCGCCTGCCTGGAGCGCGGCATGATCGCCCGCGCCATGCCCCACGGCGACATCCTGGGCTTCGCCCCACCCCTGATCCTGACTCGCGAGGATGCGGACCTGATCGTCGACATCACCAAAAAGGCTATCGATCAGGTGTCGGGTGAGGTGTTGGCCTAAGCCCCTTTAATGGGGGAGGTGGGACGCAACATTTACGCGCACCCCGGTCAAAACTGTGGGAGCGAGCCTGCTCGCGATAGCGGTCTGTCTGAACCGGTGATGTTGGATGTGCCGCCATCATCGCGAGCAAGCTCGCTCCCACAGGGGGATTTTCTTGTGTTAAAAAAAAACCCGCCCGATCATGTGATCGGGCGGGCTTTTGGGTGTCGCTCGCAAATTACTTCTTCAAACCGTAATGCTCATCGAGCATGCCGGGCGAATTCGGGGCCTTGGGGGCGTAATCCCGCGGCGGTTCCTGGATCCCTTTTGGTGGGGTCAGGCGTTCCCGTGGAGTCTGTGCCGCATCGGCTTGCAGGGCGGCCAGCAGGCGCTGGCGAGTCTGCTCGTCCAGGGCCAGGCGATTGGCACCCTCGGACAAATGATCCTGGACATCCTGGTAGCTCTGGGTGAGTTTTTTCACCAGAGAAGCGGTGCTGTTGAAGTGGGTGACCACTTCATTCTGATAACTGTCGAAACGTTCCTGAATGTCGTCCAGCTGACGTTGCGTGCTGTTGGGCACCGCATTGGGCAGCAGTCGGGCAAGCAGAAATCCAATGGCGACACCGGCAACCAGGGCAAGAGTCGGCAACAACCAAACTAAGAGCGAGTGTTCCACGAGTCCTTCCTCTATAAACGGCTTTGCTTTACGTTAACGGCTCGGACCTGCGCTGTATACCGCGAAGAACATCGCAATCATGCCAGGCACAGACTTTAGCTAGACGAGTCGACCCAATTCGGGGTCACGGAGTTCTTTCCCTTGCTTATGCGCGAAACCCCTGTCGTCATCGATGGCCCCGTGGGCCAACTGGAAGCCTTGTACCTGGACAGCGAGGCCCCCCGTGGCCTGGCGCTGATCTGCCACCCGAACCCGGTGCAGGGAGGGACCATGCTCAACAAAGTGGTCTCGACCCTGCAACGCACTGCCCGTGATGCCGGGCTGGTTACGTTGCGTTTCAATTATCGTGGCGTGGGGGCCAGCGCCGGCAGCCATGACATGGGCACTGGCGAAGTGGATGACGCCCACGCTGTCGCCCAATGGCTGCGTGGAAAATACCCGCAATTGCCCCTGACCCTGTTCGGTTTTTCCTTCGGTGGCTTTGTCGCTGCCAGCCTGGGCGGGCGCCTGGAAGCCCAGGGGCAACCGGTCAAGCACCTGTTCATGGTGGCCCCGGCGGTGATGCGCCTGGACGAGCAATCGCCCTTGCCGACCGGTGGCGAGTTGACCGTGATCCAGCCGGAAACCGACGAAGTGGTCGATCCGCAGCTGGTTTACGAATGGTCCGACACGCTCCAACGCCCCCATGAGCTGCTGAAAGTGGCAGAATGCGGACACTTTTTTCATGGCAAGCTGACCGATCTCAAGGATCTGATCCTGCCGCGCCTTTCGAATTGACAGCAGTCTGACAAGCGATAACCCATGACGACGCGTACCCGTATCCTGACCGGCATCACCACCACCGGCACCCCGCACCTGGGCAACTATGCCGGCGCCATCCGTCCGGCGATCCTCGCCAGCCGCGACAGCAACGCCGATTCGTTCTACTTCCTGGCCGACTACCACGCCCTGATCAAATGCGATGACCCGCTGCGTATCCAGCGTTCGCGCCTGGAGATCGCCGCCACGTGGCTGGCTGGCGGCCTGGACGTGGACCGCGTGACGTTCTATCGCCAGTCCGATATTCCCGAGATCCCGGAACTGACCTGGCTGCTGACCTGCGTTGCGGCCAAGGGCCTGCTCAACCGTGCCCACGCCTACAAGGCCTCGGTGGACAAAAATGTCGAGGCCGGCGAAGACCCGGACGCCGGTGTCACCATGGGCCTCTACAGCTACCCGATCCTCATGGCTGCCGACATTCTGATGTTCAACGCCCACAAGGTCCCGGTCGGTCGCGACCAGATCCAGCACGTGGAAATGGCCCGTGACATTGGCCAGCGCTTCAATCACCTGTTCGGCCAGGGCAAGGAGTTCTTCACCATGCCCGAGGCGCTGATCGAAGAAAGCGTGGCCACGCTGCCGGGCCTCGATGGCCGCAAGATGTCCAAGAGCTACGACAACACTATCCCGTTGTTCAGCAGCGCCAAGGACATGAAGGACGCGATCTCGCGGATCGTCACCGACTCCCGTGCCCCGGGCGAAGCCAAGGATCCGGACAATTCGCACCTGTTCACCCTGTTCCAGGCCTTCGCCACTGCCGAACAGTCCGCCGAGTTCCGCAGCGAACTGCTGCAAGGCCTGGGCTGGGGCGAAGCCAAGAACCGCCTGTTCCAGTTGCTCGACAGCGAGCTGGGTGAAGCACGCGAGCGCTATCACCAGTTCATCGAACGTCCGTCGGACCTTGAAGACATCCTGCAACTGGGCGCGAGCAAGGCCCGGGCCGTGGCAACGCCGTTCCTCAACGAACTGCGCGAGGCCGTTGGCTTGCGTTCGTTCGTCAGCCAGGTCCAGGTGGCAACCCAGACCAAAAAGAAAGCGGCCAAGGCGGCACGTTTCGTCAGCTTCCGTGAAGATGACGGCAGTTTCCGTTTCCGCCTGCTTTCTGCCGATGGCGAGCAACTGTTGCTCTCGAACAATTTTGCCGACGGCAAGACCGCAGGGCAGGTGACCAAGCAATTGCAGTCCGGCCAGCCCCTGGACGTACGCAGCGACGACCTGGGTTTCAGCGTCTGGCTCGACGGTGAGTGCGTGGCGAACAGCCCGGCCTTCGCCGACAGCGCCGCCCGGGATGCTGCCATCGATGCGCTGCGCGTTGCCCTGACGCCTGCCCAGGACTGATTGCGGCGCGTTACCCGGCCATCGGCCCGAAAAAGGGCCGATTGCCATTCCTCTGGGCCATCGCTACAGTGACGGCCCGTTTTTGTTGCCTTGCTAACGAATATGACGCCCCTAGAACGATATCAAGCTGATCTGAAACGCCCGGAGTTCTTCCACGACGCAGCCCAGGAAACGGCAGTGCGGCATTTGCAGCGCCTGTACGACGACCTGGTCGCGGCCTCGAACAATAAGCCGGGCCTGTTGGGCAAACTGTTCGGCAAGAAAGACCAGGCGCCGGTCAAGGGCCTGTATTTCTGGGGCGGCGTTGGCCGTGGCAAGACCTACCTGGTGGACACCTTCTTCGAAGCGCTGCCGTTCAAGGAAAAGACACGTACGCACTTCCACCGCTTCATGAAGCGTGTGCACGAGGAAATGAAGACCCTGGGAGGCGAGAAGAACCCGCTGACCATCATCGCCAAGCGTTTTTCCGACGAGACCCGGGTTATCTGTTTCGATGAGTTCTTCGTTTCCGATATCACCGACGCCATGATCCTGGGCACCTTGATGGAAGAGCTGTTCAAGAACGGCGTGACCCTGGTCGCCACCTCGAACATCGTGCCGGACGGCCTGTACAAGGACGGCCTGCAGCGGGCGCGGTTCCTGCCGGCCATCGCGCTGATCAAGGAACACACCGAAATCGTCAACGTCGACAGCGGCGTCGACTACCGCCTGCGTCACCTCGAGCAAGCGGAGTTGTTCCACTTTCCGTTGGATGCCGCCGCCGAAGAAAGCCTGCGCAAGAGCTTCCGCGCCCTGACGCCGGAATGCACCCAGGCGGTGGAAAACGATGTGCTGATCATCGAAAACCGCGAGATCCGCGCCATCCGTACCTGTGACGACGTGGCCTGGTTCGACTTCCGCGAACTGTGCGACGGCCCGCGCAGCCAGAACGACTACATCGAACTGGGCAAGATCTTCCACGCCGTGTTGCTCAGCGGCGTCGAGCAGATGAGCGTCACCACCGACGACATCGCCCGTCGCTTCATCAACATGGTCGACGAGTTCTACGACCGTAACGTGAAGCTGATCATTTCGGCCGAAGTCGAACTCAAGGATCTCTACACCGGCGGTCGCCTGACCTTCGAATTCCAGCGGACCTTGAGTCGTTTGCTGGAGATGCAATCCCACGAATTCCTGTCGCGGGCGCATAAGCCGTAGGGCGATTCGCAAAGCAAAAAAAGGCCTGCGATTGCAGGCCTTTTTTGTACGCTCGAATCAGTCGTTCACTGTAAAAACCTGTGGGAGCGAGCAAGCTCGCTCCCACAGTGGATCGTTGCGAAGCCTTCGGCCTACGCCGCCTGCTGAAACTGCTGCCGATACTGGTTCGGCGACAGGTCGGTATGTTGCCTGAACAACCGTGCGAAAAAGCTCGCGTCGTCGTAGCCGACTTCGTAGCTGATGGTCTTGATGCTCTTGCGGCTGCCGGAGAGCAGGCCCTTGGCGGTTTCGATCCGCAGTCGTTGCAAGTAATGCAGCGGCTTGTCGCCTGTGGCGGTCTGGAAGCGGCGCATGAAATTGCGGATGCTCATGCCATGCTCCCGGGCAACATCCTCAAAGCGGAATTTATCGGCGAAGTGCTCTTCGAGCCATTGCTGGATCTGCAGGATGATCACGTCCTGGTGCAGTTTTTGCCCGCCAAAGCCGATCCGTCCCGGCGAATAGCTGCGTTGCACCTCATACAGGATGTCCCGCGCCACGGCCTGGGCCACGTTGGCGCCGCAGAAGCGTTCAATGAGGTAAATGTAGAGGTCGCAGGCTGAGGTCGCGCCGCCGGCGCAAAACAGGTTGTCGGCGTCGGTCAGGTGCTTGTCCTGGTTCAGGTGCACCTGGGGGAAGCGCTCCTTGAAGGCATTGAAGAAGCGCCAGTAGGTGGTCGCTTCCTTGCCGTCGAGCAGACCGGCCTCGGCCAGCCAGAACACTCCGGTGGCTTCGCCGCAGAGTACCGCGCCGCGAGCGTGTTGTTCGCGCAGCCAGGGCAGTATCTGGGGGTAGCGTTGGCAGAGGCTGGCGAAATCATCCCAGAAGGCCGGCAGGATGATGATGTCGGTGTTTTCCAAGCCACCGTCCACCGGCATGATCACATCGCTGAAGCTGTTCACCGGTTTGCCATCGGGGCTGACCAGCCGGGTTTCAAACGCCGGCGTCAGACCGTGGCCCAGTTGTTTGCCATAGCGCAGGCTGGCCAGGTGGAAAAAATCCTTGGCTTGCATGAGGGTGAAGGCGAAGACCCGGTCGATTGCCAGGATGCTGACGCGCCGCAAGGGCGTGGAGGCGTGCATAGACATAATTCATCTTTTATTTTTATAGGGGAAAGTGGTCACTAGACGGCTGGATCGTCTTATTTTTTGTCGGATGTGTCCAGTGTCCTGTCGTACACCGCAGGCTTAGGCTCTATCGGATAACCACGTCCAACAATAATCAAAGGTGAGCCATGATCCCAAGAACACTGTTCAGTCCCGAGCACGAATTGTTCCGCGAGAGCGTACGAACCTTCCTCGAAAAAGAAGCCGTGCCGTACCACAGCCAGTGGGAAAAACAGGGGCATGTCGATCGCCAGCTCTGGAACAAGGCGGGGGAGGCGGGCATGTTGTGCTCGCACCTTCCAGAGGCTTATGGCGGGCTGGACGCGGACTTCCTCTACAGCGCGGTGGTGATCGAGGAGATCGGCCGCCTGGGGCTGACGGGGATCGGTTTCTCGCTGCATTCCGACATCGTCGCGCCGTACATCCTGCATTACGGCAGTGAGGCGCTGAAACACAAGTACCTGCCGAAACTCGTGTCCGGCGAAATGGTCACGGCCATCGCCATGACCGAACCGGGCGCCGGTTCCGACCTGCAAGGGGTGAAGACCACGGCGGTGCTGGACGGTGACGAGTACGTCATCAACGGTTCCAAGACGTTCATCACCAATGGTTTTCTGGCGGACTTGGTGATTGTGGTCGCCAAGACCGATCCCAAGGCTGGCGCCAAGGGCACCAGCCTGTTCCTGGTGGAGGCGGGCACGCCGGGCTTCGAAAAGGGCAAGCGCCTGGAAAAAGTCGGAATGAAGGCCCAGGACACGTCGGAATTGTTCTTCCAGGATGTCCGCGTGCCGAAGGACAACCTGCTCGGACAGGCCGGAATGGGCTTTGCCTACCTGATGCAAGAGCTCCCCCAGGAGCGCCTGACCGTCGCCATCGGCGGCCTGGCTTCGGCCGAAGCGGCGCTGAAATGGACCCTGGACTACACCCGCGAGCGCAAGGCGTTCGGCAAAACCATCGCCGACTTCCAGAACACCCGTTTCAAGCTCGCGGAAATGGCTACCGAAATCCAGATAGGCCGGGTCTTCGTCGACCGCTGCTTGGAGTTGCACCTGCAAGGCAAGCTGGACGTGCCGACGGCGGCGATGGCCAAGTATTGGGGCACCGACCTGCAATGCAAGGTGCTCGACGAGTGCGTGCAGTTGCATGGCGGCTATGGCTTCATGTGGGAATACCCGATTGCCCGGGCGTGGGCGGATGCGCGGGTGCAGCGGATCTATGCCGGGACCAATGAAATCATGAAGGAGATCATTGCGCGGTCGCTTTGATCCAGAGTGAACTCAAGATCGTCTTCGCGAGCAAGCCCGCTCCCACAGGAGTCCTGCGTCGATCACAAAAGAGTGTTCAGACACAAATCCCCTGTGGGAGCGGGCTTGCTCGCGAAGACTTTTTACCGGCCGATCAAGGCGCAGGGTTCGGCTGATCCTTGTGAATCGCCTCGATCCCCGCCAGCACTTCGTCCGACAGCTTCAGGTCGAGGCTGGCGATGTTGCTGTCCAGTTGCTCCAGCGTGGTGGCGCCAATGATGTTGCTGGTCACGAATGGCTGCTGGGTGACGAACGCCAGGGCCATCTGCGCCGGGTCCAGGCCATGTTCGCGGGCCAGGGCCACATAACGGCTGCAAGCCGCTTCCGATTGCGGGTTGAAGTAACGCATGAAGCGGCTGTACAGGGTCAGTCGGCCCTTGGCGGGCCGTGCGCCGTTTTCGTATTTGCCCGACAGGAAGCCGAACGCCAGGGGCGAATAAGCCAGCAGGCCGCATTGCTCACGAATGGCGACTTCCGCCAGGCCGACCTCGAAGCTGCGGTTGAGCAGGTTGTACGGGTTCTGGATCGACACCGCCCGCGGCCAGCCACGGGCTTCGGCCAGGGCCAGGAACTTCATGGTGCCCCACGGTGTTTCGTTGGACAGGCCGATATGGCGGATCTTGCCGGCGCGGACCTGCTCGTCCAGGGCTTCGAGGGTTTCTTCCAGCGGCGTGAACGTTTCGTCGGCCTTGTGCTGGTAGCCCAGTTGCCCAAAGAAGTTGGTGCTGCGCTCCGGCCAGTGCAGTTGGTAAAGATCGATCCAGTCGGTCTGCAGGCGCTTGAGGCTGGCGTCCACGGCTTCGACGATGTGCTGGCGGTTGTGCTTGAGGTTCTTGTCGCGGATGTAGTCGATGGTGTTGCCGGGACCGGCGATCTTGCTCGCCAGGATCCAGTCGGCACGGTCGCCACGGCTTTTGAAATAATTGCCGATGTAGCGCTCGGTGGTGGCGTAGGTCTCGGCCTTGGGGGGCACCGGGTACATCTCGGCGGTGTCCATGAAATTGATGCCGGCACCCTTGGCGCGTTCGATCTGGGCGAAGGCCTCGGCCTCGCTGTTCTGCTCACCCCAGGTCATGGTGCCGAGGCACAGGGCACTCACGTTCAGATCGGTACGGCCTAGCTGGCGATAGTCCATCGGGAACTCCTTGGGCAAAACAATCATAAAAGCAGGTTGAAATATTTTTCGCAATCTGCATAATTGCGCACCTCTTTCTGCAGTGGAAGTGATGCGCCGCCGCCGAAGAATCTTGCCGTTGAACGGACGCGCCGACCCGAGCCCCCGAAAGCGTCTGTATCCGGCTGCCTTTGACTTGTCAAAGTACGCACTATTCAGTAAGATCCGCCGTCTAATTTACAGGGCGGCCCCTGAGGCTATAAAGAATGAAAACTTTTACTGCTAAACCGGAAACAGTAAAGCGCGACTGGTTTGTCGTCGACGCTGCTGGTCAGACCCTGGGTCGTCTGGCCACCGAAATCGCGAGCCGTCTGCGTGGCAAGCACAAGCCTGAGTACACCCCTCACGTTGACACCGGTGACTACATCGTCGTGATCAACGCTGAGCAAGTACGTGTTACTGGCGCTAAAACCACTGACAAAATGTACTACTCCCACTCCGGTTTTCCTGGCGGCATCAAGTCGATCAACTTTGAAAAGCTGATCGCCAAAGCCCCTGAGCGCGTGATCGAGACCGCGGTTAAAGGCATGCTGCCTAAGAACCCACTGGGTCGCGACATGTATCGTAAGCTGAAGGTTTATGCGGGCGCTGCTCACCCTCATACTGCTCAGCAGCCCCAAGAACTGAAGTTTTAACGGAATAGTTCATTATGTCGGCGACTCAAAATTACGGCACTGGCCGTCGCAAGACTGCAACCGCACGCGTTTTCCTGCGTCCGGGCACTGGTAACATCTCCATCAACAACCGCTCCCTGGATAACTTCTTCGGTCGCGAAACTGCCCGCATGGTAGTTCGTCAGCCGCTGGAACTGACCGAGACCGTCGAAAAATTCGACATCTACGTCACTGTTATCGGTGGTGGTGTAAGTGGTCAAGCTGGCGCAATCCGCCACGGCATCACTCGCGCCCTGATGGATTACGACGAGACTCTGCGTGGTGCTCTGCGCAAAGCCGGCTTCGTAACTCGCGATGCTCGCGAAGTTGAACGTAAGAAAGTCGGTCTGCGTAAAGCGCGTAAGCGTCCGCAGTACTCGAAGCGTTAATTTCGCTTCCGCTTTCAAAAGGCGCCCAGTTCCTCACGGAGCTGGGCGTTTTTTTATGGGCAAAAGAATTGCTCTGTGACAACTTGCCACATTCGTAGAGCCCCTATACTACAAGGCTTGGCGGTTTGGCCGCTTGGTAATTACCTTGTCAGAATTGGGGCTTTTCATTACCATTCGGCAAAATTTTTATAAGTTCAGATTTTTACTTAGTAGACGCCTGATCTAACAGGCCACAAAGCTGATGGGAGAGGACTGAATGAGCAATGACGGCGTGAATGCAGGCCGGCGTCGCTTCCTGGTAGCAGCCACATCCGTGGTGGGTGCTGCAGGAGCGGTGGGGGCTGCGGTCCCGTTCGTGGGGTCATGGTTTCCCAGCGCCAAGGCGAAAGCCGCAGGTGCACCGGTGAAAGTGAATGTCAGCAAGATCGAGCCAGGCCAGCAGATGATTGCTGAGTGGCGCGGCCAGCCGGTGTTCATCGTCCGCCGTACAGAGGAAATCCTGGGGAATCTGAAAAAGATCGAGGGTCAGTTGTCCGACCCGTCCTCCAAGAACTCTACGCAACCGACCTATGTCGACCCGCAGACGCGTTCGATCAAGCCAGAGGTCCTGCTGCTGATCGGGATCTGTACGCACCTGGGTTGCTCACCAACGTTCCGCCCTGAAGTGGCGCCTGCCGATCTGGGCAAGGACTGGGTCGGTGGTTATTTCTGCCCTTGCCACGGCTCCCACTACGACCTGGCGGGTCGCGTCTACAAGTCGCAGCCTGCACCTCTGAACCTGCCAGTTCCCCCGCATTCCTATGAGACCGATGACATCATTGTCGTTGGCGTCGATACGGAGAAAGCGTGATGAGCAAATTCATGGATTGGGTTGATGCGCGCTTTCCCGCGACCAAGATGTGGGAAGACCATCTCAGCAAGTACTACGCTCCGAAAAACTTCAACTTCTTCTACTTCTTTGGCTCCCTGGCACTGCTCGTTCTGGTCAACCAGATCGTCACCGGTGTCTGGCTGACCATGAGCTACACCCCGTCGGCGGAAGAAGCGTTTGCCTCCGTCGAATACATCATGCGCGACGTCGAGTACGGTTCGATCCTGCGTCTGCTGCACTCCACTGGCGCTTCGGCGTTCTTCATCGTGGTCTACCTGCACATGTTCCGTGGTCTGCTCTACGGTTCGTACCAGAAGCCTCGTGAGCTGGTGTGGGTCTTCGGCATGCTGATCTACCTGGCGCTGATGGCCGAGGCCTTCATGGGCTACCTGCTGCCGTGGGGCCAGATGTCCTACTGGGGCGCCCAGGTGATCATCTCGCTGTTCGGTGCGATCCCGGTCATCGGTGACGACCTGACCCAGTGGATCCGTGGTGACTACCTGATCTCGGGCATCACCCTGAACCGCTTCTTCGCCCTGCACGTGGTCGCCCTGCCGATCGTGATCCTCGGCCTGGTGGTGCTGCACATCCTGGCGTTGCACGAAGTCGGATCGAACAACCCGGATGGCGTGGACATCAAGAAACACAAGGACGAGAACGGCGTACCGCTGGATGGCATCGCCTTCCACCCGTACTACACCGTGAAAGACATCGTCGGCGTGGTGGTCTTCCTGTTCATCTTCTGCTCCATCGTGTTCTTCTTCCCGGAAATGGGGGGGTACTTCCTCGAGAAGCCGAACTTCGAGCAGGCGAACGCGTTCAAGACCCCTGAGCACATTGCCCCGGTCTGGTACTTCACGCCGTTCTACGCGATCCTGCGGGCGATCCCGGACAAGCTGTTGGGCGTTATCGCCATGGGCGCGGCCATCGCCGTGCTGTTCGTCCTGCCGTGGCTGGACCGCAGTCCCGTCAAGTCGATGCGCTACAAAGGCTGGCTGAGCAAGATCTGGCTCGTGGTGTTCTGCGTCTCGTTCGTGATCCTGGGCGTGCTGGGCGTACTGGCTCCGACTCCGGGACGCACTCTGCTGTCGCAGGTTTGCACCTTCCTGTACTTCGCCTACTTCATTCTGATGCCTTTCTACACCAGGCTCGAGAAGACCAAACCGGTTCCGGAAAGGGTGACTGGCTGATGAAAAAGCTATTTGCTGTACTGATTCTTGCTGCTATGCCTGTACTGTCCTTCGCGGCTGAACACGGTGGTCCGGAGCTGGAAAAAGTCGACATCGACGTTTCCGACAAAGCGGCCATGCAGGACGGCGCACGTACGTTCGCCAACTACTGCATGGGTTGCCACAGTGCCAAGTTCCAGCGCTACGAGCGCGTTGCCGATGACTTGGGCATCCCCCATGAGCTGATGCTTGAGAAGCTAGTGTTCACCGGTGCCAAGCTGGGCGATCACATGAACATCGGCATGCAGCCTGCGGACGCCAAGACCTGGTTCGGCGCCGCGCCGCCGGACCTGACCCTGGTTGCCCGTGTCCGTGGCACCGACTGGCTTTACGGTTACCTGCGTTCGTTCTACGAAGATCCTGCACGTCCTTGGGGCGTGAACAACAAGGTCTTCCCGAACGTCGGCATGCCTAACGTTCTGGTCGGCCTCCAAGGGCGCCAGGTGGTAGGCTGCAAACAGGTTCAGATCGTTGAAGACGGTAAAAAGCAATTCGATCCGCTGACTGGCTCCGCTTTGACCCATGAAGCCTGCGACCAGCTGACCGTATTGCCGAACACCGGCAGCCTGACCCCGGAGCAGTTCGATGAGAAGGTCAAGAACCTGGTGACCTTCCTGGCCTACTCGGCCAACCCGGTGAAGCTGGAGCATCAGCGCATCGGTACCTATGTATTGCTGTACCTGGCGTTCTTCTTCGTATTCGCTTACCTGCTCAAGCGTGAATACTGGAAAGACGTGCATTGATAAAGCTGTAAGCCATTGCTGTTAATCGTGCGCGCCCAAGGGCGTCTCTAGACATGTAACGAGCCTGGCCCGCCAGGCGTTACGGGAGACGCCCTCTGGGCGCGCTCGTTTTTCCGTTTTTCGATAATTTCAACAAGCGAGGAGGATCGCCATGGGCGTGACCAATCGGTTGGCCTGTTACTCCGACCCCGCCGACCACTATTCCCACCGGGTACGCATCGTACTGGCAGAGAAGGGTGTCAGCGCCGAGATCATTTACGTCGAAGCGGGTCGTCAGCCGCCGAAGCTGATCGAAGTGAACCCTTACGGCAGCCTGCCCACATTGGTCGATCGTGACCTGGCATTGTGGGAGTCGACCGTGGTGATGGAATACCTGGATGAGCGTTATCCGCATCCACCCTTGCTGCCGGTTTATCCTGTCGCGCGTGCCAACAGCCGTTTGCTGATCCATCGCATCCAGCGTGACTGGTGCGGGTTGGTGGATCTGATCCTGGATTCCCGGACCAAGGAACCGGCGCGGGTCGTGGCGCGCAAGGAATTGCGTGAAAGCCTGACGGGCGTATCGCCGCTGTTCGTCGACAAGCCGTTTTTCCTCAGTGAGGAACAAAGTCTGGTGGATTGCTGCCTATTGCCCATACTCTGGCGTTTGCCGATTCTGGGTATTGAACTGCCGCGGCCTGCCAAGCCGCTGCTTGATTATATGGAGCGCCAATTTGCGCGTGAGGCATTCCAGGCGAGTCTGTCTGGTGTCGAACGCGACATGCGCTAAGGCTTAGGGAGCCGCTATGAACTCCAGTCGACCTTATCTGGTCCGCGCGCTCTACGAGTGGATTGTGGACAATGATTGCACCCCGCACATGCTGGTCAATGCCGAGTTTCCGTCGGTGCAGGTGCCGCAGGGTTTTGCCAATGATGGGCAGATTGTCCTGAACGTGTCGCCAGCCGCTGTGCGTCACCTGCACATGGATAATGATGCCGTCAGCTTTGAAGGGCGCTTCGGTGGTGTGCCGCACACCTTGTACGTGCCTGTTGCTGCGATTCTGGGGATTTATGCCCGGGAGAATGGCCAGGGCATGGTGTTTGAGCTGGAAGCGCCGTTGGACGGTGAAGAAGAGTTTGAGCTGGATGATGACCTGCCACCACCGGATGACGAGCCGCCGCGGCCTAGTGGTCGGCCTAGTCTCAAGGTGGTGAAGTAGCGGAGCAGGTAATCTGTTCGCTGTTCGCTGTTCGCTGTTCGCTGTTCGCTGTTCGCTGAGGAAAATGCCTGTGTCGTGAGATGCGGGCATTTTTTTGGCTGCATTCACTGGGGGATTGGTGTGTATATCCGTTTCTGCGGTAATGGCTGCTGGCGGTTCCGCTCTTACAGCGGGTCACTTTTGAAAAGCGCAAAAGTAACCAAAACGCTTTATGCCCCACCACTCGGCACCTCGCCTAGGCTCGGTGTGCCCTCACTCCGGCATTGCTCCGTGGGCCGCCGCGAAGGGCCATCCATGGCCCAGCGCGGCTACCTCGGCATCCATGCCGAGGTGCCCACTGCGCAATGCCTGCGTTTGGCCAGCGTGGTTAATGGGGCGCCCAGATCAAAAGCAAAAGCAAGGCGGCCTTATAGCCGGCCTGTCTCCTCCGGCTGTACCCGCTCCCACAGTTGATTGGGGGGGGGCAGCCAGAGGAGACAGGCCGGCTATAAGGCCGCCTCGCTTTGTTTTTGATCTTGATCTGGGCACCCCCGACCAAATAAAAAAACGGCGCTCCTCTGTAT
>NZ_FPJC01000019.1:0-111141 GCF_900119265.1 Pseudomonas sp. NFACC04-2
TGGCCTGGGGTGCGGTCGGAACCGTCGGCTGCCAAGGTTTGGCCTGGGGTGCGGTCGGAACCATCAGCTGCAACGGTATCGCTTTGCTTGGTGCGGTCATAACCGTCTTCAACCAGACCTTTTTGTTCCAGGCGATCACGGCCACCTTCGGCAACCGTCTGGCTGTAGACAGAGTGGCTGTCCTTGACCTGTGGCGTGGCTTGTTCGGAGGCTGGCAGTGCGAAGGCAGTGGAGGCCAGCAGTGAAAGGGACAGGCTCATCAGTAATTGGCGTTTCATGATCGTTGCTCCTTGAGAGGGCGATAAAGTGGGTACGAGGGCAATGCTACTCTCGATAAGTCGATATAAAAGTTCATAAACGCAATGGTAATAATCAACAGAATTGATTGTTCGGGGCGAAGGCTCTAGAACGGGCATTTCGGAGGTGTTGTTTTGCACCGCAGTGGGTATTTTGTACCCATCACTGCCTCGCAAATGGGCGGCCGCGGTAACAGTTTTTTGGCTATTCGGTCAGGATCCTGGGATTTTTTGCGCCGTTCATCGGCACCTGTTGGCGGTTCTACCAGTCCAACGCTTCATGGCGAACCGCTTACAGGTTCGTGTTTCCCAAGGCGTCGCGGTAGCGGACGCTGACTTGTCATCAGGAGCTTTGTGCATGACGCGCACCTCGAAAATCCTCGCCTGGAGCTTTGCCAGCCTTGTTGTCCTGCTGGCGATGCTGGTCCTGGTCCTCGCTTTCTTCGACTGGAACCGCATCAAGCCCCCACTCAATGCCAAGGTTTCCGAGGAGTTGCATCGTCCTTTCGTCATCAACGGCAACCTGGCGGTGGTCTGGCAGCGCGAACCGGAGGAAGGTGGCTGGCGCGCCTGGTTACCGTGGCCCCATGTGGTGGCCGAAGACTTGAGCCTGGGTAACCCGGACTGGTCGAAAACCCCGCAAATGGTCACGCTCAAGCGTGTCGAGCTACGCGTTTCGCCCTTGGCCTTGCTGGCCCGGCGAGTGGCGATTCCGCGCATCGACCTGACGGAGCCTAACGCCAGACTGCAACGCCTGGCGGATGGTCGCGCCAACTGGACCTTCCAGTTCGACCCGAAGGACCCGGACGCCGAGCCGTCCAGCTGGGTGGTGGACATCGGCGCCATTGGCTTCGACAAAGGGCATGTCACCCTCGACGACCAGACACTCAAGACCCGGCTCGACCTGTTGATCGATCCGTTGGGCAAACCCATTGCGTTCAGCGAAATCGTCGGTGACAAGGCCGCGAAAAAAGCCCAGGACCAAGGCGCGACGCCGCAGGACTACGCGTTCGCCTTCAAGGTCAACGGGCAGTATCACGGGCAAAACCTGACGGGCTCCGGCAAGGTCGGTGGCTTGCTGGCCTTGCAGGATGCGTCACAACCCTTTCCGCTCCAGGCCCAGGCGAAGATCAGCGACACTCGCGTCGAACTGGCTGGCACTCTCACCGACCCGCTGAACCTCGGGGCCCTGGACTTGCGTCTGAAACTGGCCGGCAAAAGCCTCGCTCATCTCTACCCGCTGACCGGCGTGACCTTGCCGGATTCGCCGCCTTACGCCACCGATGGCCGCTTGATTGCCAAGCTGCACGAGCCGGGTGGGGCGCTGTTCCGCTACGAGGCGTTCAACGGCAAGATCGGCGACAGCGATATCCATGGCGACCTGGCCTATGTCGCCAGCCAGCCGCGGCCGAAGCTCAGTGGTGCGCTGGTCTCCAATCAACTGCTGTTCAGCGACCTGGCGCCGCTGATCGGTGCGGACTCCAATGCCGAACAAAAAGCCCGGGGCGGCGCCAGCAAACAGCCGGCCGACAAGGTCTTGCCCGTGGAAGAGTTTCGCACCGAGCGTTGGAGCGTGATGGACGCCGAGGTGGAGTTCACCGGCAAACGCATCGTTCACAGCGAGCAGTTGCCGTTCAACGACCTTTATACCCACCTGGTGCTCAACGATGGGCAGTTGAGCCTGGAACCCCTGCGTTTCGGCGTGGCCGGTGGCCGCCTCGATGCGCAGATCCGCCTCAACGGGCACACCCAGCCCCTTGAAGGCCAGGCGAAGTTGACGGCGCGAGGGTTCAAGCTCAAGCAACTGTTCCCGGGTTTTGAACCGATGAAGACCAGTTTCGGTGAATTGAACGGCGATGCCGACATCGCCGGGCGCGGTAACTCGGTGGCGGCACTGCTGGGCACGGCCAATGGCACGCTGAAAATGCTCATTAACGATGGCGCCATCAGTCGGGAATTGATGGAACTGGCAGGACTGAACGTCGGCAACTACGTGGTGGGAAAAATCTTTGGCGACAAAGAAGTGAAGATCAACTGTGCGGCGGCGGACTTCGACATCAAGACGGGCCTGGCGACCACGCGCCTGTTCGTGTTCGACACGGAAAACGCGATTATCTACATCGACGGCACAGCGAACATGGCGAGCGAGCAGTTGGACCTGACCATCACCCCGGAGTCCAAGGGTTGGCGCCTGATTTCCCTGCGCTCGCCGTTGTACGTGCGCGGCCCGTTCGCCAAGCCTGCCGCTGGCGTCAAGGCGGTGCCCCTGATGCTGCGCGGTGCCGGGATGGTGGCGTTGGGTGTGATCGCCGCGCCGGCCGCCGGGTTGCTGGCGTTGGTGGCGCCCAGTGGGGGTGAGCCGAACCAGTGTGCGCCGCTGCTGGAGCAGATGAAGGCGGGCAAGGCGCCGGTGACGGTCAAGCCTACCCGGTAGCCAGATTGTGCGGTGAGGTGGCTGGCCTCATCGCGAGCAAGCTCGCTCCCACGGGGACTGCATTCTGTCTGAAGGAATGCGGTCAAAATGTGGGAGCGAGCTTGCTCGCGATTGGGCCCCTGAAGGCTATTACAGATCGGTCAGGATGTCGGCCATGTCATCGGCGTGTTCTTCTTCCTGGGCCAGGATGTCCTCGAAGATGCGCCGGGTGGTCGGGTCTTTTTCGCCGATGTACTGGATGATTTCCCGGTAGCTGTCGATGGCGATCCGTTCGGCCACCAGATCCTCGTACACCATTTCCTTGAGGGTGTTGCCCGCGACGTACTGGGCGTGGGAATTGCGGGTCAGCAGGTCGGGGTTGAACTCCGGCTCACCGCCCAACTGCACGATGCGCTCGGCGAGTTTGTCGGCGTGTTCGGCTTCCTGGTTCGCGTGCTCGAGAAACTCACTGGCCGCCACGCCGGCCTTGAGGCCGGTGGCCATGAAGTAGTGGCGCTTGTAGCGCAGCACGCAGACCAGTTCGGTGGCCAGCGCTTCGTTGAGCAGGCGGATGACTTCCTGCCGATCGGCGCCGTAGCCCTCGGTCACCGCGCCGTTCTGCACGTTCTGCCGTGCACGTTCGCGCAGGGTGGTTACATCGGATAAGTGCATGTCGCTCATCTCGTTCTCCTGGAGGCTGATCCGGTTGAGGCGTCACGCTCTGCTGGCGCGATCACTTTAAATCTGAGTGACACGGTCCTGGAAAAGTTTTACTGAATTTTTCAGCGCATAACCGGACAGCCGCGCTTCCTCCCCCAGCCACTGGAAAAATGCCCGCACCGGCGGATGGCGTTCACGGCCCGGGACGCACAGGGCGCTGTAGCCGGCACCGTTGACCTGGACGTCCGGGCGATAGCCCACCAGCAAGCCGCTGGCGACGCTTTCCGACGCCAGGATATTACTCGCCAACACCAGGCCCTGCCCGGCAATCGCCGCTTGCAAGGCGTAATGCTCCTCGTCGTACTCGCGCATGCACGGCTGTCGGGTAAGCCAGGTTTCCCCGGCCTGGGCGCACCAGGCATCCCAACCGTGGGCGTACAGCTTGGAGTTGTGCCAGCGCACGCTGATCAGCGTCGGCGGCTGCCGGGCCGCCAGGGCCACCTGCTCAGGTGAGCCGTAGACCCCGAAGCTTTCATCGAACAGGCACATGCCGTACAGGTTCGGGTAGGCCTCCAGGCTATAGCGCACCACCAGGTCGACGCTGGCGTCCTGGTGCAGGTCGATCACTTCGCAATGGGTGTCCAGGCGCACTTTGATGTTCGGGTGGCGCGCATAAAAGCGCCCCAGGCGAGGCACCAGCCACAGGGCGGCAAACGCGGCAGTGGTGGACAGGGTCAGGTGGGCGTTGCTGCGTTGCGGGCGCAGGGTGTCGACGCTTTGCGCCACCTCCAGCAAGGCCCCGTGCAGGCTGTGGAACAAGCGTTGCCCGCCTTCGGTGAGGCGCACCTGGCGTGGCAGGCGGTCGAACAGCATCAGCCCCAGCCAGCTCTCCAGCGCTCGAATCTGGTGGGAGACCGCCGTCGGCGTCACCGACAACTCCGCCGCGGCCGCCTTGAAACTGAGCAGCCGCGCGGCGGATTCGAAGGCGCGCAGCGCGTTGAGCGGCAGGTTGGCGAACATTTGAATTCTCCCGAAATACGATGGATGAAGTTAGCTCATCCAGATGAATTAACGCTCATTTGTCTGAAGCCCGCTCTGAGCTCCAAGCTTCAAGGCACAAGCAATGTTGATTGTAGCCGCGTGAGAGGAGATTCAGATGAGCAAGATTCTTGTAGTGCATGGCAGCCCTCGGGGCGATCGTTCTCATTCCCGGCGCCTGGCCGAGACCTTTGTCTCGGCGTGGCAGACAGCCCATCCGCACCCCCAAGTGACCCGTCGTGAAGTCGGACGCACGGTGATTGCGCCGGTCAACGAAGCCTTTATCGCCGCGGCGTTCTACCCCGAGCCCCAGGCTCGACCGTTGATCATGCAAGCGGACCTGGCCCTGAGCGATGCGTTGGTCGCGGAGCTGCAAGCCCATGACCGGCTGGTGATCTCCGCGCCCATGCACAACTTCAGCGTGCCCAGCGGCGTGAAGGCCTGGATCGACCAGATCGTGCGCATCGGGCTGACGTTCAACCACAGTCTGGACAACGGCGTGTCGCACTACGAGCCGCTGGTGCTGGGCAAGAAAGCGCTGATCGTGACCAGCCGCGGCGATTTCGGTTTTGGCCCCGGTGGCCCACTGGAGAGCATGAACCACGCCGACACGCTGTTGCGCACCGTGCTGGGGTTTATCGGTATTACCGATGTAACGGTGGTGGCGGCCGAAGGCGAAGAGTCGGCCGAGCGCAGTTTTGCGTTGTCCTGTGCCGAGGCCGAGGAGCACTTGCTGGCCTTGGCGCGATCTTTCTGAGAGGGGGCTGCGGCGCAGCCCAGCGGGAGCAAGCTCCCTCGCCACGGATTCATCTGGGTGTCATAGACTGGTCATCATCGGTACTGATGCTGATCCCCTCTTGATCACAAGGATGTCGCCATGTCGCAACGTTGCGCCACTCGTTACCCGCTGGTACTGGTCCCGGGCATGCTCGGGTTCATACGCCTGGTGCTGTATCCGTACTGGTATGGGATCGTCTCGGCGTTGCGTCGCGGTGGGGCCGTGGTGGTGGCGGTGAAGGTTTCGCCGTTGCATTCGTCCGAGGTGCGCGGCGAGCAGTTGCTGGCATTGATCGACGACATCCTGCGGCAAACCGGTGCGCAGAAGGTCAACCTGATCGGCCACAGCCAGGGCAGCCTCACCGCCCGCTATGCCGCCGCCAAACGCCCGGACCTGGTGGCGTCGGTCACGTCGGTGGCCGGCCCCAACCATGGCTCCGAACTGGCCGATTACCTGCAGGCCCACTACCCGGCCGACAGTGCCAAGGGGCGTGTGCTCAGTGCCGTGCTGCGCCTGATCAACGCCCTGATGAGCCTGCTGGACACGGGCTATCGCGGGCCGAAGCTGCCAGTGGACATCCACGCTTCCCACGCCTCCCTGACCACCGCCGGGGTGGCGCTGTTCAATCGAGATTATCCACAGGGGCTGCCGGTTACCTGGGGCGGGCACGGGCCGGAAGAGGTCAATGGCGTGCGCTATTACTCGTGGTCCGGCACCTTGCAGCCGGGCAAGACCGACAAAGGGCGCAATCTGTTCGACGGCACCAACCGCACCTGCCGTTTATTCGCCCGCACCTTTGTCAGGGAAGCGGGGCAATGCGACGGCATGGTCGGGCGTTACAGTTCACATCTGGGCACGGTCATCGGCGATGACTATCCGCTGGACCACTTCGACATCGTCAACCAGTCGCTGGGGCTGGTGGGCAAGGGAGCCGAGCCGGTCCGGTTGTTTGTCGAGCATGCACAGCGGTTGAAGGCGGCCGGGGTGTAGCCAGTTGGACCGCGTTATCGTTGATCGCGAGCAAGCTCGCTCCGACAGGGGATTTGCTGCGCTCGGTCCTTTGTGGGAGCGAGCTTGCTCGCGATGAAGGTGTAACAGGCTTTGTCTACACTGCACCTCATCGCCGTCCCCTCGTGCGGCAGCCAGGAGAAACACCATGAAGATGCTTCGTGTGCCTTTGTTGACGATCGGTTTGCTGCTGTGTTCCCAGGGCTTCGCCGAGACGGCGCAGCAGACCAAGATGACTACCTGCAACGCCGATGCCACCGCCAAAGCGCTCAAGGGTGACGAGCGCAAGGCGTTCATGAGCAGCTGCCTCAAGGCTGCACCGAGCACCCCGCAGGAGCGCATGAAGACCTGCAACGCCACGGCCACCAACCAGGCCCTGAAGGGCGATGCCCGCAAGGCGTTCATGAGTGAGTGCCTGAAGAAAAAATAAGCGCTGGGTTTTTCTCCAGCTTGTGAGGGCCCTATCGCGAGCAAGCTCGCTCCCACCATGGACCGGGCACTACAAATCCACGGTGGGAGCGAGCTTGCTCGCCATGGGGACGGTACAGCACGGCAAAAACACACCTGAACCCTGTCCAGGATCGGCCGATACAATGTCTAGTGCTGTTGGTGGATCGCTGGCAGACTGCCGATCCTTTCACGTCGTTTTGTCCTGAGGCTGTATGCCAACGTTTTCTCAGCGTCATGTATTGTTGGTGATCAGTTGGGTGATCATTTTTGGTGGGTTGTTGCTGGTGCTGCCACTGCGCCTGTTGCCGAGCCTGCTGGCCGGGTTGTTGGTGTTCGAGCTGGTCAACATGCTCACCCCGCAGTTGCAGCGCCTGATCGAAGGTCGCCGTGCCCGCTGGCTGGCGGTGGCGTTGCTGGGCACGCTGGTGGTCAGTGTGCTGACGCTGATCTTCGCCGGAGCCTTCAGTTTCCTGCTCCATGAGGCGGAAAACCCCGGGGCCTCCCTGGACAAGTTCATGACGGTGGTCGATCGCGCCCGAGGGCAATTGCCGCCGTTCATCGACGCCTACCTGCCGGCCAGCGCCGCCGAGTTCCGGGTCGCGATCGGTGACTGGGTGAGCAAGCACCTGAGCGACCTGCAACTGGTGGGCAAGGACGCGGCCCACATGTTCGTGACGTTGCTGATCGGCATGGTGCTAGGGGCTATCGTTGCCCTGCAGCGCATTCCCGACCTGACCAAGCGCAAGCCCCTGGCCGCGGCGCTGTTCGATCGCCTGAACCTGCTGGTCAAGGCGTTTCGCAACATCGTCTTCGCCCAGATCAAGATTTCCCTGCTCAACACCTTTTTCACCGGGATTTTCCTGGCGGTGGTGCTGCCACTGTTCGGGATAAAGCTGCCGCTGACCAAGACCCTGATCGTGATGACCTTCCTGCTGGGGCTGCTGCCGGTCATCGGCAACCTGATGTCCAACACGCTGATCACCATTGTCGGTCTGTCGCTGTCGATCTGGGTCGCCGTGGCGGCGCTGGGTTACCTGATCGTGATCCACAAGCTCGAATACTTCCTCAACGCCCGCATCGTCGGCGGGCAGATCAGTGCCAAGTCGTGGGAGTTGCTCATGGCGATGCTGGTGTTCGAAGCCGCGTTCGGCCTGCCGGGGGTGGTGGCGGGGCCGATTTATTATGCCTACCTCAAGAGTGAGTTGAAGCAGGTGGGGATGGTCTGATCGGGTAGCGATGGTGCTTGATCTGGCACCATCGCGAGCAAGCTCGCTCCCACAGAAGATCTGTGCGATCCCTGTGGGAGCGAGCTTGCTCGCGATTCAGGCGCCGTGGTCCTGGATCAGACCTGGGTGCCGTAGCGCTTCATCGCCTCGATCGCCAACCCACTGCCAATACTGCCGAAGATGTTGCCTTCCACATGCCGCGCCTGGGGCAGCATCGCCGAGACGCTGTTGCGCAGCGCCGGGATGCCGCTGGAACCGCCGGTGAAGAACACCGTGTCGACCTGATCGACCCGCACGTTGGCATCGCCCAGCAACTGCGTGACGCTGCCGCGCACCCGTTCCAGCAAGCCGTCGATGGCCGACTCGAACAGCGCCCGACTCAGTTCCACGCTCAGGCCCGGCTCGATCCGGTCCAGGAGCAAATGCCGCTGGTCGGTGTGGGTCAGCTCGATCTTGGTTTCTTCCACTTCCATCGCCAGCCAATGCCCGGCGCGCTGTTCGATCAGCTTGAACAGCCGGTCGATGCCGCCAGTGTCTTCGATGTCGTAGCGCATGCTGCCCAGGGCCAGGGTGGACTTTTGCGAGTACACCGCGTTGATGGTGTGCCAGGTCGCCAGGTTCATGTGGTGGCTGGTGGGCATGTAGGCACCGCTTTTCATGCGGCTGCCGTAACCGAACAGCGGCATCAGGCCGGCCAGGGAGAGCTGCTTGTCGAAATCGGTCCCGCCGATGTGCACGCCACCGGTGGCGAGGATGTCGGCGTGGCGGTTGTCGTGGGTACGGCGCTCGGGGGAGAGGCGCACCAGGGAGAAGTCCGAAGTACCGCCGCCGATGTCGACGATCAGCACCAGCTCTTCTTTCTCGATGGTCGATTCATAATCGAAGGCCGCCGCGATGGGCTCGTACTGGAACGAAACTTCCTTGAAACCGATGGCACGGGCGACGTCCACCAGGGTGTTTTCCGCCTCCTGGTCGGCCATTTCATCGTCGTCGACGAAAAACACCGGGCGCCCCAGTACCACTTCTTCGAATTCCCGACCGGCGGTGGCTTCGGCGCGTTTCTTCAACTGGCCGATGAACAACCCCAGCAGATCCTTGAAGGGCATCGCCGTGCCCAACACGCTGGTGTCGTGCTTGATCAGCTTGGAGCCCAGCAGGCTCTTTAGCGAGCGCATCAGCCGACCTTCGTAGCCTTCCAGGTATTCGTGCAGGGCCAGGCGGCCATACACCGGGCGGCGTTCCTCGAGATTGAAAAAGACCACCGAAGGCAGGGTGATCTTGTCGTCCTCCAGCGCGATCAACGTTTCCATGCCGGGGCGCAGCCAGCCGACGGTGGAGTTGGACGTGCCAAAGTCGATACCGCAGGCACGGGCCGGGGATGCGTTTTTCATGTCTTTCGGGTTCCAGTTGAAAAAACGGCCGCGCAGTGTATGTCAGTGCGGCGCGGATTCGAAGGCCGGTTATCTGCTAATTCTCGAGTGCAGGTCTTGAAAGACTCTCTTATACCCCCAAACTTGCTGGCATGAGCCTGGTAGCGCAAGGCGGGTACAAGAACCGCCGCCAGCTGCCGATAAACTTCTGACGTGCCGCCCGGTCCCAATCTTGAGGTCGGTCAACCCGCTGCCCGGTCATCCGGGCATGCTGTGCGTGGCGGTGCGACATCGATAACGGATGGTGATGCTTAGATGGACTTCAAAGACTATTACAAGATCCTGGGTGTCGAGCCCACGGCGGACGACAGCACGATCAAGGCTGCCTATCGCAAGCTGGCGCGCAAGTACCACCCGGATGTGAGCAAGGAAAAAGACGCCGAGACCAAGTTCAAGGACGTCTCCGAAGCCTATGAAGCGCTGAAAAGTGCCGACAAACGCGCCGAATACGACGACCTGCGCCGCTATGGCCAGCACGGCCAGCCGTTCCAGGGCCCGCCGGGTTGGCAGAGCCGTGGTGGTTTCGGCGGCCAGGACACCGGGGATTTCTCGGACTTCTTCAGTTCGATTTTCGGTAACCGTGGGTCGGGTTTCGGTGGCGGACAGTCAGGTCGCAGCGCCGGCCGTCGAGGGCAAGACGTGGAAATGGAATTACCGATTTTCCTGGAAGAAACCCTGTCGAACGAGTCGAAGAAGGTCACGTTCCAGGTGCCGCAATACAATGCGGCCGGCCAACACGTGAGCAACACCAGCAAGAGCCTGAACGTGAAGATCCCGCTGGGTGTGACCGACGGCGAACGTATCCGCCTCAAGGGCCAGGGGGCGCCGGGTGTCGGTGGCGGCGCCAACGGCGACTTGTACCTGACCATTCGCTTCGCGCCGCACCCCAAGTTCGACGTCGAAGGCCAGGACCTGATCATCACCTTGCCCCTGGCCCCGTGGGAATTGGCACTGGGCGCCGAAGTGGCGGTGCCGACCCTCACCGGCAAGATCAATCTCAAGGTCCCGGCCGGCAGCCAGAACGGCCAGCGCATGCGCGCCAAGGGTCACGGCCTGCGCAACAAGGCCGGCGAGCGCGGCTACCTGTTCGTGCAGCTCAAGGCCGTGATGCCCAAGGCCAGCGACGAAGCGGTCAAGGCGCTGTGGGCGGAGCTGGCGAAGAAAGCCGCATTCGATCCGCGGGAGAACTTCTGACCTGGACCCACAGCCTGTGGCACGGAGCAAACCTCACTACAGTCATGGCTAGACTCGACAGTTAAGGCATTGGGAGAAGCAGACTATGAACAACCCGATCATTGAACTGACCCTGACGGAATTCTGCGAGGCTGCCGCGTTGGCCGACGTCCATGTGATCGAGATCGTCGCCCACGGCATCCTCGAACCCCACGGCGCGGCCCCGACGGATTGGCGTTTTACCGATTACGAACTGGCCCTGGCCAAACGTGCCGCGAAGCTGCGGCACGACCTGGACCTGGAGTGGGAAGGCGTCGCCCTGGCGCTGGACCTGCTGGAGGAAGTCCAGCAACTGCGGGCCGAGAATCGTCGACTGCGCCAGCAATTGGGCCGTTGGGTGGACTGATCGTGGCGGTTCGTATCCGTCATGTCTTGTCGAAAGAGCAATAAATAGTTACCGCACGCCTCGGCGGCACGCTGGTTAGGCTCGGGTTTTCCATCGTCAAGGATGACCCGATATGCCAGGCTTCACCCCCCGTCTCGCCACCCCCCAAGGCGAGCATTTCGACCTGCTCAAAGCCCGCATTCCCGGCTGGTACAACGGTGCTATCGTGCAGCGCCAGCAGGAACTGAGCGACCATGAACTGACGCTTCCGGACTGGTATGCGAACGCCTCCCCCGACCTCTGGAACAGCCTCAAGGACAATCATTCCCGCTACCGTGAGCGCCTGAACCAGGTCGACAACCGGCTGGGCAATATCCAGGACATCCGCGTCTTTGTCGAACCCTTGCTCAAGCAGGCGCTGCTGGATGAGTTCAACCTCGCGCTGAACGTCAACGAGGTGTATTTCGTCCGCAAGTACGGGCGCAAGACCCGCGACGATTTTTTTGGGGCGCTGGTCCTGGACAGCGAGGGCGGCCACTTCGATCGCTACGAATATCGTGGCACGTCATTGCTGGAGGCGGCGCTGGCCAATTTCGCGCCAGAGGAAGCACGCAAGTCCGCCTGTGCCGATTGCAGCCTCATCACCACGGTGCGTCCGTCCCAAGGCGGTGCAGTGGTGCCTTCCATCGACGCCGTTCGCGCAGGGGCATTGCCGATTGCTCCAGAAGCCTTCGCCAAGCTGTGCCGTACCCTGGACCTGGGGCGCCGCTATCAGGAGCACATCAACGCTGTCCTGCGGCCCGACGACAGCAAGACGTACAACCCGCTGGATCATTCACTGGAGGAGCATCATAGGGAGGGACTGGCATTGAGCATCCAGATCGCCCGGGCCAAGGCCGACATCAGTCCGGCGGTCTACTCGATGTTGCAGCGGTTGATCGATGGGGCCAGCGACGTCACCCTCGATGGCCAGGCCGTGACCTGCACCTTCCTGAAAGTGTTCGACATCGACCTGGTCGGCCCGCTGTTGATCGGCCCCGACCTTGAGAAAAGTCGCCGGGTGGTGCCGGTCATAGCCTACCTTCCGGGTGATCCCGAGCATCCCCTGAAAGCCTATGCCTCCAGTGCCGACTTCATGGTCGAACTGCGGCGACGCTTGCACGGTAGCGCCTACCGCCGCTTCTTCAGCCGTTTCCTGCCGCTGCGTCAGCAAGGGGTGTTTTTCCGGCAGTTCAAACACTTCTATCAAATCTCCCCGACGGCCCATGACCAGGCCGATTACCCACTCAAATCGTCGTTGCGCAACCTGCCCATGGCCACGACGCCGATTCCCGGCGACCTGTGGGGCTCGTTACGCCTGCGGCAGATCGAGAAGATCCAGGCTGACGCACGCGCGGTGGCGGTGCCTACCGGTGATGAAGACCAGAAAGCCCGCCTGGCGCGCCTGGACAGTTACCTGGACGCGGTGGTCGACGTGTTCAACCTGGCGGCGTTCGTCGTGCCAGGATTGGGGCCGCTGATGTTGACGGTCGGGGCCGTGCAGATGTTCAACGAGGCCTTCGAAGGCATCGAAGCGTTCGAACGGGGGGAGACCCGGGAAATGTGGGCGCATTTTTCCAGCGTGGCCCTCAACACGGCCTTCGTCGCCACCGGTGCGGCGGTGCTGCCGCACATTCGATGGTCGGGCGCGGTGGATCAGCTTGAGCCGGTGCAATTGGCCAACGGCGAACCGCGCCTGTGGCGTCCCGACCTGAGCGTTTACCAAAGTGAGCTGGCGCCTCCCCCGGCGTCGAGTCCGGATATCCGGGGCCTGTATCGGGTCGACGACCGGCAGGTACTGCCGCTGGGTGACCAACATTATGAAGTGCAGCAGGACCCGCAGACCCTTCGCTATCGCATTCGTCATCCTTCCCGTCCGCAGGCCTACCAGCCCGAGCTGACGGACAACGGCAACGGTGCCTGGCACCACGAACTGGAGCAACCGCGTACCTGGGAAGGCTCGACACTGATGAGGCGCCTGGGCCATGGCGTCAAGGACTTCAGCGATGCCGAACTGGAGCAGATTCGCCTCGCCAGCGCGACCCCGCAGGACGTGCTGCGAAGGGTGCATGTCGAGGGCGAGCCGGTGCCGGCGTTGCTGGCCGACACTTTGGATCGTTTCGACCTCTGCCGACAAATCGACACGTTCATCGGGCAACTGCAAAGCGAGGAGCCGCTGCGCCATGACTTGGCCGAGCCGATGTTGCACCTGCTGAGCCAATACGGCCCGTGGCCAAGAGGGCTGAAGTTGACGGTCGTCGACGGCGCCGGTCGGACGCGCTGGGAATACGTCCGGCCTTCGGAAGGCGAGACCCCGTTTCATGAAGCCAGCCTTACCGAGGCCAAGGTCCGCACGCCTTTGTTGTTGAAAAACCTGATCGAAGCGGTGGATGCCGCGGGCGTCGATCTGTTGGCCACGGCGAGCCCGCCGATTGCGAAAACCAACATGCATGCTCGCGTCCGGCACCTGCGCCAGGTACTCGCTGAGGCGGCGGTGAATGAAAAGGTACAGTTGCTCAACGATTACTACGCCATGGGCGAGACGAGAAGTGACCCCCATGTCACGCTGATCAAGTCCCGGTTCCCCTCGGTTCCGGCAAAGGCGATCGAGCAGATCATCACCCTGTCCGGTACCGAAGAGTTGCAGCAAATGGCCGCCTGGGATTTCGACGAGGCCGGCCAGACCAAACCCATCCCGCTGCGCATCGCCGAAGAGCTGCGCCACTATCAGCGCAGGGTGCGTTTGAACCGAGCCTACGAGGGCCTGTATCAGGACGCCTTGGCCACGGCGGACACGCCTCGACTGGTGCTGGCGACCCTGGAAACCTTGCCTGGCTGGAGCGACACGGTGCGCATCGAATTGCGCGAGGCCGATGTGTCCGGCGCCTTGATCGACAGCATCGGGCCGCAAAATGCGACGCAGACCAAGGTCGTGGTCAAGGACGATGATGTCTACCAGGCCTTTGACGACAGCGGCAATGAGTTGAGCCATTGGGGCAGTGTCTTCGATGCCTTGCAGCATGCCCTGCCGGATGCCGAGCGCCAGGCCATGGCTCGGCCATCGAGCGATCACGGTGACCTGTTGAGAGAGGCCATCGGCGCTTCGCCAGTGGATCGGGATACGCTGGCGAGCCGCTTGAAGATGCCTGCGCTCAAGCCCGCCTTCCAATCGCCGATGCGCCTGGCTTCGGGCAAAGTCGGTTATCCCCTGGGTGGACTGCGGGATTGGTTGCGCCTGGGCCGCTCGCCGGAGAGTCGGGTGCAGGAGTTATACCCGAGCTACACGACGCAACAGACCGAGGCGCTGTTGCGATCGCTGGGCAATGGCGCGGTGAGGGAACTCAAGCGACGTAAAGTCGAGTTGAAAACGCTACATCAGGATCTGGACCGCTGGGTTGCTAGCTTTGGATGGCGTTACGAGGGTAATCAACGTCGGCAAGTACCGACGGGGGTCAGAGAGATAGCGGCCGAACAAATCGAGCGCTGCTGGCGGCGTCAGACCCGGGTCGTTGTAGGGGCCGATGGCCGTAGGCTCGGGTATGAGCTTGATTTGAGTGGATTGAACGTCGGCGCATTGCCGGAGCTGACGGCCGATTTCAGCCATGTGGGTGTGCTCATCATGTCTGACATGAGCTTGACGCTGGACTACTGCGACAGCTTCCTCAGCGCATTCTCCTCCCTCAAACGCTTGGAAATGCCCAGGAACAGGCTGATGGCTATTCCCGGAACCCTGGAGGGGATGCGAAATCTGGAGACGCTTCGACTGGCGAATAACCAGATCGGCCTGGCACGTCGTAGCGTTGAAATCCTGCAAAGCCTTGGCCGGCTGAAAAACCTCGACCTGGATAACAACTTGCTGACGCGCCTGCCGGACTTCAGCAGGCTGCCTGAGCTGGAACGACTGCAGCTGAAGAACACCGGGATCACTGCCTGGCCCTCTGGCCTGCGCGATCAACCGCTGGAGCTGATCGACCTGCGCGACAACGGCTTGACCCAGGTACCGGATCATCTGCTCGACCCGCCCGCCGAGCGTGCCCATGCCACCGCACGTCTGAATCGCGTGACGTTGTTGCAAGGCAACCCGTTGAGCGAGGAGGTCCAGCAGCGCATGCGTAATTATTGGGCGAGGGTCTTGCGGACGCGTCCCGAATGGGTAGTCCTGCGTTTGCCCGAGGCGTTTGGGTTTTCAGCGCCGGTCGGGCCGTCGAATATGCAGCAGTGGCTGCTAGGCCTGCCTGAGGGGCAACTGGCGGACAAGAGAGCCTTGTGGCAAAGCCTGGCGGATGAGCAGCACTCGGGAGAGTTTTTTGAGTTGTTGCATCGTTTGGCTAACTCTTACCAGGGGCTGGAGGATTATCCAGACCTCCAGGCCCGCGTCTGGCAGATGCTCGAGGCGATGGGAAACGCCACCGACTTGCGTCATGAACTGTTCGACCTGGCTGGCCGACCGGCCTGTGAAGATCGCGCAGCCTTGTCCTTCAGCTATCTGGAGATCCGCTTGATGATCCACAACGCGAGGGCCTTGGCGGTTGCAAAGGATGAAGCGGCAACACTGGTCCAGCTGGCCAAGGGGCTGTTTCGCCTTGATGAGGTAGAGCGTATTGCCCTGCAGGATATCCAGCGGCGCCGTGATGCGATCAATGCCCGCACCGACCTGACCAACGATGAAAAGCGCGAAAACCTGGCGCTGATAGAAGAAGTCGAGGTCCGTCTGGCTTACCGTGTGGGGCTCAAGGATCGACTGGGGCTACCGGGGCAACCCGCGGGTGGGGCTTTTCTCACGCTGGGAGATGTCACCCCTGGAAAGCTCGATGCCGCTGCCAATGAGGTGCTGGGGCTGGACGATTCCCCCCAGCAGTTTCAGTCGCTGGTGGGCCGGGATTTCTGGATCGATTATTTGAAGCAGGCCCATGAGCCCTCCTTCCAGGCGCTGAATGACACCCTTATCGCCAACCAGATCGAGCTGGATGAAGCGAAGACGGCCGGGACCCTGGAGGAAGCCGACTACATCAGCCAGTCCGAGGCGTTGGGCCTGCAACACAAGATCAAGGAAGCGGAGCTGGTCCAGTCGTTGACGCGAACCGAACTGGAGCAGTTGTCGGGAAGTACCGACCTGTAGGCTGACCCTTTCAGGCAATGAAAACCGTGGCGAGTACGCGTGCTCCCGCTGGACCGTAGGAGCTGTCGAGCGCAGCGAGGCTGCGATCTCTCCAAAAACGCTTGAGTCCCAAGCGAAAGATCAAAAGATCGCAGCCTTCGGCAGCTCCTACGGTCCAGCGGGAGCAAGCGCCCTCGCCACAGGAACAGCACCGGTTCAAAACAGGAAATAACGCTGCGCCATCGGCAGCACTTCGGCCGGTTCGCACCACAGCAACACGCCGTCGGCCTTGACCTGGTAAGTCTGCGGATCGACGTCTATGCTCGGCAGGTAGTCGTTGTGGATCAGGTCGGTCTTCTGCACGTCGCGGCAGCCTTTGACCACGGCGATTCTTTTCTTCAGCCCCAGTTGTTCCGGCAATCCGGCCTCGGCGGCGGCCTGGCTGATGAAGGTCAGGCTGGTGGCATGCCGTGAGCCGCCGTAACTGGCGAACATCGGTCGGTAGTGCACCGGTTGTGGCGTCGGGATCGAGGCGTTGGCGTCGCCCATCAGGCTGGCGGCAATCGCTCCGCCCTTGAGGATCAGCGTCGGCTTGACGCCGAAGAACGCCGGGCGCCACAGCACCAGGTCGGCCCACTTGCCCACTTCGATGGAGCCCACTTCATGGCTGATGCCGTGGGTGATCGCCGGGTTGATGGTGTACTTTGCGATGTAGCGCTTGATGCGGAAATTGTCGTTGCCTTCGCCGTCGCCGGGCAGGGCGCCGCGTTGCTTTTTCATCTTGTCGGCGGTCTGCCAGGTGCGCGTGATGACTTCGCCGACGCGGCCCATGGCCTGGCTGTCGGAGCTGATCATCGAGAAGGCGCCGAGGTCGTGGAGAATGTCTTCGGCGGCGATGGTCTCGCGGCGGATGCGGCTTTCGGCGAAGGCCACGTCTTCGGCAATGCTCGGGTCCAGGTGATGGCAGACCATTAACATGTCCAGGTGCTCGTCGATGGTGTTGCGGGTGAACGGCCGGGTCGGGTTGGTGGAACTAGGCAGCACGTTGGGGAAGCCGCAGGCCTTGATGATGTCCGGCGCATGCCCGCCACCGGCACCTTCGGTGTGGTAGGTGTGGATGGTGCGCCCCTTGAACGCGGCGAGGGTGGTTTCCACGAAGCCCGACTCGTTGAGGGTGTCGGTGTGGATCGCCACCTGCACATCGTACTGGTCGGCCACGCTCAGGCAGTTGTCGATGGCCGCGGGCGTGGTGCCCCAGTCTTCGTGCAGCTTCAGGCCGATGGCCCCGGCCTTGACCTGCTCGATCAACGGCTCCGGCAGACTGGCGTTGCCCTTGCCGGTGAAGCCGATGTTCATCGGGAAGGCATCGGCGGCCTGGAGCATGCGCGCCAGGTGCCACGGCCCGGAGGTGCAAGTGGTGGCGTTGGTCCCGGTGGCTGGACCTGTGCCGCCACCGATCATGGTGGTGACGCCGCTCATCAGCGCTTCTTCGATCTGCTGGGGGCAGATGAAGTGGATGTGGGTGTCGATACCGCCGGCGGTGAGGATCATGCCTTCGCCGGCGATCACTTCGGTGCTGGCGCCGATGGCGATGGTCACGTCGGGCTGGATGTCCGGGTTGCCGGCCTTGCCGATGGCGGCGATGCGCCCGTCCTTGAGGCCGACATCGGCCTTGACGATGCCCCAGTGGTCGATGATCAGTGCGTTGGTGATCAGCGTGTCCACTACCTCGGCGGCCAGCAACTGGCTCTGGCCCATGCCGTCGCGAATCACCTTGCCACCGCCGAATTTCACTTCTTCGCCGTAGGTTGTGAAGTCTTTTTCCACTTCGATCCACAACTCGGTGTCGGCCAGGCGGACCTTGTCGCCGACGGTGGGGCCGAACATGTCGGCGTAGGCTTGTCTCGAAATCTTCATGTGCTTGCCTTGGAATTCAATTGAATGTTGAAACCGTTCGCTGCGCTCACTCATCGCGAGCAAGCTCGCGCCCACACTTGATCGCGTTTCCCTGTGGGAGCGAGCTTGCTCGCGATGAGGCCAGTGCAGGCACCCTATGACTTACAGGTCGCCCATGACCCGCCCGGCAAACCCGAACACCCGGCGATGCCCGGCCAGGTCCACCAGCTCCACCTCGCGGCTCTGGCCCGGTTCGAAACGCACCGCGGTACCGGCCGGGATGTTCAGGCGCATGCCACGGCTGGCGGCGCGGTCGAAGGTCAAGGCGTCGTTGGTTTCGAAAAAGTGATAGTGCGAGCCGACCTGGATCGGTCGGTCACCGCTGTTGGCGACGTTCAGCGTGAGCGTGCGGCGACCGACGTTGAGTTCGATGTCGCCGGGCTGGACCTGGTATTGCCCTGGAATCATTGCGGTTGCCCCAAAATCTTGTAGTAAATGGCGGTCGGGGTGTAGGTCCCGTCCGGGCTCTGGCAGTAGTCGGGCAGTTCACCGACCCGGGTGTAGCCCATGGCGCGGTAGAACGCCTCGGCCTCGGAACCGGCCTCGGTATCGAGGTACAACAGGCCACGCTTGTGCTGGCGGGCGCCAAGTTCCAGGGCGCTCATCAATTGCTGGCCCAGCCCGCGGCGGCGAGCCTCACCGCGGACCAGCAGTTTCTGCACTTCGGCGCGGTTGAGGCCGTTGGGCTTCTGGCACAGGGCAAGCTGGACGCTGGCCTGTACCTGTTCATCCTTGACCACCACCCACAGCAGCAGATGGCCCTGGTTGAGGCTGGCCTGGACCTCGTCGAAATAGGCGCGGGCCTGGACAGCATCGAGATCGGCCATGAACCCCACGCTGGCCCCGTAGCCGACGGCGTCGAGCAACAGATCGATCAGGCCCTGGCGATAATGGGCAAAGCTCTCGGCGTGGACCCGACGCAACTGGGCGGCGTTCATTGGCTTTTCACTCCTTGTTGTTGGCAGGCGGTAGCGCCCCGGGGTTGAGGTTCAACTGCATGAAGGTCAGGTCCAGCCAGCGGCCGAACTTGGTCCCCACCTCGGGCATCTGCCCGGTGATCACGAAACCGGCGCGCTCGTGCAGGCGAATCGAGGCCGCGTTGCCGCTTTCGATGGCCGCGACCATGACGTGTTTATCGCAGGCCCTGGCACGTTCGATCAGCGCGCCCATCAGCAGCGGGCCAAGGCCATTGCCGCGTTGATCGCTGCGCACGTACACCGAATGCTCCACGGTGTGGCGAAAGCCGTCGAACGGCCGCCAGTCGCCGAACGAAGCGTAGCCCAGCACATTGTCTTCGGCGTCGACGGCCACCAGCACCGGGTAGCCCTGGGTCTGCCGGGCGCTGAACCAGGCCTGGCGATTGCCCAGGTCCACGGCTTGTTCGTTCCAGATCGCCGTGGTGTTGAGGACGGCGTCGTTGTAGATCTCGCGGATCGCCGGCAGGTCTGTGGCATGGGCGTCACGAACGTGGGCAGTCATGACATGGCCTCAGGCAATGGGTTGGTGGACGGTGACCAGTTTGGTGCCGTCGGGAAACGTCGCTTCGACCTGGATCTCCGGGATCATTTCCGGGATGCCTTCCATCACCTGCTCGCGGCTCAACAGCGTGGTGCCGTAGTGCATCAACTCGGCGACGGTCTGGCCGTCACGGGCGCCTTCCAGCAGCGCGGCGGAAATGTAGGCCATGGCCTCCGGGTAGTTGAGCTTCAGGCCCCGGGCCAACCGTCGTTCGGCGACGAGGCCGGCGGTGAAGATCAGCAGCTTGTCTTTTTCGCGTGGGGTCAGGTCCATGTGCAATCCATAAGGGCAGATAAAAAATTCGGGCTAAAACATGTCCCCCTGTGGGAGCGGGCTTGCTCGCGAATGCGGGCTCACACTCAACAGTTGAGTTGGCTGACACACCGCCTTCGCGAGCAAGCCCGCTCCCACAGAAAAGCCAATTCAAGTACTCCAGATTCTCGGGGGCATGGCCTCCCGACCGAGCAGCGCCGGGCGCAGAAGCCGCCACAACGCAATCAACCACCCCCGCGCCAGCAACGCCTCGCTCGCCAGGCACCGCGCCACAACCAGGCCGGGCAATTGGGTCAGGTCGCCGCGCACGGCATGGCCCAGGGATCGGCATTGCTCCAGCAACTCGCTGTCGATCTCGCCGGTCACCAGCAACGTGGCAAACACCGGATCGCCGCCCAGCCCGATGGGCGAGTCCAGCAGCCCATCACCGCCCACAATGCGCTGGCGCTCATGCCACAGCAACTGGCCGTCGCGGCGAATGTCCAGTCGCGATTGAAAGTGCCCCAGGTCGAACCGCTCGCCGCTGGCCGGTCGGCCGAGGGCGACCATGTCCCAGTAGAACAGGCGTGCGTCGCCCTGCAGGTCGATACTCGTGCCGAGTTCGGCCTGGGCCGCGCTGAAGACGATGGTTTCCTGGGGCAGCCATTCCAGGGTCGCGCCGGGGGCCACGCTCAGGGTCAATTGTTGGTACGCCGAGCCGGCAGCGCGGTACCACTTGGCCGCGCCGGGGCTGGTCAGTTGCGCCCAGGCGCCAGGGCCGACATGGGCCGAGATGTCCAGCCGGTCACCGCCGGCAATCCCGCCTGGCGGGTGGACGATGATGTGCTGGCACACCTCGGGGCCTTCGGCGTACAAGTGCTTCTGCACCCGCAGCGGGCCTTTGTGGCGGCGCTGTACCGGGCGTGTGCACTCGCCAAAGCGGGCGTAGCCCAATTCCAGCTCGGCGTGCCAGCTGGGGGTGAACAGGGCCGAAGGCGCCAATGAACAGACAGGTAGATTCATGATTTCTGATTATCGTCAGGACGCTACAGACTAGATCGTAACCAGCCCGCGCACACCCTCGGCTTCCATATTTTCTCCGCGCCCTTGCTGCACGATCTCGCCCCGGGACATCACCAGGTACTGATCGGCCAGCTCGGCGGCGAAGTCATAGAACTGCTCCACCAGCAAAATCGCCATGTCGCCCCGAGCCGCCAGCTTCTTGATCACCACGCCGATCTCCTTGATCACCGAGGGCTGGATGCCTTCGGTGGGCTCGTCGAGAATCAGCAGGCGCGGGCGACTGGCCAGGGCCCGGCCAATGGCGAGCTGCTGTTGCTGGCCGCCGGACAGGTCACCGCCACGGCGTTGTTTCATCTGCAGCAGCACCGGGAACAATTCGTAGATGAAGGCCGGCACTTCCTTGGCTTCGGCGCCGGGAAAGCGCGCCAGGCCCATCAGCAGGTTTTCTTCCACCGTCAACCGCCCGAAAATTTCCCGGCCCTGGGGCACGTAGGCAATGCCGGCATGCACCCGTTGGTGCGGCTTGAACGCGGTGATGGCCTTGCCCTCCCAACTCACCGCACCTTCCTTGGCCGGCAACAGACCCATCAGGCATTTGAGCAGGGTGGTCTTGCCCACGCCGTTGCGCCCCAGCAGGCACGTCACCTCGCCGACCTTCACGTCGAACGACAGGCCCCGCAGGATGTGGCTACCGCCGTAGTACTGGTGCAGCTTGTCGACTTGCAGCATGTTCCAGATTCTCCTCAAGTTCCCTGTGGGAGCGAGCTGCTCGCGATAGCGGTGGCTCAGCCAACCTTGAAGGTGAATGTTCAATGGCTATCGCGAGCAAGCTCGCTCCCACATAAAAGCGATCAGCGACCGAGATACACCTCGATCACCCGCTCATTGTCCTGCACCTGTTCCAGCGACCCTTCGGCCAGCACGCTGCCCTGGTGCAGCACGGTGACGTGGTCGGCGATCGCGCCGACGAAGCCCATGTCGTGTTCCACCACCATCAGCGAATGCTTGCCCGCCAGGGACTTGAACAGCTCGGCGGTGAACTCGGTCTCGGCGTCGGTCATGCCCGCCACCGGTTCGTCGAGCAACAGCAATTGCGGGTCTTGCACCAGCAGCATGCCGATCTCCAGGAACTGCTTCTGCCCGTGGGACAGCAACCCGGCGGCGCGGTTGACCGACGTAGTAAGGCGGATGGTCTCGAGCACTTCGTCGATACGGTCGTGCTGCTCGCCAGTGAGTCTTGCCCGCAGGCTGGCCCACACCGATTTGTCGGTCTTGAGTGCCAGCTCCAGGTTCTCGAACACGCTCAGGGCTTCGAATACCGTAGGCTTCTGGAACTTGCGCCCGATGCCGGCCTGGGCGATCTGCACTTCGCTCATGCTCGTCAGGTCCAGGGTCTCGCCGAACCAGGCCTTGCCGTGGCTGGGCCGGGTCTTGCCGGTGATCACGTCCATCAGCGTGGTCTTGCCGGCGCCGTTGGGGCCGATGATGCAGCGCAATTCGCCGACGCCGATGTACAGGTTCAAATCGTTCAGGGCCTTGAAACCATCGAAACTGACGCTGATGTCTTCCAGGGTCAGGATGGTGCCGTGGCGGGTGTTCAGGCCCACGCCGGCTGCCTGGCCGAGGCCGATGGCGTCGCGGCTGCTGCCTTGGTCCTTGTTGGGCTCCAGGATGGGTTCGAGCATGAAATCCGCCGTAGGTGTGATTCGCATCATTCGCTCCTTTTCTTCAGCAGCCCGATCACACCCTTGGGCAGATACAGGGTCACGACGATGAACAGGGCGCCGAGGAAGAACAGCCAATATTCAGGAAACGCCACGGTGAACCAGCTCTTCATGCCGTTCACGACCCCGGCGCCCAGCAACGGCCCGATCAACGTGCCGCGTCCGCCAAGGGCGACCCACACGGCGGCCTCGATGGAGTTGGTCGGCGACATTTCGCTGGGGTTGATAATGCCCACCTGCGGCACGTACAACGCTCCGGCCAGGCCGCACAACACCGCGCTCAACACCCAGACGAACAGCTTGAAACCACGGGGATCGTAACCGCAGAACATCAGGCGGTTTTCCGCATCGCGCAGGGCGGTCAGTACCCGGCCGAACTTGCTGCGGGCCAGGCGCCAGCCGATGAACAGGCTCGCCACCAGCAGCAACACCGTGGCGAAAAACAGCACCGCCCGGGTGCCGGGCTCGGTGATGCCGAAGCCCAGGATCGTGCGGAAATTGGTGAAGCCGTTGTTGCCGCCAAACCCGGTTTCGTTGCGGAAAAACAGGAGCATCCCGGCGAAGGTCAGGGCTTGGGTCATGATCGAGAAATACACGCCCTTGATCCGTGAGCGGAAGGCGAAGAAGCCGAACACCAGCGCCAGCAACCCCGGCGCCAGCACCACCAGGCACATCGCCCAGAGGAAACTGTCAGTGCCGGCCCAGTACCAAGGCAACTCGGTCCACGACAGGAAGGTCATGAACGCCGGCAAGCCGTCCCCGGCGGCCTGGCGCATCAAGTACATGCCCATGGCGTAGCCGCCCAGGGCGAAGAACAGGCCGTGGCCCAGGGAGAGCAAGCCGGCGTAACCCCAGACCAGGTCCAGTGCCAGGGCGACGATGGCGTAGCAGAGAATCTTGCCCACCAGGGTCAGGGTGTAGGCCGAGACGTGCAGCGGATTGTCCGCCGCCAGCAGGGACAGCAATGGCAGGCTCAGCAGCACGGCCAGAATCAGCGCGCCGACGGCGAGGGTGACTTTGGGACCGGCCTTTTGCGTGGCCGTGAGCATCAGGGGCTGGTTCATCAGTCGATTACCCGTCCTTTGAGCGCGAAGAGGCCTTGCGGACGCTTCTGGATGAACAGAATGATCAGCGCGAGGATCAGGATCTTGCCGAGCACGGCGCCGATCTGCGGTTCGAGGATCTTGTTGGCGATGCCCAGGCCGAACGCGGCGAACACACTGCCGGCCAACTGACCGACACCACCGAGCACCACCACCAGGAACGAGTCGATGATGTAGCTCTGGCCCAGGTCCGGGCCGACGTTGCCGATCTGGCTCAGGGCCACGCCTCCGAGCCCGGCGATGCCCGAGCCGAGGCCGAAGGCGAGCATGTCCACGCGGCCGGTGGGCACGCCGCAGCAGGCGGCCATGTTGCGGTTCTGCGTTACGGCGCGCACGTTCAGGCCCAGGCGCGTCTTGTTCAGCAGCAGCCAGGTCAGCACCACCACGAACAAGGCGAAGGCGATGATCACGATGCGGTTGTACGGCAGCACCAGGTTCGGCAACACCTGGATCCCGCCCGAGAGCCAGGCTGGGTTGGCGACTTCGACGTTCTGCGCACCGAACACCAGGCGCACCAGTTGGATCAGCATCAGGCTGATGCCCCAGGTGGCGAGCAGGGTTTCCAGCGGCCGCCCGTAGAGGTGGCGAATCACCGTGCGCTCCAGGGCCATGCCGATGGCCGCGGTGATGAAAAACGCCACCGGCAGGGCGATCAGTGGATAGAACTCGATGGCGTTCGGGGCGAAGCGCTGGAACAGCAGTTGCACCACATAAGTGGAATAGGCCCCCAGCATGAGCATCTCGCCGTGGGCCATGTTGATCACCCCCAGCAGGCCAAAGGTAATCGCCAGGCCGAGGGCGGCGAGCAGCAGGATCGAGCCCAGGGACATGCCGCTGAAGGCCTGGCCCAGCAACTCGCCCACCAGGAGTTTGCGCTTGACCTGGCCGAGGCTGGTTTCAGCGGCGGTGCGCACGGCGGCGTCGGTTTCGACGCCGGGTTCGAGCAGGCCTTCCAGGCGAGTGCGGGCCAGTGGATCGCCGGTTTCCCCTAGCAGGCGGACGGCGGCCAGGCGCACGTTCGGGTTGGTGTCCACCAGTTGCAGGTTCGCCAGGGCCAGGCTCAGGGCGGCGTGTACGTCTTCGTCCTGCTCACCGGCCAGTTGCCGATCGAGAAACGCCAGTTGCGCCGGGCGGGCACTTTTTTGCAGCTGTTGCGCGGCGGCCAGGCGTACGCGGGCATCGACGGCGAGCAGTTGATGGCTGGCCAGGGCGGTTTCGATCAGCCCGCGCAAGCGGTTGTTCAGGCGCAGGATTTTTGGCTGGCCGTCGACGATCAACTGGCCTTGTTGCAGGGCGTTGATCAGTTCGACACGCTCAGGCTCCGGCTGCGCGGCCCAGGTTTCCAGGAGTTTGGCCTGTTGGGTCGGGTTGGCGGCGACGAAGTCTTCGGCGTCGCCGGCGTGGGCCTCCAGTGGCAACAGCAGCACCAGGGCGAGGATGAGGCGGTAAAGGGCGGTGGGCATATGCTAGGCCTTGCGCAAACTTTCTTTTGTGGGAGCGGGCTTGCTCGCGAATGCGGTGTGTCAGGCGACTCAAATGTTGAACATGAGTCCGCATTCGCGAGCAAGCCCGCTCCCACAGGGGGTGTGTGTCGGCCCGGGGATTGGGGCCGACACCCATGGGCTCAGTTGCTCTTCACCGCATAGTCAGGCTTCTTGTCGTTGCCGGCGATGAACGGGCTCCACGGTTGCGCGCGGATCGGGCCTTCGGTCTGCCAGACCACGTTGAACTGACCGTCGGCCTGGATCTCGCCGATCATCACCGGCTTGTGCAGGTGGTGGTTGGTCTTGTCCATGGTCAGGGTGTAGCCCGACGGTGCGGCGAAGGTCTGGCCGGCCAGGGCTTCGCGGACTTTGTCGACGTCGGTGGACTTGGCTTTCTCGACCGCTTGCGCCCACATGTGGATGCCGACGTAGGTGGCTTCCATCGGGTCGTTGGTCACCGCTTTGTCGGCGCCCGGCAGGTTCTTGGCCTTGGCATAGGCTTTCCAGGAATCGACGAATTTCTTGTTCGCTGGGTTATCCACGGATTCGAAGTAGTTCCACGCCGCCAGGTTGCCCACCAGCGGCTTGGTGTCGATGCCGCGCAGTTCTTCTTCGCCCACCGAGAAGGCCACGACCGGTACGTCGGTGGCTTTCAGGCCCTGGTTCGCCAGTTCTTTATAGAACGGCACGTTGGAGTCGCCGTTGACCGTGGAGATGACCGCAGTCTTGCCCCCGGCCGAGAATTTCTTGATGTTGGCCACGATGGTCTGGTAGTCGCTGTGGCCGAACGGGGTGTAGACCTCTTCGATGTCCTTGTCTGCCACCCCTTTGGAGTGCAGGAACGAGCGCAGGATTTTGTTGGTGGTGCGCGGGTAGACGTAGTCGGTGCCCAGCAGGAAGTAGCGCTTGGCGCTGCCGCCTTCTTCGCTCATCAGGTATTCCACCGCCGGAATCGCCTGCTGGTTTGGTGCCGCGCCGGTGTAGAACACGTTCGGCGACATCTCTTCGCCTTCGTATTGCACCGGGTAGAACAGCAGGCCGTTGAGTTCTTCGAACACCGGCAACACGGATTTACGCGACACCGAGGTCCAGCAGCCGAACACCACGGCGACCTTGTCCTGGGTCAGCAACTGCCGGCCCTTCTCGGCGAACAGCGGCCAGTTCGACGCCGGGTCCACGACCACCGCTTCAAGCTTCTTGCCGTTCACACCACCCTTGGCGTTGATCTCGTCGATGGTCATCAGCGCCATGTCCTTGAGGGACGTCTCGGAGATCGCCATGGTGCCGGACAACGAATGCAGGATGCCGACCTTGATGGTCTCGGCGGCCTGGACGGTCCAGGCCATGCCCATCGCGGCAATGCTTGCCGAGAGTGTAAAAGCCTTGATCAAGCTACGACGCTTCATTGTGCGATCTCCATGGACTTATGAGTTTTTTTCGAGGGCAGATGCAAACGCTGAAAGCGCTTTTGCAAGGGGTGTGCCCGGTCGGAGAAAGGCTTTGAAACAAGGGGAAGGCGCAGGGGTTGGACAGGGTGGCGCACCATGAGTGCTCGTCATGCGGTGGCTGGTGCGACCTGGTGCGCCACATTGGGGCGTCTTGATCGCGGCCACTGAAGATCCCACAATTGATCTGTATGCAGCTTGGAGGGCGAGCGCGATAGTAGAACGTTCGCGCCGCCTTCCGTTAGTGCACTGTCTCAGCTTGAAGATGAAGCCGCCTCAGGCTGGCGATTGAACCGGGTAACCAGCCGGTCCAACAGCCACACCACCACCAGTGAAGCCCCCACCAACGGGAACACCAGCGCCAGGGCCAGCATGATGAAGACCCCGGTTTTCCAGGTCGGCAAGTCGTGGCGCAGCGGCGGCACGCCGAACTTGCCCTGGGGCCGGCGCTTCCACCAGATCACCAGGCCACTCACGGCGCTGAGCAGGATCATCAGGCAAACCAGCAGCACGAGGATCTGGTTCACCGGGCCGAACATCTTGCCTTCGTGCAGCATCACCCCGGTTTCGGTGGCGCGGGCCACGATGCTGTAGTGCTCCCAGCGCACGTCGGCCAGGACCTTGCCGGTGTACTGGTCCACGTGCAGGGTGGCGTCGTGGCGTGGGTCATCGGCGAACACGGCGACGGTGAACACGCCGCTGGCCGTGGTGGGCAACGTGATGCTATAGCCGGGCGTGACCTGGCGTTCGGTGGCGATATCCTGCACCGCTTGCAGACTGACGGTCGGGGCGGCGGGGCCTTCGTGCGTGCCACCGTGGCCCATGTGCTCGGCATGGTCGCCGGACATCGGTATCGGCGTATTTTCCATGGCCCAAGGCACGGTCTGGCGGTGGGCGTTGTTGAGGCTGCCGGCCTCGACGTCGGACTTGGGCACGTCATTCCACATCGCCGCCGGGAAGCGGTTCCAGAGGTTGGCGTATTGCTTGCCCCAGAAGCCGGTCCAGGTCATGCCGCTGAGCAGCATCACCAGCAGGAATGCCGCGCCCCAGAAACCGACGACGACATGCAGGTCACGCCAGAACAAGCGCCCGCGCGCGCTCCAGCGCGGCCACAGCACACCGGCCGATGATTGTCCGCGCGGCCACCACAGGTACAGGCCGGAGACCACCAGCACCACGCCCCAACCGGCGGCCATTTCCACCAATCGGTCACCGACGGTGCCGATCAGCAATTCGCCGTGGATCGCCCGGGCCATGGCTTGCAGGTTGTTCTTCGCATCCTGTTCGCCAAGGATGTCGCCGTGGTATGGGTCGATGAACACATTCAGTTCCCGGCCCTGGTCGATCACCACGAACTGCGCGCTGCGTTCGGCGTTGACCGGTGGCAGGTACTGTTTGACCTGGCCTTCGGGGTAGGCCTGGCGGACCTGCTTGAGCAGGTCGTCTGCCGCCAGGGTGTGATGCCCGGCCGGCACGTTCAACAGGCTGCCGTACATCAGTGGATCGAGTTGCGGTTTGAACAGATAGATGATGCCGGTCAGGGCCAGCATCACCATGAACGGCGCCACGAACAGCCCGGCATAAAAATGCCAGCGCCAGGCCAGGTTGTAGAAATTCGGTTTCGGTTGGCTCATTGCAAAGCGCTCCGCAGGGCAAATTGGGTTGTTATGTTGTGCCGTCAGTCCAGGTGGAATCGAACCCTGTGGGAGCGAGCTTGCTCGCAATAGCAATGGTTCAGCTTGCATCGATGTTGAATGTACCTTCGCCATCGCGAGCAAGCCCGCTCCCACAGTTTGTGTTCTTGCTGACAGATCTCCGGTGCCGGTTAGAAACTCATGTCCACCTTGGTCCAGAGCGTGCGCCCCGGTTCGTTGATGGCCTGCGGGTCGCTCGCCGGGTAGCCGAACCCGGCGTTGCCGGCCAGGTTCAAGTGTTCGGCGTAGGCTTTGCCGAACAGGTTGTCGACACCGCTGCTGACCTTCCAGTGTTGATTGATGCGATAGGCACCGTTGAGCGAGAACACGCCGAAGCCCGAGCTTTTGCCGTAGTCCTTGCCCACCACGTTGCCCTTGTTTTCATCGACACGGTGTTGCGCCGCCACCACCCGCCACAGGGCGCCGGCACTCCAGCGGTCTTCGCTGTAGGTCAGGCCCAGTCGTGCGTCCAGAGGCGGCATTTGCGCCAGGGCGCTGCCGTCGCTGCTGTTCTTGCCCCAGGCGTAGGCGAGGGTGGCATCGGCTTTCCAGCGCTCGCTCAGCTTGTAGGCCGCACCCAATTCACCGCCCATGATCCGCGCATTGATGTTCTCGGCCCGGGAGGTGCTGCCCATCATGCCGGGGGTGTAGTCGAAGAGGATGTAGTCGCGTACCTGGCCGACATAACCCGACGCCCAGGCTTCGAGGGTTTCGGTCTTGTACTGCAGGCCGAAGTCGAGCTGGGTGGTTTTCTCCGGCTTGATCGAATCGAAGGCATTCAGCGACCCGCTGGGACCGGCGTCCGGCGAGAACAGCTCCCAGTAATCCGGGAAGCGTTGCGCGTGACCGACGCCTGCGTAGAGGGTGGCGGGGCTGTCGTCCAGGTCGTGCTCGTAGCGAACGAAACCGCTGGGCAGCGTGTCGGCGCGAGTGTCGTCGGCGGTGGGGTTGGGGCGGGCCGACATACCGGAACCGATGCTTTGGCGATAGTCCTTGGCCGAGGCCCGGTCGAGCCGGGCGCCGGTGATCACTCGGTCGCGGTCGGCGGCATACCAGGTCAATTCGCTGAAGACGCCGTAATTGTGGAAGTCGGCGTCCTTGGTGTACGGCAGGTTCTTGTAGGTGTCGACGCCCATGCTGCTGCGTTGGCGATGTTCGTTGGTCTGGGCGTCCAGGCCGCTGATCAATTGCACATCGGCCCAGCGCCAGGTGGCCTTGATGCGCGCGCCCAGGGTGCGGCGGTCGACGTTGGAAGCCATGGGCCCGGCCATCATCCCGGTGCCGGACGGCGTGCGCAGCGTGTAATTGTCCATCACATGGTCGGCATAGTTGTAGTAGACCTGGGCCTCGACCTTGTCCAGCACCTCGCCGATGTTCGAGCGCTCGAAACGCAGCCCGAGGCTTTCGCGCTTGAACTGTGAGCCGTCCATGCCGCGTCCGGCGTAGCGCGCTTCACCGTCGCCCTTGCCGGCCGTCAACTCCAGCAAAGTGTCGGCGTCCGGCGTCCAGCCAAGGGTGACGTCGCCATTCCACTTGTCATAGCGCGACGGCACGGTGTCGTTGTTGCCGTCGCGGTAGTCGTCCGAATGGGCGGTGTTGCCGATCACCCGTACATAGCCCAGCGGGCCACCGGCGGCGGCATCCACCACTTTGTCGAAACGGCCGTTGGAGCCGGCCAGCACACTGGCGTTGACCCTGGTGCCCAGCTCGCCGAACTGTTCCGGCTCGCGCTCGAACAGCACGGTCCCGGCCGAGGCGCCGGGGCCCCAGAGCACGGTTTGCGGGCCTTTGATGACGGTGAGCGTGTCGTAGGTTTCCGGCGAGATATAGGAGGTGGGCGCGTCCATCCGGCCTGGGCAAGCACCCAACAACATGCTGCCGTTGGTGAGGATGTTCAGTCGCGAGCCGAACATGCCACGCAGCACCGGGTCGCCATTGGTGCCGCCGTTGCGCACCAGGGCAAAGCCCGGAATGGTCTTGAGGTAGTCGCCGCCATCACTGGCCGGCACCGGTTGGCGCGGGTCCTTGGGGTTGGTGACGACGGTCAGGGGCGAACTGGGGGCGATGGCGGTAATGACCGTCGGGCTCAGTTCGTCGACCTGATGGTCGTGATGCTCGTGCTCGTCGGCCAGCGCGAGAGGCGTGAGCAGCAGGCCGCACAGGGCGGCTATGGTTTGGCGCAAACGAACCGGTGGCTCGTTCAGGGGGCAGCGAACCTGGGCAGAGCCCAACGCGATGCCAGCAGAAAACCTGGACATGATGATTCCATCGAACAAACGTAGACGACACGGTCGGGCAGCCTGGAGCTGTCTTGTACGACCGATGAGTGGAGTGTCGGCTTACGCGTCGAGGGGCGGTGCGCGGGTGCGAGCACCCGGGAAGAATGCGGTGCGGGCATGGCCCAGGCGCGGGGAGGGGGCGGTGTAGGTGTTGGCCAGTGGTGTTTCAAAGGTGGCGAAGCCCTGGCTGCCAGTCAGCGCCGGACAGTTGAACAGCAGGCTGCAATAGCCACACTTTTCCCACAGTGCGTGGTGCTCGCGCTGGGGCGGGCAGTGTTCGTCGGTTGAGGCCTCGTGTTCGGCGTGGGCTCCCGCCGGCATGTCCATGCTCATGTCCATCGACATGCTCATGTTCATGCTCGCAGGCATGCGCTGATCCATCGGCATCGACTGGGAAATCAGCGGACCGATAAAGATCATCAGCATGGCGAACAGGCTGATCCAGCTGCCGCGTGTCAGGCTCATGGGCTGACGGCGGGGCATGGATGGCCTGGCGCGAAGGGCGTGCATGGGCGGCGACGTCTACTGGGCGTGCATGTGTGTCTTGGTGCCGTCGGGCGCTTTTTTCTGCACCGCGACGTCGACCGTGACATCCCCCGCTTTCTCGAAATGCAGGGTCATGGGGAAGCGCTTCCCGTCGCTGAGCAGGCTGCGGTCATTTAAATCCAGCAGCATCACGTGATAGGCCATTGGCGCGAAAGTGACAGTCGCACCCGGGGCGATATCGACGTCGGATACCGGTTGCATTTTCATCAGGTCGTTTTGCATCACATGCTCATGGAGCTCGGCCTTGCCGGCGATGGGCGAGTCGACACTGAGCAGCTTGTCGGCGCTGGTGCCGCCGTTGTGGATGACGAAATACGCGGCCACGGTAGGCGCATTGGGCGGCAACTCTTGAGACCACGGGTGGGCGATTTCAAGATCGCCTGCCTTGTACTGGTGAGCTTGGGCAAAGCCGACGGGAAGCAGCAGGGCGGCCAGCAGGATAAGTCTGTTCAACATGGCGATTCTCCGGAACGATTCAGGGCGCAGGTGTATGCGGAAAGAATCAGACCAGGGGCGAGGCGCGGGGATTGAGGCTTGGCCACTGCTGGCGGGGCGTGGGGTTATCGAGTTTCGATTGGGCGATGCCGCGATGATCGAGTTGGGCATCCAGGTAAAGTTGCGGGGTATGGCCGGTGAGTGCCACCAGCGACGCGGTGCCGGCGCAGCACCAGCAATGCTGCATCGTCGAGTGAGTGTCTTTCTGTGGCGTGCCCTGTTCGAGCGTGCCCAGGGAAATCGCGACCATTTTCGTGCCGCTGGACGAGCAGAAACTGCCCCACAGCAGTTGCTCGGCTGGCGAACTGGCAGTCGCGCCACCGCTGTTGGAAAGCGGCATGGCAAGCATGTTGAACAGCACTGCGAAGCAGGCGATCCAGGCAAATGCAAGCCGTTGTCGGGACATGGGGCAATCCGCTCGGTTGGGCGATCAGGTGGCGGTATTTAGCCTGATCGTGGGGTAGAAGTAAAAAGGCCACGTGCGGTGTAGGGTCGCAGGGCTTGGGTTAACAGTAGCAATAGATTGTCGGGTGCGTACTGGTGCGGCGCGCAAGCTTACTCCTGCTATGGCGTGAAGAGGCCTTGGAACCTGATACAGCGTTTTGCGAACGGCACATGAAACCTCCGTGGCGAGGGAGCTTGCTCCCGCTGGGGCGCGAAGCGGCCCCAAACTGCAACTGTGGTGTGTCAGCAATAGGGTACTCATCCTCTTGGGACTGCTACGCAGTCCAGCGGGAGCAAGCTCCCTCGCCACAGGGATTCTCGATCAGTCGATATTCGGTTGTTCGAGATTGGAATCGTAGACCATTCGTGTCATGCGTTCCGCCCGGGCGATGTCGTTAAGGGCCGCTCGAATCAACACACCGTCGCCGTTGTCCTCTTCGAAGCAAGCGTCCAGATATGCCTTCATTTCCTCCGGCGTTTTGAGATAAGTGGCTGCATCGAAGCGTGAGAATTTTTTGATCATGCTTGACTCTCGTTGCGGACTTTATCCGCCACCTGCCTGGCACCTGAAACCCTGTGGCGAGGGAGCTTGCTCCCGCTGGGGCGCGAAGCGGCCCCAAAAACTGCAACTGTGGTGTGTCAGCAGTAGGGTGCTCATCTTCTTGGGACTGCTACGCAGTCCAGCGGGAGCAAGCTCCCTCGCCACAGGGCGTTCAGGTGGGATTGAAGAGAAAGCGAAGGATCATCCTCGCCATCTCCTGCTCCCCGTTCAAAAACAGGACTACGGCTTCATCCATCAGAATCTGCGCGAACTCAGGATCATGCCCCGCGCGTTCGGCAATCGTATGTTTGTAGCTTCGTGTGAGGGCCACGCGTTACCTTTTAATAAATGACAGAACCACAAAGGGGCCGGGCTTGATCAGTCGATGCTGATCAAGCCCGGTGTTTTTTATCGTTTTTCCACGACATCCAACGCCCGATTCGCCAACAATTGACCCAGCTCGATCATCTGCTGGACTGCCAGCGCAATATGGCGTCGGGAGCCATTCAGGTCGAACAGCAGATCACTGACTATTGCATTGGCTGAAGCCAGGGTTTCGCTGAGGTTGGCGAGCAGGCATTCGGCATCGACGTCAGGTGCGATGATGAAAAGGGTGTCGGGCGTGTCGCGAGCTTCTTTGTCAGCTGGCGGCTTGAGGTAGTAATCCAAGGCGCGTGTGGCTGCTGCTTCGTCGAGCTTTTGAGCGTTGTCCGATTGGGGGCGGGAAGTTTGGTCTTCTTGGTTGGTGGATTCGGTGTGATCTTGAACATTGCTGGAAACTCCATGTTATGGAGCCGCAACGGTTTCGCGACTAAACGAAGGGCGGCGGCTGTACGCAGGTTAGTCGACCGGGGAGTCCAGCAATACCGGCGCGCCCGAGGGCGCCCTGCGCGCAACCACCATCGAGTGCAGGAATGACTACCTGACTGGACGGAGCTTATGAACCCGCTGAAGACCACGGGCGACTAAACCCGATCACTGATGGGCAGTGACGGGGACCAAGTTACCGAGGGATCCCAAAGCGCACAAGCCAGCGGATTCTGGCGTAGTTGTAGGTAGCGGCGCAAGACAATGTAGCCAGGTGCCGAAGTTCTGACGGACGAAATTGTAGGGCTGTTCGGAGTTTCTAAACATCGCGACAAAAACGGCCTTAGATCGGGTCCCGCAACGCCAACAAAACCTCACCCACTGTCCCAAACTCCCGATCAACAACCGGCAACACCGGCCGCTTCAACACCAGCACCGGCAGCCCAAGCTCCCTGGCTACTTCCAGCTTCGGCTCAGTGGCCGTGCTCCCGCTGTTCTTGCTGATCAGCACATCGATCCGTCGGCGTTCGAACAGCTCGCGCTCGCCTTCGATGTGGAACGGCCCGCGGGCGCCGATGACTTCGCAGCGTTCATTGCCGGGGTAAACGTCCAGGGCGCGCAGGGTCCAGAATTGCTCTGGCGGAATTTCGTGCAGGTGTTGCAGCGGTTCGCGGCCGAGGGTGAACAGCGGGCGGTGGAAGGGTTGCAGGGCTTGGATCAGTTCAGCCCAATCGGCCACTTCGCGCCAGTCATCCCCGGCCTGGGGCTGCCAGGCCGGACGGCGCAGGGCCCAGCAGGGAATGCCGCAGGCGCGCGCTGCGTGGGCGGCGTTGTGGCTGATTTGCGCGGCGTAGGGGTGTGTGGCGTTCAGCAGCAGGGCGATGCCTTGGTCGCGAATGAATTGCGCCAGGCCTTCGGCACCGCCGTAGCCGCCGACGCGGACCTGGCAGGTGAGGTCGGTGGGGACGCGACCGATGCCCGCCAGGCTGTAGAGGTGATCGGGGCCCAGGGTGCGGGCGATGGCCAGGGCTTCGGTGACACCACCGAGCAGCAGGATGCGTTTCATTGGAAGCTTCCGGCGTGACCGACGATCCCACCCTGGCGGTCGATGGCGAAGACTTCGACCTGGACCTGGGCCGGCACCACACTGCGAGCGAAGGCCAACGCGTGCTCGCACACCGCATTGCCGAGGGCGACGCCGGCGGCGCTGGCCATCGCCAGGGCCTGTTGGCTGGTGTTGGCGTCTCGGATGCTCTGCTGCAAAACCTCATCGGCACCGATGGCGGCCGCCCATTCGGCCAATTGCGGCAGGTCGATGCTCGAGTGGCGGCTGTGCAGGTCCATGTGGCCGGCGGCGAGTTTGCTGATCTTGCCAAAGCCGCCGCAGAGGCTGAGTTTTTCCACCGGCACCTTGCGCACATGCTTGAGCACGGCGCCGACGAAGTCGCCCATTTCGATCAGGGCGATTTCCGGCAAGTCGTAGACCCGGCGCATGGTGTCTTCGCTGGCATTGCCGGTGCAGGCGGCGATGTGCAGGTAACCGTTGGTCTTCGCCACGTCGATGCCCTGGTGGATCGAGGCGATATAGGCCGCGCAGGAGAATGGCCGGACGATGCCGCTGGTGCCGAGGATCGACAGGCCGCCGAGGATGCCCAGTCGCGGGTTCATGGTTTTCAGCGCCAGGGCTTCGCCGTCCTCGACATTGACCGTGACTTCGAAACCACCGGTATAACCGCTTTCCTCGGCCAGGCGACCCAGGTGATCGTTGATCATTTTGCGTGGCACCGGGTTGATCGCCGGCTCACCGACACCCAGCACCAACCCCGGTCGTGTCACCGTGCCTACGCCGCGACCGGCGACGAAACGCACGCCGGGTTCGGCGATCAGGCGTACCTGGGAAAACAGCAGGGCACCGTGGGTCACGTCCGGGTCATCGCCGGCGTCCTTGATCGTCCCGGCCTCGGCGCCTTGTTCGGTCAGGCGACAGAACTCCAGGCGCATCTGCACCTGCTTGCCCTTGGGCAGTACGATTTCCACGGCGTCGGCTTCGGTGCCGCGCAGCAGCAGACGGGCCGCCGCCAGGCTGGTGGCCGTGGCGCAACTGCCGGTGGTCAGGCCGCTGCGCAGGGGGGCGGGTTGTTCGGCGGTTTCGTCACGCATCGAGAGGTTTCGTCAGGTCCAGCAAGGTAATCGGCAAGGCCTGGCGCCAGGTGTCGAATTCGCCCAACGGCTGGGCCTGGGCGATGTGGATGCGGGTCAGCTCACCGCCGTGACGTTCACGCCAGTGCATCAGGGTCATTTCGCTTTGCAGGGTCACGGCGTTGGCGACCAGCCGACCGCCGGGCTTGAGTTGGGCCCAGCAGGCGTCGAGCACGCCTTCGCGGGTGACGCCGCCACCGATGAACACTGCGTCCGGACGCTCCAGGTTGTCCAGCGCCTGCGGGGCGCTGCCGCGAATCAGTTGCAGGCCGGGCACGCCGAGGGTGTCGCGGTTGCGTTCGATCAAGCCTTGCCGGCCTTCGTCGGCTTCGATGGCCAGGGCTCGGCAACTGGGGTGGGTGCGCATCCATTCGATGCCGATGGAGCCGCTGCCGGCGCCGACGTCCCAGAGCAACTCGCCGGGGGTCGGGGCGAGGCGGGCGAGGGTGATGGCGCGCACGTCGCGTTTGGTCAACTGGCCGTCATGCTCGAACGCGCTGTCCGGCAAACCGGCCAAGCGTGACAGTCGCGGTGTCGACGGTTCGGCCCGGCATTCGACGGCGATCAGGTTCAGGTCGGCGACGGTGTCATCGGACCATTGCGCGGCGCTACCGTCGATACGTCGTTCTGCCGCACCTCCCAGATGCTCCAGTACGGTCATGGCGCTTGGGCCGAACCCCCGCTCGCGCAGCAACGTCGCCACGGCGGCAGGGCTGTGACGGTCATTGCTCAGCAGCAACAGCCTGACGCCTGTGGATAAATGCCCATTGAGCGCCGCCAGGGGACGCGCCACCAGCGACAGCGTGACCACGTCCTGCAACGGCCAGCCCATGCGCGCCGCGGCCAACGAACAAGAGGAGGGCGCGGGGATGACCAGCATCTGATCGCTCGGCAGCTGTTTCGCCAGGCTGGCGCCCACGCCGTAGAACATCGGGTCGCCGCTGGCCAATACACACACCGACTCGCCCCGTCGCGCCAGCAGCGGTTCCAGGGAGAACGGGCTGGGCCACAATTCCCGTTCGCCGCGGATGCACACCGGCAACAGCGCCAACTGGCGAGCGCTGCCAACAATGTGCGATGCCCGCAGCAAGGCATGGCGAGCCGTTCGGCCCAGGCCCTTGAAGCCTTCTTCACCGATGCCCACTACGGTCAGCCAGGGGGTCATCTTTGTTCCTCGAATGAATGGGGTTGATCGACAGGCGTGTTGCCGCCGCGAACCGGGCCGCCATCATACCGCGCCCCGGCGGATCAGGCGCCTGGCGCAACATTGTTGTGGCTGCCAGACCGCTTTCGCGAGCAAGCCCGCTCCCACAGTGTTGATGGGGGGAACACAAATTTTGTACCCGCCGAAATCCCTGTGGAAGCGGGCTTGGCCGCGAAGGCGCCGGTCCATTCAACATCTTCTTTTCCGTAGACCGCCATCGCGAGCAAGCTCGCTCCCATAGGGGATTTTGGGGTGAACACAGAATCTGTGCACAATTTGACCAGAACTGTGGGAGCGAGCTTGCTCGCGATGGCGGAGGAACAGACAACCTCATTGGATCAGGCCGCTCGTGTTCTTGAGCAATTCTCGCTTCAATCCGACCAGCAAGCTTTTCATGACCCCCGGCAAAGCAGGCATAATGGCGCTCCTTCGCCAATGTGGCGTTTCTTATTTGCCGGTCTTCCTTTGAACGAACGCCCATCCTCCCCCGTCGTACGCCCCTCCGGTTGCCCGGGGTTGCTGCGTGTCGTCCAGGCGCTGGACGGTGGGATCTGCCGGATCAAGCTCGATGGCGGTTCCATCCAGGCGGATCAGGCCGAAGCCGTGGCCTCTGTGGCAGAGCGGTTCGCCGGCGGTGTGATCGAGGCGACCAACCGGGGCAACCTGCAAATCCGCGGGATCGGTTCCGAGCACAGCGCGTTGATCGAGTCTTTGCTGGTCGTTGGCCTGGGGCCGCGGACAACTGCTGGCGATGACGTGCGCAACCTGATGCTCAGCCCCGCGGCCGGGATCGACCGGCAGATGCTGTTTGACACCCGCCCGTTGGCCGAGCAGATCCTTGCCATTCTGCAAACCCATGAACGCTTCCATGAACTGTCCGCCAAGTTCGCCGTGCAACTGGACGGCGGAGAAGCGTTGGCGATGCTAGAACATCACCACGACCTGTGGCTCTCGGCCCTTGTCCGTAACGGCGAGCCCTGGCTGGCTTTCGGCTTGGCCGGCACCCCGCTGGATAAACCGGCGGGCAGGGTGCCCCTGGCCCAGGGGCATGCCCTGGTGGTGGCGGTGCTGGAATTGTTCCTCGACTTGGCCCGCCCGGACCAGATCCGCATGCGTCACTTGCTGTCTGAGGTCTCTGTGGATGAGTTCATGACCCGGCTGGCCCGCCGCGTGCCCCTGCACGCGTGCCTGGATTGGCAGCGGGGTGCGTCCATCGATGGACTGCACCTCGGCGTCCATCCCCAGCACGACGACCGCGTCTACGTCGGCGCGGCGGCGCCCCTGGGTCGGCTCGATGCGGTCATGCTGCGAGGGGCCGCGCAACTGGCGCGGGAGAAGGGCGACGCGAGCCTGCGTTTCAGTCCTTGGCAAAGCCTGCTGCTGCCCAACGTGCGCCGCGCGGATGCCGACGAAGTGCTGGCGCGGCTTGAAGGGTTGGGGCTGTTAGGTTCGAACGATCAACCCCTGGCGCGACTCATCGCCTGCACCGGTTCCAGTGGCTGCGGCAAAGCCTTGGCCGACACCAAGGCCGACGCTCGCCAACTGGCCAAGCTGCTGCAACGCCAGGGCCAAACCCTGAAGGTTCATCTGTCGGGCTGCCCGCGTTCCTGCGCGGCGGCCCACGTAGCGCCTGCCACCTTGCTGGCGGTCGCCCCCGGTCGTTACGACCTGTATTTTCGCGATGCCACGTTGCCGGGTTTCGGCGCGTTGCAGGCACACAATCTGACTATTGAAGCGCTCGGCCACTGGCTCGACGCTCGCCCCCGGAGCCCCCTTGATGCTTGATTACATCCGCGACGGTCAGGAGATTTATCGCAACTCCTTCGCGATCATCCGCGCCGAAGCCAACCTGGCGCGCATTCCGGCCGACCTGGAGAAACTCGCCGTGCGGGTGATCCACGCCTGCGGCATGGTCGAGGCCATCGATGGCCTGCAATTTTCCGAGGGCGCTGGCACGGCCGGGCGCCAGGCACTGGCCGCCGGTGCGCCGATCCTGTGCGATGCGCGGATGGTCTCCGAAGGCGTGACCCGGGCTCGCCTGCCAGCCGACAATCCGGTGATCTGCACCTTGCGCGACGAGCGCGTACCGGCATTGGCCCAGGAACTGGGCAACACCCGTTCGGCGGCAGCGCTGGAGTTGTGGCGCCCGCACCTGGAAGGCAGTGTCGTGGTCATCGGCAACGCACCGACCGCGCTGTTCTACCTGCTGGAAATGCTCGATGCCGGCGCGCCGAAACCGGCATTGATCCTCGGTTTCCCAGTGGGCTTCGTCGGTGCCGCCGAGTCCAAGGCGATGCTGGCGGCCAACAGCCGTGGCGTGCCATTCGTGATCATGCAAGGCCGTCTGGGCGGCAGCGCCATGGCCGCCGCCGCCGTCAACGCCCTCGCCACGGAGATTGAATGATGCAGCAGCCTGGACGTCTGATCGGCCTCGGCGTGGGCCCCGGTGACCCGGAGCTGATTACGGTCAAGGCCCTGCGCCTGTTGCGCGAATCGCCCGTGGTGGCGTATTTCGTCGCCAAGGGCAAGAAGGGCAATGCCTTCGGCATCATCGAGGCCCATTTGCAGGACGCGCAGACGTTGCTGCCATTGATCTACCCGGTCACCACCGAGGTGCTGCCTGCGCCGCTGTCCTATGAACAGGTGATCGCCGATTTCTACGACACCGCCGCCGAGCAGTTGGCCGTGCACCTGGATGCCGGTCGCGACGTGGCGGTGATCTGTGAGGGCGACCCGTTCTTCTACGGCTCCTACATGTACCTGCACGATCGCCTGGCCGAGCGCTATGAGGCCCAAGTCATTCCCGGCGTGTGCTCGATGCTGGGCGGTGCCTCGGTGCTCGGCGCGCCGCTGGTCTATCGCAACCAGAGCCTGTCGGTGCTCTCCGGTGTCTTGCCCCACGACGATCTCAAACGCCGCCTGGCCGATGCCGATGCGGCGGTGATCATGAAGCTGGGACGCAATTTCCCCAAGGTTCGCCAGGTGCTTCAGGAGCTGGGCATGGACGGGCGAGCGCTGTACGTCGAGCGAGCGACCATGGCCAACCAGAAAATCGTGCCGTTGGATGAAGTCGAGCCGATGTCTTCGCCGTACTTCTCGCTGATCATCGTGCCGGGCGAACGGTGGCAGGGTTGATCGCCGCCAAGACGCCGGCCATCGTCATCCTCGGCCCCGGCAGCCTGGCAACAGCTCGACGGATCCAGCAGCGTTACCCCGACGCCCTGATTCACGGCCTGGTCGGACGGGTCCAGGGGGATCGGCAGTACCTCGAGTTTGGCGCGACATTGCGTGAACTCTACCAACAGGACACGCCGATCATCGCCCTGTGCGCGGCGGGCATTGTCATCCGTACCCTGGCGCCGCTGTTGCTGGAAAAAGGCGCCGAGCCGCCCGTGCTGGCCGTGGCCGAGGATGGCAGCGCCGTGGTGCCGCTGCTGGGCGGCCTGGGCGGGGTGAATGGCATGGCCCGGGACATAGCTGCCACGCTGCAAGTCGCACCGGCGATCACCACCAGCGGCGAATTGCGTTTCGGCACATGCCTGCTCAATCCACCCAGCGGTTACAACCTCGGCGACCTGGAGCAAGGCAAGCGCTTCGTCTCCGACCTGTTGGCCGGCGAGCCGGTGCGCATCGAAGGCGCAGCGCCATGGCTGGATCAGGCGCAGTTGCCGCAAGACCCGCAAGCCCGGCGTACGATCTACGTTAGCCATGCCGAGCGTGAGGCGAGCGCCCATGAGCTGCTGATTTATCCGCGCAGTGTCGCGGTGGTGGTGAGCGGCGAGGTGGCTGATTTGCCAAGCACCGTTCGTGCAGCTCTGCAGCAAGCCAACGTGGCGATTCCGAGCCTGGCGTGCCTGGTGGCGGCAGATACGCTGATGGCCAGCACGGCCTTGCGTGAAGCCGCGCTGGAGCTGGGGGTGGCGCTGCGCTTTGTGGCGGCGACAGGCGATGCCGCCACCTTGGCCCGCGGCTCGGTGCCGGCGGCGACTCTCCTTTCGGCAACGGACGACCTGGCCATCGTCGTCGCCGCTCAGCCCTTGGATGTGGCCCGAATCGGTCGTCCGCGCGGCCGTCTGGCGGTGATCGGCCTGGGGCCGGGCGCTGCCGAGTTGATGGTGCCGGCGGTGAAAGCCGAACTGGCGCGGGCCACCGATGTGCTCGGTTACGAAACCTATGTGCGCATGGCCGGCCCGTTTCGCGACGATCAAGTGCTGCACTGCACCGACAACCGCGAAGAAATGCAGCGCGCTCGTCATGCCTTTGAACTGGCTGCCCTAGGTCGTTCGGTGATCGTGGTGTCGTCCGGCGACCCAGGTGTCTTCGCCATGGCGGCGGCGGTGCTCGAAGCGTTGCACGAATCCAGCGACCCGGCCTGGCATCAGGTTGACCTGGAGATCCTGCCCGGCGTGTCCGCCTCCCTCGCTACCGCTGCCCAGGCTGGTGCGCCGTTGGGGCATGACTTCTGCGTGATGTCGCTGTCGGACAATCTCAAGCCCTGGTCGATCATCGAAAAGCGTCTGGACCTGGCTGCCGAAGCCGATCTGGCGTTGGCCTTCTACAATCCGATTTCCCGTGCGCGACCGTGGCAATTGGGCCGTGCGCTGGAAATCGTCGCCCGGCACCGCACGCCAGAGACGCCGGTGGTGTTGGGGCGTGACATCGGTCGTCCGGGCCAGACCCTGCGTGTCACCACGTTGGGACAGCTCACGGCCGAGCAGGTGGATATGCGCACCATGGTCCTGATCGGTTCTTCCACCACCTGCGTGTTCCCGCGGGCGTCCGGTGGAAACTGGGTGTACACGCCTCGCTGGTATGGAGCCAAACCTGCCTGAACCCAGACACCGTTCATTCATGGAGGGCTACTGTGGCCAGGGAGCCCTGTAGGAGCTGGCGAAGCCTGCGATCGGTTAAGGGGTTTGGGGGGGCTTTGGCAGTGCAACCCTGAAGGCGCTGCTGGCGACAGCGCCGGTCGCAGAATAAACCGTCCTCCTTTTACGGCACCAGGTAGCCCCTCACCCCGGTAAAAATGATCTGCGCCGCCAAGGCACAGACAAACAGCCCCATCAGGCGGCTGACGATCTGCAGGCCCTGGTCGCCGAGGATCCGTTCGATGCGGCTGGACAAGTAGAGCACGACGCCGACGGTGAAGCTCGCCAGGGCGATGCTGATGATGGCCATGAGTTTGTCGTCCCAGTGCGGCTGGCTCACGCCCATTACTAGCAGGGCGCCGATGGTGCCGGGGCCGACAGTCAACGGAATGGTCAGGGGAACGATGGTCACGTCCTGCTGCACGTTGTCGGTCTGCACGGCCGACTTGCCCTGGGCCATACCCAGGGCCGAAATGAACAGCACGCTGCCGGCGCCGATCCGGAACGCATCCACGGTGATGCCGAACACGCTGAAAATCACTCGCCCGAACAAATACAGCAACACACTGGAGACCAGCGTGGCCGTCGCGACCTTCCAGGCCAGGCGGCGTTGTTCCTTGCGTGAATAGCCGCGCGTCAGGCCGATGAAACAGGACAGGACAAAGAAGGGGCTGTAGAGCACCAGCATCTTCAGGTAAACGCTGAACAGCACATGGAGCATGGTCGAGGCTCGCGACGAATGAATTTGGCGTGGAGTCTATCAGGCGTCGGGAAGTCTGTCGGCTCGTGAAGGGCGAGATGAAAGTCCGGGAAAATGCCACTTAGTCACCGGCGATTGTAAGGCGTTGACTTTCATTATTTACGGTTACAGTTGCGCACTTGTTGTGATGAGGTGGGTTGCGTAAGTTCATAACTCGGATCTAAGGATGATCTTGAATAAATAAGGAAATGCTATGAACGTTAAATATGATTCTGTTGTAACGCTGTCTGATCGTCTGGAACGCTTGAATGCTTATGATGTTGAGCCGGAGGCGTTTGAGTTATCGCCGCGTACTTTCATTGTTCGTCCTGACGAGACGGCTGGCTCTCCGGAAAAGCCGGATCGCGCTTCGATTGTGGGTGACGGGATCCTGGCTTTTGTTTCGGGAATGTCCGAGCAAAACCAGGCGGATATCCAGCACTCTTACCTGTTCGCTTCGTTAGTGGCGAGTAAGCGCTACCCACGTGATGACCAAGGTAAGGAGTGGTATCAACTTTTCCTGCACGTGCTGCAGGATTGCGGCTGGACGATCCTGCAGAAGTATTACGACGCGGTTGCCGCCTCGGGCAAGAGTTTCACGATGGATCAACTGGTGCTGAAAATCCTGGGGTCGGCGGTGACGGCCGCCGCGGTGCCCGGGCCGGCGTCACTGTTGATGCTCAAGGTCGCCAGCGATGCCATTGCGGCCTTGCAGAGCCGTGACAAGCCGCTGCGGGTGTTTGACCGGAACGTCCAGGAGTCTGGCACCGGAGGGTTTGGCGTCGCCGCCTGTCATGAGACGCCCCATGGCGAAGTCATCATGGCACTGGGAGCCGTGCGTTTCATCAAGCGTACGAACCAGACCCAAGTCTTGTTCGTTAATTGGGACAGCAGTTCGGTTGACTTGTATCGCGGTGAAAGCCACATGACCATGGTGCCGTCCGTTATTAACCGTACACGTGCGATCATTATTGAAAAACTCGGCGATCGGGCACAGAAGAAAATCGAAGCATACGAACTCTGATCTTGTGTATCCATCTGGCGACTACAACGTAGTCGCCAACCAGAAAAGAACCAGGTGATTGCAATGAATGATGGTTATTCGGTTTTTATTAATGCCGGCGCTGTCGTGATAGTGTCCCCGGATATGACCGGGCAGGAAAAAAGAGATGTGTTGGATTCGGTATTGTTTGCGCAGTTGGTCGCCAGCAAGAAGTATCCGGCTTATGCCCAGGCACAAAAAAGGTATGACGAGTACCGGGACGTCTTGAAGAACGGCTGGTTGCAAAAGACTGCGGCCTGGGACAACTTCACGCTCGATGAGCAATCCAACTTCAATGCGGCGCACTGGCTAGGGCGTCGGCTGGGGGAGTCTGTCGATCATACGATGGCCGATGAAGTCACTCGCTTGTTGAACCGTGTCGCGCAGTTACGCGGTACCCTGCCGGCCATCGAGCAACTGCGCGATCAGACCTGCAAGCGCAAGGAATCCGTGCCGTCAGAGATCGATGGAGCCATTGGCAGGGTCTGCCTGCAAGTGATTCTGGCCCGGCGGGGCCCCTTGCTGAGTAGCGTTGCCCTGAGCTATGAGACCAGGCAACCGGTTATCTCCAACCCCCTCGGGCAGTGCCTATCCGTCGCCAATGTGGTCGGTAATCTTCAGTCCAGATGCTTCCAGGCCAACTTATCGAAAGAGCTTTACGACCCCCTGCGCGGTGCGATCGTACAAAAGCTGGGAGATAAGCCTACCAAGCATGTCTTTGATATTTCCGACAACGTTGAACGGGGGGCCGCGCTATTAATATCGAACGCCTGTTCCACGGCGCCGATCCCACGCCGGCTGTTGTCGTGGGGGCAAGCCTTGTGTCGTTCGGCCAGGGGCTGTCGCCCCAGGATCGCGAAGACATCTGCCTGAGCAACCTGTACGCCCAGTTGGCAACGCGGTCGGCCTATCGGGACGGTCTGGTGGGCAGTTGGTTCAGCTACTACAGGAACACGCTCAGGTACCTGGGGTGGGATTCGGCGCGTTCAATCAGGCCTGGGCAGGCGGGGGAGGGGTCAATGGCCGAGAGTGTTGCCCGGCAAATTTCCCAGTCATTCGATGAACGCTTCGCGCGGTCGGCGACTGACTCGATTGGCGCCCTGAAGCGCAATCCCAATGCCCTTGAGACATTCGAACGGACAAGCCAGCAGCATGATTCGGCGTTCTTCCAGGTGGTTCCCTGCCTGCCGAAATCGCCCGGGCGAATAGAGATCGCTCTTTACCACAAGCAATTCAGCATTCGTAAAACAGTCTCGACCTTTCTTTTCTGGCCAATCGAGGAGGTTGTGCGAACCAGCCATGAAGAAATGGCGGTCGTGACGTTCAACACGCTGCATTATTCAATGTTCCGGGAAAAAGTCCTGGGCGCGGTTATCGCCGAGACGACCCGTAATATCCATGCGTTGGAATGTTGAACAGGGCTTCGGGCGTCAGCGGAAGCCCTAGGACGAATGGGCGGCGGTCTTGTTCTGCTGGTCGCGCTGGGCCACCCAATGTTCGATCAGCTCGCGCAATTGCGACAGTTCCACCGGCTTGGCCATGTGCCCATCCATCCCGGCCTGGCGGGCGCGTTCCTTGTGCTCGGCCAGGATGTGCGCGGTGAGCGCCACCACCGGCGTGCGGGTGCGCTGGTTACCCATTTCCCAGGCTCGCAGCTGCTGGGTGGCGGAAAACCCGTCGAGGATCGGCATTTCGCAGTCCATCAGGACCAGGTCGTAGCGCTGTTCCTTCATGGCCTTGAGGGCTTCCTCGCCGTTGCTGGCGGTGTCGGGTTGCAGGTTGAGCTTGCCGAGCATGCCGCGGATGACCTTGGTGGAAATGCTGTTGTCCTCGGCCACCAGGATGCGGAAATCGCTCGGCACTTTCACCGGGATGGGAGGACCGGCGTTCACTTGCACGTTCGTAGTTTGGCCCCGGTTGCGCTGGTTCAGCTCGTCCGCCAGGGTGGTCTTGAGGGTATAGCCGGCCACCGGTTTGGCGAGGATGCGCTTGACCCCGCTGTTGCGCGCCACGATCTTGCTCGGCGCATTGCTGATACCGGTGAGCATGATCAACAGGATGTCGTGGTTCAGGCTCGGGTCTTCCTTGATCTTGGCTGCCAGTTGCATGCCGGTCATGCCCGGCATGTTCTGGTCCAGCAGCACCACGTCGAAATAATCCCGCAGGTGCGCCTTGGTGCGCAGCAGCGCCAGGGCTTCCTTGCCCGAGGGCACCGCGCTGACGTTCAGGCCCCAGGCGCTGCACTGCTGCACCAGCACTTTGCGGCAGGTGTCGTTGTCGTCGACGATCAACACCCGTGCCCCTTGCAGCGGGCCATCGAGGTCGGAAGTCGGGTGTTCGAGGCGATCCGGGTCCAGGGGCAAGGTCAGCCACAGGGTACTGCCCTGGTTGCTGCCGCTCTTGATGCCGAATTCCCCGTGCATCAGCATGATCAGCTGGCGGGCGATAACCAGCCCCAGGTTGCCCCCCAGGCGCGTGGCGGAAAGGAAGTTCTTGCTGTGCAGCTCGGCGTGCATCAGCGTGTCGCGCTCTTCAGCGTCCATCGGCGTCCCGCTGTCCTGCACGGCGATGCGCAGGCGCGGCTGATGGCTGCGCTCGTCGAGGGCGACGACAATCAGCACTTCGCCCTCGTCGGTCTTCTTCAGGGCGTTTTCCAGCAGGCTCAGCAACGCCTGGCGCAGCCGCGTCGGGTCGCCGCTGATCACCCGCGGCACCTGGGGCTGGATGAAGCTGATCAGCTCGACATTCTGCTGTTCGGCCTTGGCGCGGAAGATGCTCAGGCAGTCCTCGATCAGCGCATTGAGGTCGAACTGAACGTCGTCCAGTTCGATCTGCCCGGACTCGAGCCGGGAAATGTCGAGGATCTCGTTGATCAGGGTCAGCAGTTCATTGCCTGCGCTGTGGATCGTTTGCACGTAGTCGCGTTGCTTGACCGACAGTGGCGTGCCCAGCAGCAGCTCGGTCATGCCCAGCACGCCGTTCATCGGGGTGCGGATCTCGTGGCTGATCTTGGCCAGGAACTCGGCCTTGGCATTGATCTCGGCATTGCTCGCCGCCAGGTCGCGGCTGATGCTGAAGCGGCTTTCGTTGATCGAGCGCTGGCGCTCGCCCAGGGCGACGCTCATCAACAGGCCGCTGATGCAGATGAAGATCAGCAGGGTGATGATCAAGCCCTGTGGAGGGACTTCCGTGAGCCCTTGCAGGGCCGGAAGAATGATCAGCGTGCCCAGGTTGAAGACCACCATGGCTGCGACGAACAGTCGGGCCGGGCGGTAGCCCTTTTGCCAGTGCCAGGCGCTGACGAACAGCATGCTCAGGCCGGCCAGGGCCACCAGGGCGTAGGTCATGATATTGAGTGGCAGCGTGTTGACGAACAACAGCAGCAGGCTGCACAGCATGACGAACACAATGTCCCCCAGCAGCAACCGGTTCAACGGGTGCGGTCCCAGGGGCGCGAAGAAGCGGTAGGCGAACATCAGGCCGCAGGGCGCCGTCAGCAGCAACGCCAGGTAAGCCCCGGGCGTCTGCACTGCCGGCCAGTCGGGCAGCCAGGGGCCGGCCAGGTTCAGCAACAGCACCAGGCTGAGCATCAGCAGCCCTTCACAGGCGGCCAGCCACAGGCAACTGCGGGAACGGGTGTAGGCGTAGCGGGTGAGGTTATGCAGGATCAGCATGGCGATGCAGCCGAACAGCAGCCCGTAGATCAGCGTCTGGTTCTGATCGGCCGCCGCCGCGACGGCCGATTGCAACGTGACGTAGGGGCGCAGTTCGTGACGCGAGGCCAGTCGCAGGTAGACGTCCAGGGCTTTATCGCTGCGCGGCAGCGGCAGCATGACGTCGCTGCTGGGTACCGCCGGTTCTGTATGCGGAGTGGCATTGCCGCTGACCTGTTGCTCGACCAGGGTGTCGCCGTCCAGCACATAGAGGTTCAGGCGTGACAGGTCGGGGGCGAAGATGCGCAGGATTTGTTCGTGCCTGTCCGGGGCCAGGCGGAAGCGCAGCCACAACGCACCGCCGGGTTCAGCGGCCTTGAGGCGGTCCAGGTCGATGGGGCTGAATTGATTGGTGTAGCGAGCGGAGCGGATGTCGCTCAGCGTCAGGTCGCCCTGTTCGTCGAGCAATACCGCCCAGCCACTGCCTGGCGCGGCCTGGGCCGGGAGCATGCAGAGCAGCGTCAGCAGGGTGACGGTAAAGCCTATGGCAATCCTGAGCCAGCGCACGGCGAAATCCCTTCGTAGGTTGATGCCAGATTATAACTATGCGCGGCGCCGGAACAGTCAGGCAAGGGCCGCAGGCCCTTGCCTGACTGAATGGCCGGGTTATTCCAGATTTTCGCCACGCTCACGGGCAATGGCGCGGTAGCCAATGTCCTTGCGGTAGAAACAACCTTCCCAGTCGATCTCGGCGGCAAGCTTGTAGGCCTGCTGCTGAGCGTCGTCGACACTGGCGCCCAGGGCGGTGGCGCAAAGCACACGACCGCCGGCGGTGACCACTTGCCCATCCTTCAACGCAGTGCCTGCATGGAAGACTTTGCCTTCCAGCCGGGCCGCGGCGTCCAGGCCCTGGATTGCACTACCTTTGGCATAGTCGCCCGGGTAACCGCCGGCCGCCAATACGATACCGACACTTGGGCGCGGATCCCATTGGGCTTCGACCTTGTCCAGGGCCTGGGCCAGCGCGGCCTCGACCAGCAGGACCAGGCTCGATTGTAGACGCAGCATGACCGGCTGGGTCTCAGGATCGCCGAAACGGCAGTTGAATTCGATGACTTTTGGGTTACCAGCCTTGTCGATCATCAGGCCTGCGTAGAGGAAACCGGTGTAGACGTTGCCTTCCTCGGCCATGCCGCGCACGGTCGGCCAGATCACTTGGTCCATGACGCGCTGGTGCACCTGGGCGGTTACCACCGGGGCAGGGGAGTAGGCGCCCATGCCGCCGGTATTCGGGCCGCTGTCGCCATCACCGACACGCTTGTGATCCTGGCTGGTGGCCATCGGCAGTACGTTCTTGCCATCGACCATGACGATGAAGCTGGCTTCCTCGCCGTCGAGGAACTCTTCGATCACCACGCGGGAACCGGCGTCACCGAAGGCATTGCCAGCGAGCATGTCGCGCACGGCGTCTTCGGCTTCGGCCAGGGTCATGGCAACGATCACGCCCTTGCCGGCGGCCAGGCCGTCGGCCTTGATCACGATCGGTGCACCTTTCTCGCGCAAGTACGCCAGGGCCGGTTCGATTTCGGTGAAGTTCTGGTAGTCGGCGGTCGGGATCTTGTGGCGCGCCAGGAAATCCTTGGTGAACGCTTTCGAGCCTTCCAGCTGCGCGGCGCCAGCGGTCGGGCCGAAGCAGTCCAGGCCACGGGAGCGGAACAGGTCGACCACACCGGCGACCAGCGGCACTTCCGGGCCGACGATGGTCAGCGAAACGTTCTTCTCGGCGAAGTCGGCCAGTTGCTCCAGGGCCAGCACGTCGATGGCGACGTTTTCGCACTTGGCTTCGATGGCGGTGCCAGCATTGCCCGGCGCTACAAAAACCTTCTGTACACGGGGATCCTGGGCCACTTTCCAGGCCAGGGCGTGTTCGCGGCCACCGCTGCCAATGATCAAAACATTCATTTCAAAAACCTCGGATGACGCTGATTCTGTTTTGGAGCCTAAAGCGTTTCACGCCGTAGGAGGTCGCAATGAAGCCGGTAGATGCAAGGCGGAGTCGGCCTCGATGAGCGGAGTTGCCTTTTGGCAATGAGCATCATCGAGGTCGGCTCCAACGCAGCAGATGCCGGCTTCAGTGCGGCCGTTGTCATGTTAGTGACGGAAGTGGCGCATGCCGGTGAATACCATGGCGATGCCGGCTTCATCAGCCGCAGCGATCACTTCAGCGTCACGCATCGAGCCACCCGGCTGAATCACCGCGGTGATGCCGACCTTGGCCGCGTTGTCGATGCCGTCGCGGAACGGGAAGAACGCATCGGAGGCCATGACCGCGCCTTGAACTTGCAAACCGGCGTGTTCAGCCTTGATGGCGGCGATGCGGGCCGAGTTCACGCGGCTCATCTGGCCGGCGCCGACACCGATGGTCTGGCGGTTCTTGGCGTAGACGATGGCGTTGGACTTGACGTACTTGGCGACTTTCCAGGCGAAGATCAGGTCGTTGATTTCCTGCTCGCTCGGGGCGCGCTGGGTCACCACTTTCAGGTCTTCGCTGCCGATCATGCCGATGTCACGACTCTGGACCAGCAGGCCGCCATTGACGCGCTTGTAGTCCCAGGCCGGCGCACGATCGGCCGACCATTGGCCACAGGCCAGCAGGCGCACGTTGGCCTTGGCGGCAACGATGGCGCGGGCTTCTTCACTGACGGAAGGGGCGATGATCACTTCGACGAACTGGCGCTCGACGATGGCCTTGGCGGTCTCGGCGTCCAGTTCACGGTTAAAGGCGATGATGCCGCCGAAGGCCGACTCGGTGTCGGTGGCATAGGCCAGTTCGTAGGCCTGGCGGATGCCGCCCTCGGCGTCCGGGCTCACGGCCACGCCGCACGGGTTGGCGTGCTTGACGATCACGCAGGCTGGCTTGACGAAGCTCTTCACGCATTCCAGCGCGGCGTCGGTGTCGGCCACGTTGTTGAACGACAGTTCCTTGCCTTGCAGTTGGGTGGCGGTGGCAATGCCGACTTCGGCGGGCTTGGCTTCCACGTAGAACGCCGCGCTCTGGTGCGGGTTCTCGCCGTAGCGCATTTCCTGGGCCTTGACGAACTGGGTGTTGAAGGTGCGCGGGAATTCGCTGCGGCCTTCGGTCGACAGGGTTTCGGCGGCCTGGTTCACGGTGCCCATATAGTTGGCGATCATGCCGTCGTAGGCGGCGGTGTGTTCGAAGGCCTTGAGCATCAGGTCGAAACGCTGGGCGTAGGTCAGGCCACCGGCCTTGAGGTTCTCCAGCACGCTGGCGTAGTCGCTGGCGTTGACCACGATGGCCACGTCTTTATGGTTCTTGGCTGCCGAGCGGACCATGGTCGGGCCGCCGATGTCGATGTTCTCGATGGCGGTTGGCAGGTCGCAGCCAGGCTTGTTGATGGTGGCTTCGAACGGGTAGAGGTTGACGGCCACCAGGTCGATCGGCTTGATGCCGTGTTCGTTCATGATGGCGTCGTCGATGCCGCGACGGCCCAGGATCCCGCCGTGGATTTTCGGGTGCAGGGTCTTGACCCGACCGTCCATCATTTCCGCAAAACCGGTGTAGTCCGCGACTTCCACTGCGGCGACGCCGTTGTCCTGCAGCAGCTTGAAGGTCCCGCCGGTGGAGAGAATCTCGACGCCCAGCTGTTGCAGCTCGCGGGCGAATTCGAGGATCCCGGTCTTGTCGGAAACGCTGATCAAGGCGCGGCGGATCGGCAGGCGGGTGGTCTGGTCGGTCATTTCAATTTCCATCAAAAGCAAGGGAAGTCAGCAAAAAAGGCGACCGTTTTTTATGCGGGCGCCTTTCTGGTTTGATTGAATGCTTACAGCAGATCGTACTGCTTGAGTTTCTTGCGCAGGGTGCCGCGGTTCAGGCCCAGCAGCTCACTGGCCTTGGTCTGGTTGCCCTTGACGTAGTTCATCACGCTTTCGAGCAGCGGTGCCTCGACTTCGGAAAGCACCAGGTTGTACACATCCGTGACGGCAGCGCCCTCAAGGTGGGCGAAATAATTGTGCAGCGCCTTCTCGACACTCCCGCGAAGGGTCTGACCTTCTTCGCTGGGCGTATTGAGGTGCTGTTTCAAATTCACGTTGTCGCTCACGGGTGCTGTTCCACTCACTAAAGTCTCGGTCATCATCGTCATGCGGCCACCCCTTCGTCCCCTGTCAGGCTCTTGTAACGCTCAGCGAAGAACGCCTGAACGTCGGCGCATTGTGCTTGCGTACCATCCAAACGATTGAAACGGGCGCGAAACTCCCTGGCGCCCGGCAGGGTTGCGAGATACCAGCCCACATGCTTGCGAGCGATGCGTACGCCCATGACTTCTCCGTAGAAGGCATGTAGTGCGGCCAGATGCTCTAGCAGAATGCGTTCCACCTCGGACAACTGCGGCGCCGCCAGCTTTTCGCCAGTGCGCAGGTAGTGTTCGATCTCACGAAAAATCCATGGCCGCCCCTGGGCGGCCCGGCCGATCAACAGGCCATCGGCACCGGTCGCGTCCAGCACGTACCGGGCCTTTTCAGGCGAATCGATGTCGCCGTTGGCGAAGACCGGAATCGACACCACCTGCTTGATCGCGGCGATGGTGTCGTACTCGGCTTCGCCGGTGTACAGGTCGGCACGGGTGCGGCCATGGACCGCCAACGCCGTGATGCCCGCCTGTTCGGCGATCTTCGCCACCACCAGGCCATTCTTGTTCTCCCGGTCCCACCCGGTGCGGATCTTCAGGGTCACCGGCACATCGACCGCGGCCACTACGGCCTGCAGGATCTCGGTGACCAGCGCTTCATCTTTCAACAGTGCCGAGCCTGCGGCCTTGTTGCAGACCTTTTTCGCCGGGCAGCCCATGTTGATGTCAATGATCTGCGCCCCCAGCTCGACATTCGCCCGGGCCGCCTCCGCCAGCATCTGTGCGTCGCCACCGGCGATCTGTACCGAGCGGGGCTCGGGATCGCCTTCGTGGATCATGCGCAGACGCGATTTGCGGGTGTTCCACAAACTCATGTCGCTGGTGACCATTTCCGACACCACCAGTCCTGCGCCCAAGCGTTTGCACAGCTGACGAAAGGGCTGGTCGGTGACGCCCGCCATAGGGGCGAGAACCAGGCCGTTCTGCAATGTATATGGGCCGATGCGTACCGCCGACATAGGACTTCCCTGAAGTGGGGCCGGATCATGAGACTTCGAAAAAGGGTTGGCATGATACCCGCTCTCGATGACTGGATAAAGATCGAATTGGATAAAATCTGAACAGCTATTTTGTTATCGCCAGCGGTTTGGTCTGGGTGGGGGCAGTCAGAAAGCTGCCGTCAATGGGCCGACCCTGGCCGGTTTCATTCGGGGGAATGAAAGCTCAAGCTGTAGTTCACCGCCTTGGGGCCCGGATCCAGGATATCCAGCGCGATGTGTATGGGCGTTTGCGGCGGCATTTCGCCGCGGCCCTCGAGATCGCCGCCCAGGTACTCACCGGGCTTGAAGCGACGGCTGGCGATCAGGTGCCCGTTGAGGTCGGCAAAGCGCAGCTCCAGCAACGGAAAAGGTTGGGAGAAGGGCGCACGGTTGTAGATGATCGCGTCCACCACCAGAGCGCCGCTGAACTCCGGATGGCTGCGCACCACCAGGTTGCTGCTTTTGATCTTGGCGATGTCGACCTTGGACGGTACGTCGCAACCGATGGTCGGACAGATCTGCAGGAACCACGGCCGGTACTGGTCCTGACGGGCCAGTTCTTCGAAATGATAGGCGATGTACTGGCCACCCAGGGCTGCGGCGGCGAGCAGGATCAGCAGAGCCCACAACAAGCGTCGGCCCCAGGGCGAACGGCGTTTGCGCCAGTCCAGTTGCAGCGGGTCGTCGTCGAGGTCGTGGAGGGCCTCGGCGCGTATCCCCGGCTCCTGGCGCTCCCGTGACTTTCGCAGCGGCAGCGGTCGTTCGGGCTCGTCGTCGTGGTCGTGGTCATCGGTGGCGGACAGGCGCTCGAGGTGCTCGTCGGGTTCGTCGTCCGGCGCGAGGTGAAGCGGGGCGACCGGTTCGTCGTCCGGTTCCAGCGGTTCGAGGGCCAGGGACAGGGACGGCTCGGTACGCGGTGGTCGCGCCGGTTCGTGGGGTTCGAACGGTTCGAAGGGGGTATCGAGGACGGTTTCGACACGCTCGCCCGAGGTTTCGCTGTACAGGCTGTCGGGCCAGGTTTGCTGTTCGCTGGAGAGCGAATCGCGTTGCGCGCTCAGGTTGTCTTCCCGGCGCCGGCCGGCATTGCCCGGGGCGCGATTGTCGCGTCGCTCCAGGCGCGCCAGTTCCTTGTCCAGGTCATCCAGATCCAGCTCGGCGGCGCTCCACTGTTTCTGGCTGATCGCTCGGGGCGGGGCTTCGGCGGCCGGCTTGGCGGGTGGCGTGACGGCAGGGGCCGCTTGCTTGGCTGTGCGTTGTTCCAGCAACTGTTGTGCGGCATTGAACACTTGCAGGCACGAGCCGCAACGAACCACCCCGCGGGCCACGCTCAATTGAGCATGGCTGACGCGAAAACGGGTGTGGCAATGCGGGCACTGGGTGACGAAGCTGTCAGTCATGCGGCAATCCGGTGGATACAGGCGCTCATTCTAGCGCCGACGTCCGGTGATGCGCACCCAGCCATCGCGATTGGCGATCGGGTCCAGGTCAAAGTCGGCAGCATAAGCGGCGGCGACTTCTTCGCCCTGTTCGGCGAGGATGCCCGACAGCGCCAGGCGTCCGCCCGGCTTGACCAAGCTCGACAGTTGCGGCGCCAGGGATACCAGCGGGCCGGCCAGGATGTTGGCCACCAGCACGTCGGCCTGGACCTGTGGCAAGTCCTGGGGCAAATACAGCGGGAACAGGGTTTCGGCGATGTTGTTGCGCCCGGCGTTGTCGCGGGAGGCTTCCAGGGCCTGGACGTCGATGTCGGTGCCGACCGCTTCCCGGGCGCCCAGCAGGAGCGCGGCAATCGCCAGGATTCCCGAGCCGCAGCCAAAGTCGAGTACGTTGCAGCCCTTCAGGTCCTGGCCGTCGAGCCATTCCAGGCACAGCGCGGTGGTCGGATGGGTGCCGGTGCCGAACGCCAGGCCCGGGTCCAGCAGCAGGTTGACCGCGTCCGGCTCTGGCGCGGCATGCCAGCTCGGGACGATCCACAGGCGCTGGCCGAAACGCATCGGCTGGAAGTTGTCCATCCAACTGCGTTCCCAGTCCTGGTCCTCGATCACTTCACTGTGATGCTCGGGTAGCGGACTGCCGGTCAGCAGCTCGAGATGGGCCAGCACGCTGGCCGCCTGGGTGCCGCCTTCGAACAGGGCCAGCAGGTGAGTGTGGGACCACAGCGGGGTGGTATTGAGCTCCGGCTCGAAGATCGGCTGGTCTTCGGCGTCCATGAAGGTTACCGATACAGCGCCTACTTCAAGAAACGCGTCTTCGTAGGTTTCGGCTTGTTCCGGGCTGATGGCCAGGCGTACTTGCAGCCAAGGCATGGCGGGCACCTTTGAAAAAATCCACAGGGGGGCAGCGCAGGGCTGCAAAGGCGCGCAGTGTACGCCAGGTCGCCGCCAAAGTGGATAAGCGAGTCTCGCGTCGTCCGGGTGGTGTTTCGATATATATATGTATGCCATGGGCATGTCGCAGGACGGATAAGGTGCCGGTCCACACAACAGGGAGGATTGTGCATGGACATCATTGCCGGACGGCAAGGCAACATGGAGCGCACGGGGTCGGTCGATTCCCCGCCGGTGTCGACCGCACAGGCGACCCTGGAGAAACTGACACGTTGGCAGGAGGCGATCGACGCGCGACTGCAGACCCAGATGAGCCTGCTGGAGGTGTTGGAAGAGTACTTGCTGGTCGAGCTGCGCACCTACCATTACCAAGGCAACATCGATCCGCACTTCCTGGGCACCCTGCTCGATACCGTGTTGCAGCGCATGATCGATCAGGCGCCTTTGGTGTATGACGAAGAGCAAGACGCACCCTACCGTTGGCCCGGCGGGCCAGACCTGGGTTTTGCGGCCGAGCGCCGGGCGTTCGTTGTCCAGGCGGTGGAGGGCGCGGCCTCAAGGTTCGTCGAGCACTACAAGGACTATCTGCGGCGGCATTGGCGAATGACTGCGCCCGATGCCTCGCTCGAAGAGGTGGTCAGGCAAAAACTGGATGGGCACAGGGTCGCGGTCGACGAGCTGTTTCGGCCTGACCGTCTGGTTGGTCTGGGTGTCGATGAGTTGCGAGAGCAGATCGAAGCACTCCAGGACGCCTGGCGCCGGACGAGTCGCTTGACCGTATTGGCAACCGCGGCCGAGCGCCGGGACCTTGGTGCGCTGGCGCGGTTGCAATTGCCGCATTGGTTGCGGGGGCTGAGCCCGCCAGATCTTGAATTGTTGCGGGCGTTCGAGAGCCAGGCCGCGCTGGCGCAGGCGCGGGTGGATGAGCGGGTCGATGGCCTGGGCTCGCTGCGGGCCTTCGCTCGGCAATTGGCCAGGGATCATGTCAGGCACGAGTTGGACATGGAGGTCGAGCCGGACAGCATTCGTGTGCAGTTGCAGTGGCGAACAGTCATTGGTCAGCCCGTACGCACCTACAGCCTGAGTGAACTGGTGGCGGCAGGCCCGGTCCGGCCGGACGCGGTGTCGGTGCTGCTGGTCGAGAACGGCGGGATGCTCCGTAACCAGCCTCTTTCATCGGTCTTCATCGCGCAATTGTTGGCCCGCGTCGACGCACCTGCCGGGTACTTGCCAGCCTTGGCCGAGCGGTATGAGGGGGGAGACCTGAAGGACGCCATGCTCGATTGGTTTGTGGCGCGGTTGCAGCACAGTGCGTTTGTCGCCCGTTGTGCAGGCCAGTTGTCGGTGACCAGCCATGACCACCTCGCAGCCCTCTGGGAAGGCGACATTGCGACGCCCGTTGCCGGCGGGTTGCGTGTCGCCAGCCTGGTGCTTCCCAATGGCCTGAAGTGCGCCGATCTCCTGGTGTTTTATCGTGAAGACATGGACGGTGCTGTCAGTGGCCTGCTGCTGTTTGCCCCCGGCAAACCCGATGGCCAGGAATGGATCGAATTGCCCTCGCTGCGGGCCCTGAGCGGCGAAGTCGGGGCCTGGACCCAACACCAGGCCGGTCGCGAGTATCTGTTGCAGCAACTCTCGCCGACTGATCGTGGACAGGCTCGGGCGTACTTTGCCCGTGTGATGGAAAAACCGGTTTCCTGGGATCTGGAACAAGATATCAGGGGCACGCAGGCAAGTTTCAAGACCTGTCTGCAGAACGCTGTCTCGACCGGCCTGGCCAACAACCTGGCACACGTGGAGCTGGACGAGTCGCCTCGCTGGTACTCGGCGTTGCCGCTTGAGTCCAGGCGCAACATCAGCGGCCTGAGCCAGGAATTCTTGGTTCAGCGGCAAGTATTCGATGAGCAGTTCGTGGACTATGAAGTTTTCATGGACTTCGCCAAGCGTACCTTCGCCGACATGATCGGGCCCTACATGCGCAGCAAGGGGGTGCTTGAGGCGGTGGATCCGGCCACGGTCTTCATCGACTACAGTCCGGGGCTGGCCGCCGAGAAAAAAACCACCAGCCTGCTGAACCTGGCCATCTACGGATACGAGCGCAACGCGGACATCGACGACGCCACCAAGGGCGTGCGTTCTTCTGTCGGGCAGGATTTGGCGCAGGTTCGCAGTGCCGATCTGGCGTCCTACATTCGCGTGGCCTACCTGGGCGAGCGATATGCCAGGCACATCCGTGCTGGATTCCTCGACGCCGCGGCGCCCGAGTATGCCAAGCGCCGCGAGGCTTACTGCTACATGCTGTTGGCCAGAATGGACCGCGACCTGCGTGTGGCCTACGGCAAGTCGATGTTGAGCGCCGAAGCGTTCCAGTGGCTCACCCGGCAAGTGACGCTATTGAGCGATGGGCGACCTGCAAACAGCGCCACATACCCTGGTGTCGCCGTGACGCGCGAAGGCGTGATCAAGCTGACCGTCGCCGGTCATGTGGTGTTGGGCGTCTACGTGTTCATCTACTTCGATCCGAAGGCTTCTTACTGGATGTACACGCCCGACGCGCCGGACGGCATCCTGTTTCGCCCGTACCTGGGGTTTTCCGGGAGCATCGCCGCGCAACTGCACGATTACATACTGGAGCGGGTCGCACTCGCCGCCCGTGCCGCCGTGGGGCGGACACTGTCGGCGCTGGCGGCCGGGACTACTCGCGTCGACACATTGCGTGAGCTCAATCGGCTGATTGATATCCGTGCCGAGTTCGATGCAGGCATCGAGCGCGCCGTCACCGATGTGGAGGACATCACCACCAGTCGTGCCGAAATGATCCGCAACCAGGTATTCCAAGGCCTGATCTTCGCGGCCGTTCCGGTGTGCATGGTTTATCCGCCCTTTACCTTGCTGCTGGACATCGGCTTGATTGCCGTCAGTGCCAGGCAGGCCATCCAGAGACACGTGCAAGGCGACACGGAAGGCGCGCTCGGTCACTGGCTGACCGCGACCTGGGGAACGCTGTTCGCCACGCTCGGCGCCGCCAGCATGGCCACGGCACTGGGGCACGCGGCCAGGCACTTGCCGCTCGCGGTGAAGCCCTTGTCATTGTCTGCGCAACGCTTGAGAAACCCGTCATTGGTGATCGCCAAAGAGTCCGGGCCGCTGGTTCCAGCCATACGCCTCAAGCCGCAGCAGGCGGTCGGCAGAACACCAGGGAATCTGCAGATGGTGACGGAGGAGGGGATTTTTTTCGGCACCTATCGCAGCCCGCCCAACGCTTCGCAACCGCGGAGTACTTACTACATCGCGAGCGGGGGCAGGTACTACCAAGTGAAGAAGGACCCTTACTTTGGCGGCTTGTGTCTGGTGGATGCCCGGCGCCCCGACGCGTTTTACAAGTTGCCCATCCGCAGGATGGCGAATGGCAAGTGGACCCATAACAAAGTCGGTTTGAGCGGCGGCAACGACGAGGTGCGCAACCTGGGGCGAATAGGCGATTTGCGCGAGGCGTTTCCTGGGCATGTCTCCCCGGACGTGACAAGGGGGGCGTTGCAGGGCGAGGCCGTAGTGGCGAGGTTCAGCGAGGCGGCGGACAACTACTTGTTCTCGCTCAATGCACAGACGTGTGTGATCGCTTCGTTGTACAACCCGACCACCCGTGTCGGGGCGGTCATTCATTTCGATCACAACATCCGCGCACTGATCGAGCGAAGTGTCCGGGATGTGATGCGGCGCCTGGGGGGGGCGGCCAAGGATGTTCGTGCCACCTTGGTCGGCGGGGACTGGTTGACGGGGGCCGACATCGGCGAGCCGGTCAGGCAGGTGATGAGGAGGCACGGGCTGCGACCGACCTGGGATCACTGGTCGTATTCTTCCTGCCTGGGCAATAACTATGGCGTGTCACTGGATCTGCGCACGGGTGTCACGTCGGTATTCAAGACGTCCGGCAGCCAGGTCGAACGCTTTTACATACCCGTCCTGGCGCGAGCGAAGAACAACACTGATCCGGTGTCCATGCGAGCTCGCGGATTCATGGCGCGCATGCGCAGCGACATCCTGGTGGAAAATGCCAATGGCGTCGTACTCACCCAGCAGGGGAGGCGGGCGAATGCTGCGAAGGTCGAATCACACGCGTACTCCATGGTGGAGTTGAAGTGATCTGTCTCTTGCTCTTTTGAGGCACGCACAAAAAAAGACCCCGGCCAATGGACCGGGGTCTTTTCACATCACGTGAAGCATCAGTGCTGGTTGCCCAGCTTGTGCTCCAAGTAATGGATGTTGACGCCGCCTTTGCAGAAGCCTTCGTCACGTACGAGATCGCGGTGCAGCGGGATGTTGGTCTTGATCCCGTCTACCACGATTTCGTCCAGGGCATTGCGCATGCGCGCCATGGCTTCTTCACGGGTCGCCCCGTAGGTGATCAGCTTGCCGATCAGCGAATCGTAGTTCGGCGGAACGGCATAACCGCTGTACAGGTGCGAATCGACGCGAACGCCATTGCCGCCCGGGGCATGGAAATGCTTGACCGTGCCAGGGCTTGGCATGAAGGTTTTCGGGTCTTCGGCATTGATCCGGCATTCCAGCGCGTGACCGCGGATGACTACGTCATCCTGGGTGAACGACAGCTTGTTGCCGGCGGCGATGCTGAGCATCTCCTTGACGATGTCGATACCGGTGACCATTTCCGAAACCGGGTGCTCCACCTGAACACGGGTGTTCATTTCGATGAAGTAGAAACGACCGTTCTCGTAAAGGAACTCGAAGGTACCGGCGCCGCGATAGCCGATGTCGATACACGCCTTGACGCAGCGCGCCAGGACTTCCTGGCGAGCCTGCTCGTCGATGCCCGGTGCCGGTGCTTCTTCGAGGACCTTCTGGTGACGACGTTGCAGCGAGCAGTCGCGGTCGCCCAGATGGATGGCCTGGCCCTGGCCGTCGGACAGCACCTGGACTTCTACGTGACGCGGGTTGGTCAGGAATTTTTCCAGATAGACCATCGGGTTGCCGAACGCCGCGCCCGCTTCGGAGCGGGTCAGTTTCGCCGAGGAAATCAGGTCTTCTTCCTTGTGTACCACGCGCATGCCGCGACCACCGCCGCCACCAGCGGCCTTGATGATCACCGGATAACCGACTTCGCGACCGATGCGCAAAGCGGTTTCTTCGTCTTCAGGCAGCGGGCCGTCGGAACCCGGAACGGTCGGTACACCAGCAGCGATCATGGCGTGCTTGGCCGAAACCTTGTCGCCCATCAGGCGGATGGTGTCGGCTTTCGGACCAATGAAGGCAAAACCGGAGTTTTCCACCTGTTCGGCGAAGTCGGCGTTTTCCGCCAGGAAACCGTAGCCCGGGTGAATGGCGGTGGCGCCGGTCACTTCGGCAGCGGCGATGATCGCTGGGATGTGCAGGTAGGAGTGCGCAGCCGACGCCGGACCGATGCAGACGGATTCGTCCGCCAGGCCCAGGTGCATCAGTTCTTTGTCGGCCTTGGAGTAAACGGCGACGGTCTTGATGCCCATCTCTTTGCAGGCACGCAGAATCCGCAGGGCGATCTCACCGCGGTTAGCGATCAGAACTTTTTCCAACTTCGCAGTCATCAAAGGCTCTCCGCGGTTCAAACGATGGTGAACAGCGGTTGGTCGTACTCAACCGGCTGGCCGTCTTCGACGAGGATGGATTCGATCACACCGCTGGTTTCAGCTTCGATGTGGTTCATCATCTTCATGGCTTCGACGATGCACAGGGTGTCGCCTTTCTTCACGGTCTGGCCGACTTCAACGAAGGACGGCGAGGATGGCGAAGACTTGCGATAGAACGTGCCCACCATTGGCGAACGAGCGACAGTGCCGTTCAGCGTCGGTGCCGCCGGTGCGGCTGGCGCGGCTGGCGCGGCGGCGGCAACCGGGGCTGCTGCTGGAGCAGGCGCGGCGGCCGGAGCCTGCATCGGGGCCGGTGCATAGAACTGCTGGGCCGGGGTCTTGCTGTGGCGGCTGATGCGTACGGACTCTTCGCCTTCCTTGATCTCAAGCTCGTCGATGCCGGACTCTTCCAGCAATTCGATCAATTTCTTAACTTTACGGATATCCATGAATCATCAACTCCCAAGGGTCGGTCAGGGGCGTATAGCTTGTTGTTCAAGCTGCTCTAGGGCGGCCTCCAGGGCCAGTCGGTAACCGCTGGCGCCAAGGCCGCAGATCACTCCCACTGCTACATCGGAGAAGTAGGAGTGATGGCGGAAAGGTTCGCGTTTGTGCACGTTGGACAAGTGCACTTCGATGAATGGGATGCTCACCGCCAGCAGCGCGTCACGTAATGCGACACTTGTATGTGTAAAAGCTGCTGGATTGATCAAAATGAAATCCACACCTTCGCCACGCGCGGCATGGATGCGGTCGATCAGTTCATATTCGGCGTTGCTTTGCAGGTAGAGCAAATGATGGCCGGCGTTGCGGGCCCGCTGTTCCAGGTCCTGGTTGATCTGGGCCAGTGTCACGGCACCGTAGACGCCCGGTTCACGGGTGCCCAGCAGGTTCAGGTTGGGTCCGTGCAGGACCAATAGGGTCGCCATCTGCTGTTCCTTGTTATCTGTGAGCAGGTATCAGAACCCGGCGACTATGCCGCAAAGCCTTAATGACTGTCCAGTTCTCGGCAATAGCCAGCACGATGACCGATGTTTGCGCGAAATTTGTGACCCAGGTCTCTGATCCAGTCATGCGGTTGCAAACCGCACCCCTGGGGCGGCATCAAATCCCGGGGCCTGGAATCGATGTGGGAGCGAGCTTGCTCGCGATGACGCCGGCACATCCAGCATCGAGGCAAGCTGATCCACCGCTATCGCGAGCAAGCTCGCTCCCACAGTGATTCATGGAGTCTGTGGCGCTAAACCCGAAATGCCTGCACGGCGGTGTGCAAACGCCCGCCCAGCACCAGGAGATTGTCACCCTGTTCCCGGCCCTGGCCGATGCGCAGCAGGTTGTCTGCGCCCAATTGGTGAATCCGCTCGCTGTGATCGCGGATTTCGCTGACGGCGCCGCTTTGTTGGGCGGTGACGTCGGCGATGCGTACCGCCGTGTCGGAGATGGTCTGGATGGCGCCGACGATCTCATCCAGCGCGCCGTCGGCCGCTTGCGCCTGGTTGGCGGTCGCTTCGGCATGTTCGACCTGGGCGCGCATGCCGTCCACCGATTGGCGCGCGGCCAGTTGCAGGCGGGCGATCAGTGTCTGGATTTCGGCAGTGGCACCCGCCGTGCGCTGGGCCAGGGAGCGGACTTCCTCGGCCACCACCGCGAAGCCCCGGCCCATCTCCCCGGCGCGAGCCGCTTCGATGGCCGCGTTGAGTGCCAGCAGGTTGGTCTGGTCGGCAATCGAGCGAATCACCGTCAGCACGCCGCCGATGGTGGCCGATTCCTCCGCCAGTTGTTCGATCATCTGCGCGTTGCCTTGCACTTCCCCCACCAACGCATGCAGGCCCGTGAGGCTCAGACCGATGACTTTCTGCCCTTGCTCCACCGCTTGCCCGGCGCTGCGGTTGGCGTCTGCGGCCTGGCAGGCATCGCCGGCCACTTGCTGGATCGTCGCTTCCAGTTCGCTGAGGGAATCGCGGATCAGCGCCGTATCACTGGCCTGATCCTGCGCACCACTGTGCAATTCGCCGCTCAGCTCGGCCAGGGTCCGGCTGCTGCCGGCGACCTGTTCGGCGTTCACCCGAATGGTGCCCACCAGGTCCACCAGGTAAGCGCGCAGGCGATTGAGCGACGCCTCGATGTCCTGCATTTCGCGGTTGCTGGCGCCCACGTGGATGTCCCCGCTGAAGTCCCCCTCGGCCCAAGTCGACAGGGCTGGAGCCAGATGCGTCAAGGTGCGGGCCAGGCGCCGCTGCAAGGTGTCGATGAGCAGCGCGATCAGCAGGATCAGACCGATCATCACCCCCTGGATCATGCGAACCTCCCCCTGGATCTGCCCATGCTGGGCCCGTACCGCCGGTTCCAGGGTGTCGATCGCCGTTTGCACGTCGGCGATTTTCAGGTGCGTGGCATTGCTCAGCTCGGTGCGTTTCTGGATCAGTTCGCGGGTGCGGGTCAATTCCGCCGGGTAACGACCGAGCAGGCTGTTGAGTTCGCGCTTGAGGGCGATGCCAGCATCTTCGGCGGTGGTTTTTTCCTGGGTTTGCAGGCCCATCAGCGCGGCGAAATCATCGCTGCCCGATTCGCTGCCCGATTCGCTGCTGGCGGTGACGCCCAGCAGGGGCAAGCCGTCGAGGCGTTCGGCCTCGACACGGATGCTCGCCAGTTCCCGTTCGACATCGGCGGCCAATTCGCTGCGGCCGCTGCTGACCAGTTTGTCCCGCGTGAGGGACAAACGACCCAGGTGCTGCGAAGCGGCAAACAACGGGGCCAGGTAGGCCGGGGCGCCATTGGCGTATTGGGCCAGTTGATCGAGACTGGCGCTCAGTTCACGCTCGGCCTGCAGCAACAAGGCCTGCGGATCGCCAGCCAGTTTACCGGCGGCCAGCAGATCGGTCTTGCTGAAGCCGTCGAGGTTCGACAGGCTCGGGCGTAGGGTCTTGGCCAGCTCCGGGGGAAACTGGTCGAGGTCTTTCTGCAGCGTCTCCATGGCCTGGGTGGCCGCGCTCAGGCGCAAGGCATCGCCGCTGGCCAGGTAGTCTTCGATGTTGCGCGCCACTTCGCCCTGGAACTGCCGCGACAGGCCCAGGTAGCGCTCCATCAGCAAGTAAGGCCTTTCCAGGGCGATCTGCGACCACCACAAGGTGGCCGCGAGGCCGAGGCATACGGCAACTAAAAGAACGGTATTGAGATTGGTCAGCAGCTTCAGGCGCATCAAGGGTCTACCGAGGGCAGAATCGTAAGTGCCTGAAGTTATTGCGTTTGCGTTACAGGTTTATGACCGAATCAGTCGATTCCGATGAAAAGGTGGCACTTTGCTTTGATTGCCGGGCGCTCTGTACCCGGTTGCGTCCGGCGTGCTTGGCGCGGTACAGCGCTTCGTCCGCCTGGCTGGCCATCATCAGGCTGTCGGAATCATCGCTCATTTCCACCACGCCAGCACTGAAGGTGCACCACAAATCGTGGGGCTGGGCCGGATAGTGAATTTCGGCAAAGCGCTGGCGAATCTCATCCAGCACTTTGCAGGCGGCGTCGATGTCGGTGTCGGGCATGACGATGGCGAACTCTTCGCCGCCGTAACGGCCGATGAAGTCGGTCTTGCGCAGGCGCTGCTTGAGAAACAGCGCCAGGCTCTTGATCACCCGGTCGCCCATGGGGTGGCCGTGGCTGTCATTGACCCGTTTGAAGTGGTCGATATCGAGCATGGCGAAGCTCAGGGGCTTGCCTTCGCGACGAGCGCGGAAGCTGCAATCCTCGAGTAGTTGCAGGATATGGGTGTGGTTGTACAGACCGGTGAGGCTGTCGCGCACCATCCGCGCCTTGAGGTTGCGCGCCCGGGCGGCACGGTTGCGCACGGTGGTGATCAAGTGCCGGGGTTTGATCGGTTTGGTCAGGAAGTCGTCGCCACCTTCGCTCATGGCGTCAAGTTGTTTGTCCAGGTCATCTTCGGCGGACAGGTAGATGATCGGCACGCTGACATAGCGGTCATTGTGACGGATGACCTTGGCCAGTTCCGTGCCGGTGCAGGCTGGCATGTACATGTCGAGGATGATCAGGTCGGGCTGGAAATCCGCCAGTTCGGCCATGGCCTGGATCGGCTCGATCAGCGTGCGGGTGATGATGCCGGCGCTGTTGAGCAGGCGCTCGGTGTGCAAGGCCTGGGCGCGGGAGTCATCGATGATCAGCACTTTGTAGGGGTCGTACTGGGCGACGCAGGTCAGCACTTCGATCTTTTCCAGCAGGCTCGAGGCTTCAAGGGTGCCGGTGAGGAATTCCTGCCCGCCGGCGCGTACCGCGGCCAGGCGTGTCGGGGTGTCGGTTTCCAGCAAGCTGAAGAACAGCAGCGGCAACGGTTGTTCCAGGCCTTCCTGGGCTTCGGCGGCCAGTTTCAGGCCGGTGCCCGGGCCGCTGAAGTCCACGTCCATGACAATCGCCGCCGGCAGGCGCTCGACCATCGAGGCCCGAAAGGCCGCGACACTGTCCAGCGCCTGGGCGCTGAGGCCGAAGAACTCCAATTGCTTGGCCAGGCGTTCGGCGCGGTCATGATCCTGCAGCATCACGTAGATGGGTTTGCGCAGCGGCGGCAGGAAGGTTTGTTCGAGCTGGTCGCCGTGGCGCAGGCCGGTGCGAGACAAGCGCTGCATCAAACGGTTGATTTCGGTGATCAGTTGGCTGCTCAGGCGCCCGCGATTGGCGTCCACCGCCTGCAGCGACTGGCTGATGCCTTGGGCCAGAAGGGAATGCTCGGGCTGTTCGAAGCGCTCGGCAAAGCGCAGCAAGCGCAGATTGGCTTCGCTGAGCTCCGACAGGTCGGTGCTTGACCACTCACTGCGTTGCAGGCGCTGCCATATCTCCAGGATCTGGCGAGCCTGATGAATTACCCGCTGGGCAAAGTGGTGCTTGAGGCGCTCACGGCTGGGGTCTTCTGGCTCGGTCATATCCTGACTACTAGTTAGGGTGCATGCTGAGGTCGACTGGTGGCTCTATGCTAGCACCTCTTTTCCTTCGCATGAGTGTCATACGTCAATATTCTGTCCTGTCGCCCAATTCAGTTTGTGACTGGACAGTCTCATAGGCCGATGGCAACGCTTCCTTTATAGTGCTGTTCGATTGCCCTGTCGCGCCCGGCATGATTGGCGCCGCATTAACGCGTTTCAAATCAGGCACGATGGCGTAGGGTTGTGGTCGAACCGAGAACTCAAGTGATTGAAGGAACATCGCCATGCTGGACTGGAAAAACCGCGCGGGCAGCGCGCCTGAACGTGCCGCCGAGCCGAAATCGGACACCCGCAGCTACCTGGGTGGGCTTTTTTTCAGCCGCGCACTGGCCACACTGATCGGCCTTTACCTGCTGGTGACCATTGCCCTCGGCTGGTACTGGAGCCAGGAGCCCGCGTTGTTCCCCGTGCAGCAGAACGCCCAGGCCGCAGCCGAGAAGGATGGCCGGCAAATGGTGGTGGGCTACACCACGGTCGAGACGCTCAAGACCGTGGCCGGGACCCTGCTGACCAAGCAAGGCGGCTACATTTCCAACGACCGCTTCCCGCCAGGCCTGTGGATGGACAACATGCCGAGCTGGGAATACGGCGTGCTGGTGCAGGTTCGCGACCTGAGCCGCGCCCTGCGCAAGGACTTCGCCCGTTCCCAGTCCCAGTCCGCCGAGGACGCCGACCTGGCCAAGGCCGAGCCGCGCTTCAATTTCGACAACCGCAGTTGGGTGCTGCCTTCCAGCGAATCCGAATACCAGGAAGGCATCAACTCCCTGAGCCGCTACCAGGCCCGGCTATCCGATCCTAATCAGAAGAGCGCGCTGTTCTACGCCCGCGCCGACAACCTGAACAACTGGCTGGGGGACGTCGGCACGCGCCTGGGCTCGTTGTCCCAGCGCCTGTCGGCCAGCGTTGGCCGGGTCAAGCTCAACACCTCGCTGAAAACCGAAGTCCCGGCCCCCGGCCAAGTGCCGCAGGTGGACGAAGAGGTGGTCGAGACCCCATGGCTGCAGATCGACAACGTGTTCTATGAGGCCCGCGGCCAGGCTTGGGCACTGTCGCACCTGCTGCGCGCCATCGAAGTGGACTTCGCCGATGTGCTGGCGAAAAAGAACGCCACGGTCAGCGTACGGCAGATCATTCGTGAACTGGAAGCGTCCCAGGAGCCGATCTGGAGCCCAATGATCCTCAACGGCAGCGGCTTCGGCGTCTTGGCGAACCACTCGCTGGTCATGGCCAACTACATTTCCCGGGCCAACGCAGCGGTCATCGACTTGCGGCAACTGCTGAACCAGGGCTGATCCATGAGCGAAAGCCCCCGGGAGGCCGCTCACCGAGCGGCCTCGGATGCCGAGCTGATCGCGTGGGTCGACGAGCACGACAACCTGCTCGGCAGCCTGGTGCGTTCGCAGCTGCGCGAGCGCGGCCTGATCGGGCGTGGCACCTACATCATGCTGTTCAATTCGGCCGGTGAACTGTGTGTTCACCGGCGCACCCTGAGCAAGGCCATCTACCCGGGTTTCTGGGACGTGGCGGCGGGCGGCATGGTCCAGGCCGACGAGACTTACGCCGAGTCGGCCGCCCGTGAGCTGGCGGAAGAACTGGGCGTGAGCGGCGTGGAACTGACCGCCCACGACCATTTCTATTTCGAAGACCCCGGCAGTCGCCTGTGGTGCTCGGCGTTCTCTGCGGTTTGGGACGGCCCGCTGGTGCTGCAGCCTGAAGAAGTCCTCGAAGCGCGTTTCCTGCCGCTTGAACAGGTGCTCGATGAAATCCAGCGCATGCCTTACTGCCCGGACTCCCTGGCGGCGCTTGAACGCTATTTGCGTGCCCAGGGTGGCGACGTCGCAAAGAAGCTATAAATTGGCGCTGATTGGCCCTTAGCAAGTCGGCTTTTTGCCGTTACACTGCGCGACTTTTCAAGCTGAACCGCGTCTGCGGTCCAGTAGCGCTGCCCCTGCCTGAGTGGGGTTTCGCGGTCGAGGCACGTTCTCCCCTCGACCAGTCTTTGTCCTCCCAAGAGGATTGCCGGTGGCCAAAAAAGCCGCATCCTTCGCCGCCCTGGGCGGCCTGGTATTTTCTACCGACGCCGGTCGTCATTGCCCTGATTGCCGTCAACCGGTGGATGCCTGCATCTGCAAACAGACCGCCATCCCTGCCGGTGACGGCATTGCCCGTGTGCGCCGTGAAAGCAAAGGTCGCGGCGGCAAGACGGTGACCACGATCACCGGCGTGCCGTTGGCCGAAGACGCGCTCAAGGAACTGGCCACCACATTGAAGAAGCGTTGTGGCACCGGTGGTGCGTTGAAAGACGGCATCATCGAGATCCAGGGCGATCACGTCGAGCTGCTGCTGGCGGAACTGGTCAAGCACGGCTTCAAGGCAAAGAAATCCGGCGGCTAGCAGCTTCTGTGAAAACCACCCTCGGCTTGACCCGGACCGACGTTCGAGGTCGCCCGCATGGTTTTCACAGAGCCTGTTCTGAACGGGTTTCTAAACTCATCGCTGGGAGCAGGGTCTACCTTGCTAACAGGCAATTCGTCATTTTCACTCTCTAGACTGCCCCAGCCTCCGACCGGATGGTGCATTTTGACTTCTTTATAGGGGACTTCGATGTCCGTACGACGCACACGCAAAGACGATGGCAGCCAATGGACAGTTGCGGACAGCCGCAGCGTTTACGGGATTCGCCATTGGGGGGCCGGGTATTTCGCGATCAATGAAGCCGGTCGCGTCGAAGTCCGTCCGAACGGTCCCGGCAGTTCGCCCATCGACCTGTTCGAGCAAGTCGACCAATTGCGTCAGAGCGGTCTTTCGTTGCCTTTGCTGGTGCGCTTTCCCGACATCCTGCAAGACCGCGTGCGCCAGCTGACCGGCGCGTTCGACAGCAACATCGCGCGCCTGGAGTACCAGAGCAAGTACACCGCGCTCTACCCGATCAAGGTCAACCAGCAGGAAGCGGTGATCGAGAACATCATCGCCACCCAGAACGTCTCCATCGGCCTGGAAGCGGGTTCCAAGCCGGAGCTGTTGGCGGTGCTGGCCCTCGCGCCGAAGGGCGGCACCATCGTCTGCAACGGCTACAAGGACCGCGAATTCATCCGCTTGGCGCTGATGGGCCAGAAGCTGGGTCACAACGTCTTCATCGTCATCGAGAAAGAGTCCGAAGTCGGCCTGGTGATCGAAGAGGCTGCGGTGCTCAAGGTCAAGCCACAGGTTGGCCTGCGCGTGCGCCTGTCGTCCCTGGCGTCGAGCAAGTGGGCCGATACCGGTGGCGAGAAGTCCAAGTTCGGCTTGTCGGCCGCGCAACTGCTGTCGGTGGTCGAGCGCTTCCGCGCCGCGGGCCTGGACCAGGGCATTCGCCTGTTGCACTTCCACATGGGCTCGCAGATCGCCAACCTGGCGGACTACCAGCACGGCTTCAAGGAAGCGATCCGTTACTACGGTGAGCTGCGCAATCTCGGCCTGCCGGTGGATCACATCGACGTCGGTGGTGGCCTCGGCGTGGACTACGACGGCACGCACTCGCGCAACGCCAGTTCGATCAACTACGACATGGACGATTACGCCGGTGTAGTGGTCGGCATGCTCAAGGAGTTCTGCGATGCCCAGAGCTTGCCGCACCCGCACATCTTCTCCGAAAGCGGTCGCTCGCTGACCGCCCACCACGCGATGCTGGTGGTGCAGGTGACCGACGTCGAAAAACACAACGACGACGTGCCGGTGATCGACAACAAGCAGGAACTGCCGGAAACCGTGCAATGGCTGGTTGACCTGCTGGGCCCGACCGATATCGAGATGGTCACCGAGACCTACTGGCGCGCCACGCACTACATGAGCGACGTGGCGACCCAATATGCCGACGGCAAGCTGACCCTGGCGGAAAAAGCCTTGGCCGAGCAGTGCTACTTTGCCGTCTGCCGTCGCCTGCACAACTCGTTGAAGGCCCGTCAGCGCTCGCACCGCCAGGTGCTGGATGAGCTCAATGACAAGCTGGCCGACAAATACATCTGCAACTTCTCGGTGTTCCAGAGCCTGCCGGATACCTGGGCCATCGGCCAGGTGCTGCCGATCCTGCCGCTGCATCGCCTGGACGAAGAGCCGCTGCGCCGCGCCGTGTTGCAAGACCTGACCTGCGATTCCGACGGCAAGATCAAGCAATACGTCGACGAACAGAGCATCGAGACCAGCCTGCCGGTTCACGCTCTCAATCCGGGTGAAGATTACCTGCTGGGCATCTTCCTGGTGGGCGCCTACCAGGAAATCCTCGGTGACATGCACAACCTGTTCGGCGACACCGACTCGGTGAACATCTACCAGAACGCCGATGGCAGCGTGTACCACGCCGGTATCGAAACCCACGACACCATCGAAGACATGCTGCGCTACGTGCACTTGTCGCCGGAGGAGTTGATGACTCACTACCGCGACAAATGCGCCAGCGCCCGTATCAGCGCCGCCGAGCGCACCCAGTTTCTCGATGCTCTGCGCCTGGGGCTGACGCGCTCGTCGTATCTGTCGTCCTGATGGAGAGATAGCGCCAATAGCCGTCCCCTCAATGCCCACCGGGACTGTCAGAAAACACACCGCACATCGCGGGTTTTTTCGGATAGTCCCGGAGGGCATTTTTGTTTACGCCACGGCTATTTCTTCACACCGATGCATTTAATCGGTGATGTCCTTATTTCGTGTAGTCCCTTTCCTAACCTGTACTTGGCCCCTCTACTCGGCCATGGCGGTCGGCGAGAATCCCCGGCCGCCCCTCCTGTAGAGAAACGCCGATGTCCGATCCAGCTTGCGAGCCAGCATTTCGTCTGGAGATAGCCGGTCTGCCCGAGCCCGTTGACGTGGTGGCCTTCACGGGTAGCGAAGCCATTAGCGAACCCTTCGTCTATGAAGTGGAGCTCCTGTTGCACGATGCGAAGCTGGACTTGCCGAGCCTGCTGTACCGTAGCGTCTGGTTGAGTTTCGGGCCCCCAGGCCGGGGCATTCATGGGCAGCTCCATGAGTGGGTCCAACACTGTCATGGCGCCGGTTGCCGGGTGCGTATCGGGCCGAAGCTGGCTTGTCTGGCGCAGCGCTTCAGCCAGCGGGTGTTCAGTGCCCGCTCGGTGCCGCAGATCATTCGCCAGGTGCTCAAGGCCCATGGCATCAGCGGCCGCCGCCTGTGCCTGGACTTGAGCGGCGATTATCCACCGCAGGATTTCTGTACCCAGTATCGGGAATCGGACCTGCAGTTCCTCCAGCGCGTGTGCGCCCGGGCGGGTATCCACTTTCATTTCGAACACACGCGGGACGGGCATTGCCTGGTGTTCGCCGACAATCCCCACAGTTTTCCCCCCGCCGGTAAGGCGGTCTACGTGGACGACGGGCCGCCTGCCGCGGTGCGGACCTTCAGCGTACACACCGATGTGGCGGGGCAGCAGGTCGCCCAGGGGCGCAGCGAACTGACGAACCTGCGCAGTGGCCAGGTGTTGACGTTGACGGACCATCCGTTTGCCGGCTGGAACCGGCGCTGGCTGTTGACGAAGGTCGAGCATCGCGCCCAGGCGGGTGTGTATGGCAACCATTTCAAGGCCATTCCCCGGGGCGTACTGTTCGTGCCGGACAGCGTCCCGGCCAAACCACGCATGGTGAGCCGGCAACGCGGCTGGGTCGTGGCGGTGGACGAGCCGCCGGAGCTGGGAGCGGGGCGCGTGGCGGTGGAGTTTGACTGGGTCTACCAGGGCGAAGGTTCCAGCCCCAGTCATTGCTGGCTGCCCTTGGCGCCGGAGCTGGCGGCCGGCGGGGCGGCCGCGCTGTGTGACGGCACAGAGGTACTGGTGAGCTTTATCGAAGGTGATCCGGATCGGCCGCTGATCAGTGCATTTCTGGGCGAGCCTGCCTCGGCAGCGGTTGCCGATGAGTCATCTTCAGGCGAAACACTTGGAGGGTCGGTTGTCGATCCGGTGCTGTTGTCGGCGATGCGGGAGGCCGAGCCGCTGGTCTTGTTGTGCCTGTTGCCCGAAGGCGGGCCTTTCAGCCCCTGCGCTCAACCGCTGTGCACCTGCCGTCTGCTCATGGGACGCGGCGCGGGCGTTGCTCGATGAGCGCGGCCGTGCCTGGATCAACGCCGCAGTGGTTGCTGCTGGACGCACCGAGTGCGCCTGAGGCGGTACGGCTGGTGCATGCGCAGTTCGCCGAGGCCCGGCGTTTTGCCCTATTCGAAGGCACCGAGTTGCATGGGCTGCGCGAGCACGGCCCGCTGTTGGTGGATCTGCGCCAATCACCCGCGCTGGTCAGCCTTTGTCACCTGGACCCGCGCGCCTGGCCGGGGTTGTTGTTGGCCAGCCCAAAGCCCGTCGTGCAATTGCTCACGCATCTGCGGCGCATGCTGACGGTGACACTGGGCCTGCATCACAAAGCCCTGTTGAATTACTACAATCCGCACACCGCCAGCTATTTCTTCGACGGTTGCGATTCCCATGAGCTCAGCTGCTGGCTGGGCCCGATCAGCCTGGCGCGCTGGTTCGGTGGCACGTGGGCCGACCGGGCGATCGGTAGCCAGGGCTGGCAGCAACTGTCCAACCCGGGACTGCCGGTGGCGGCGTTGGAGAAAGAGCACGGCCTCAGCGACCGACAGCAGGGCCAGTTGCAACGATGCCTGTTGGAGCGCCACGCGTGGCAATGGTGTCGCTCCACCGGGCGTGATTACCGTCGGCTCTGGGAGGATTTGCAGCAGGGGCTGGCGTTGGGATTCACCGAGCGGGCGGTGCTCGATGACTGGCTGTGGCTGCGCCTGCAATACCCCGATGCCCGGCCCGTCCCGGGGCCGGAGGGTGGTTCGCAGCGCGAGCGGCTCGATCACCTGCGACGGCGGTGGCAGGGTCGCCAGGATTGACGGTTATGAGGGCGGCGCGCCGAGCCAACGGTCGCGCCGCTGCAAGTGCCAGGCAAACGCACCGAGGGTCAGGCTGCGCAGGGCCATGAACAGCAGGAAGGTGATCCACAGTCCATGGTTGCCCAAGCCCAGCAGCATCCAGGCGATGGGCGACACGAGCAGGAGGGTCAAGACCATGCCATTGCGCATTTCCCGGGCGCGGGTGGCACCGATGAACAGGCCGTCGAGCAAGTAGCTCCAGACCGCGATCAGCGGCAAGGTCGCCAGGTAGGGCAGGTAGTCGTAAGCGGTGGCGCGCACGTCGGGGATATCGGTTTGCATGTCGATGAACAAGTGGCCGGCGAGCAGGAACAGCAGGGCAAAGCCGAGGCTTGCAATCAGTGACCAACCGCCGGCCACCACCAGCGAGCGGCGCAGGGCCAGGCGGTCGCGGGCGCCAATGGCATGGCCGCACAGGGCTTCCACGGCGTGGGCCAGGCCGTCCAGGGCATGGGCGGTCAGCAGCAGGCCGTTGAGCAGCAAGGCATTGGCTGCCACGGTGGCGTCCCCCAGGCGTGCGCCTTGCACCGTGATCAGGAAAAACACCGCTTGCAGTGCCAGGCTGCGAATGAAGATGTCCCGGTTCACCGCCAGCAGCGGACGCCAGTTCTGCCACACGCCCAGGGCCGCCCAGGCAATCTGTCCGGGCCAGGCCCGCAGTGTCTTGCGAGCCAGGGCCAGGCCGACCAGCGCTCCGGTCCACTCGGCAATCACCGACGCTCGGGCCGAACCGCTCACGCCCCAGTCCAGGCCGATCACGAACCAAAGATTCAGGGCGATGTTGACCAGATTGGTCACCAACAGGATCGCCAACGGCGCCCTGGCATTCTGGGCCCCGAGGAACCAGCCCACCAGCGCATAGCTGGCCAGCGCCGCCGGCAAGCCGAAGAGTCGGGTGTGGAAGAAGTCGCGGGTCAACTGGTTGAGCTCGGCGGACGGCTGCATGAAATGCAACGCCACGTCGCTCAACGGCACGCCGACGGCACCGAGCAGCAGCGCCAGCCCCATCGCCAACAGCAGTCCTTGCCACAACACTTGTCGCAACGCCGCCCCGTCACCCCGCCCGGCGGCCTGGGCGGCGAACCCGGTGGTGCCCAGGCGCAAGAAACCCATAGCCCACGCCAACACCGTATACAAACTCGCCCCGACCGCCACGGCGCCCAACTGATGGGCATGGGGCAAATGGCCAATGACGGTGCTGTCCACCAACGCCACCAGCGGCACGGAGATGTTCGAGAGAATCATCGGCGCAGCCAGTGCCCAGACCCGGCGATGGGTCAGGCGGTCGCGCCAGTCGGTGATCAGGTTGGACATGCGGGCTCCTTGATGGAGCGCGATTGTAGCGGGTTCTAGGGAGGATCGTTCCCTAGGGGATTCGGACTCCTTGTGGCGAGGGGATAAATCCCCTCGCCACAAGGTTGCGTTCGGCTTGGGATCGCTGGGTGCTTTAGTGAATGATCCAACTCAACAACCACAACCCCAGCACCAGCCAGATGATGCCCATGACGATCGAGGCCCGCATGAAGGCGCGGATGGCCGAATACAGCAGCATCAGCCCGAGGATCAGCGCGATGATGCTGATGATCGAAGTGTCCATGCCCAAGGTACGTGACAGCCCATCGACGAAGTTGCCGCCGGCGTTGGCCAGGGTGTTGAAGAGGCCGCTGAGCAGGTCGACGATGAAACGGATTACCGAACCGAGCGCTTGGCCGAGCCATTCGAAAAAGCTTTCTACCTGCATATGTGCATCCTGATGGGGGGAATCCGAGCTGAGCCGTTGGCTCCTGATTGTAGGAGCTGTTGCGGCCGAGTTGGTTCGATTATGGGGCAAACCGTCGCTTCGCACCGAGACTATTGCCTTCCCCGGTCATCCCCCTGAAGCTATGCGCATTCAGGAGAACCCGATGAACCTTGTTGAACTGACCGCACGCCTGCATGCCATTCGTGACCATAACGATTGGCGGCAATTCCACAGCCCGAAAAACCTCGCCATGGCCGCCAGTGTGGAAATGGCCGAACTGGTGGAGATTTTCCAGTGGCTGACCGAGGACCAGTCGCGCCAGTTGCCGGCGGAAAAACTGGCCCACGCCGGGCAGGAAGTCGGTGACATCGTGTTGTACCTGTTGTTGCTTTGCAGCGAGCTGGGCCTGGACATGGACGCCGTGGTGCGCAACAAACTGGCCGACAGCGAACGGCGGTTCGGCCAATGAGCGACCGTCATTTCGATCAGCTCGCCACGCGTTTCGCGGAAAAAATCTACGGCGGGGCCAAGGGGGCGATCCGCTTGGCGGTGCTTCAGGCCGATCTGCTGGAAACCTTGCCGCAGCGTCCGTTGCGTGTACTGGACATCGGCGCAGGCCTGGGCCACATGTCGTTGTGGCTGGCCGAGCGCGGCCACCAAGTGACTCTGGCCGAGCCGGCCGAGCCTATGCTCGAAGGCGCCCGCCAGCGCTTTGCCGAGGCCGGTCAACAGGCCACGTTCATCCAGGCACCGTGGCAGGACCTGCTCGGCCAACTGACCGAACCTTATGATTTGGTGCTGTGTCACGCGGTGCTGGAGTGGCTGGCCGAGCCCCACGCGATCCTGCCGGTGCTGCATCAACTGACGGTGCCTGGCGGTTGGCTGTCCCTGGCGTTCTACAACCGCGACGCGCTGGTCTATCGCAATCTGCTCAAGGGGCATTTCCGCAAGTTGCGCAAAAATGACATGGCCGGCGAAAAACAGAGCCTGACCCCGCAACAACCCCTTGATCCGCGAGATTTGGCGGCGCAACTTGAAGGCCTGTGGCAGGTCGAAAGCCAGAGTGGCGTGCGGGTTTTCCATGACTACATGCCGATAGAGTTCCAGGGCCGCGTGGAACTTGCGCAGTTACTGGAAATGGAACTGGCCCACCGTCGCCATCCGGCGTTTGCCGGGTTGGGACGTTATCTGCACTGGATCTGCCGTCCCCTCTGATCCGCAAGTGCAATCGGAGTGTGAAATGAAAGGTCGTTCAGGGTTGTTGGTGCTGTGCCTGGGGCTGGTGGCCTGCCAGGGCAGCAACCCCTATGTCGCCACCTCCAATCCGTTGCCGCCGGCGCCACCGGAGGCCGCCACGGTGTTCGACCGCAGCGCCTATCCTGCGCCGCCCCGTGATTACGGGCGCTATCGTAGCTGGGCCTGGCGCGACGGGCGCCTGCCGCCGGGCACTGCCTGGGCGGATTCGGCCCAGGTGGCCGAAGCGGTGAGCAATGCCCTCGACCAGCGTGGCCTGCGGCCGCTGCATGACAACCGGTCCGCCGACCTGTTCGTCAGCGCCGACCTGCGCCTGGAGACCCGCGTGCGCCAGGTCCGGGATGATTATGATGCCGGCTATTACGGCGGCTATAACCGTTATGACCGCTACGGTCCGGGTTATGGCGTGTACCATCCGGTGCCGATGGTGCGCACGTATCAGGAGCAAGTCGTGGTGGTGCGGGTTGACCTGTTCGATGCTCGCACCGGTCAACCGGTGTGGAGCGCCAGCGCCGAGACGGGCCAGCGGGGCAGCCAGAGCGAACGCACCGATGCCATTCGCGATGCCGTGGAAAAAGCCATGTCGGCGTATCCTCCAAGTTGATTACGCAACGGAGAAAAATCATGTTTCGCCGTCTTGCTCTATTGGCCTTCACCCTGTTGCTGGGCGCCTGTGCCTCTAACCAAGTCACCCATGACTTCGACACCAGCCGTGACTTTGCGGCGTATCGCAGTTGGAGCTGGAAAGACCCGGCGCTGCAATATCGTCCCGATGACCCACGCATCAAGAGCGACCTGACCGAACAGCGGATCCGCCAGGCGGTGGCCGATCAACTCGACCAGCGCGGCTTGCGCCCCGCTGCGGCGGGCGGGCGCGGCGATGTGCTGGTCCAGGCCTATTTGATCGTCGAGGACCGCCAGCAGCAGGTCACCACTAACTACGGCGGCGGTTGGGGGGGACCGTGGAATGGCTACTGGGGTGGGCCGATGTACAACGAAACCCGCAACATCAGCTACAGAGTCGCCACCGTGCAGATCGACCTGCTCGACGGCAAGGACGGCAAGCTGGTGTGGCGTGGCAGTGATGAACAACTGCTCAGCAACTCCCCCAACCCGGCCGACCGCAACACGGCTGTGCGCGAGACGGTGGCGCGGATTCTGTCCAACTACCCGCCGCGCTGACCACGGCGAATTCAAGATGGATGCAAGCTGATCCACCGCCATCCCGAGCAAGCTCGCTCCCACAGGGGGCCTGCTCAGGTCACCGGTCGCCACTCTCCCACCATGTGCATCAGCGCCCCGGTCCCCACCAGTTGCAGTTGCCCACTGGAGCCTGCCGCGCTGGACAGCAGGGTCACTTCGCTGGGTAGGCGCACCGGTTTCTTGAAGGTCACCTCGATCTCGATGTTGGCTTCGGGCAGGTGGTCATCCAGCGCCGCCAGGGTCCTGGCCTTGTTCCACAGGCCATGAGCGATGGCGGTGGGGAAGCCGAACAGCCTGGCGCTGATGCCGCTCAGGTGAATCGGGTTGTAGTCGCCGGAAACCTTGGCGTATTGCCGGCCGATATCAGCCGGTGCGGTCCAATGCGCGGCTTCAATCAATGGCAGGCTGGCCTGAGGGGATTCGTCCACGAGCGCGCCGTCAAGCTGGACGCCTTTGCACAGCATTTGGCTGCGGGCCTCCCACAATGGCCCCAACTGATCATCGAGGCGGGTCACCAGGTCGAATACCGCGCCTTTGGGGTGGGCTTGCAGGTTCTCCACATGGACGCTGGCCCGCACCTGGCCGACCCCGCCCATGGGCCGCAATACGCGAATGCGGTTGCTCAGGTGGATCAGGCCCAGCAGCGGAAAGGGAAAGTCCCGTCCCGTGAGCAATTGCATCTGCAGGGCAAACGCCAGGACGTGGGGATAAGTCGGTGGCAGCAGTCCGTTATCGACGAAACCGCATACTTTGCGATAGGCCGCCAGCCGTTGCGGGTCGACCTGAAGCACCTGGCGCAGGCCTTCCTCGGGCAAGGTCGTTCCGGTGACTTTGCGTCGCGTTGCCGCTTTTGAATAGAGCCCGGACATGGATGGCGGGCTGCTGACCTCATGCCATTGGATCGTCATGGTCATGCTCCCAAAAGGCTTTGCCCGCATACCCGCAGGGCCTGCCCGGTCACGGCGCCCGTGCCCGGCTGCGCGAGCCAGGCCACGGCTTCGGCGACATCTTGAGGCAGGCCGCCCTGGCCGAGGGAACTCATCCGCCGCCCGGCCTCGCGCAAGGCGAAGGGGATTTCGGCGGTCATGCGGGTTTCAATGAACCCCGGCGCCACGGCGTTGATGCTGATGCCCCGGGGTTGCAGCAGCGGCGCCCAGGCCTGGGCCAGGCCAATCAGCCCGGCCTTGCTCGCCGCATAGTTGGTCTGCCCACGGTTGCCGGCAATGCCGCTGATGGAGGCCAGCAGAACGACCCGGCCATTGTCGTGCAGGGTGCCGCTGTCGAGCAGGGCCTTGGTCAGCACTTGCGGGGCGTTGAGGTTGACGGCCAATACGGCGTCCCAGAATTCCGGAGTCATGTTGGCGAGGGTCTTGTCCCGGGTGATGCCGGCGTTGTGCACCACGATGTCGACGCCGTCGGGCAGGTGCTCGATCAACTGGGCGGCGGCATCTTCGGCGCAGATATCCAGCGTGACGCTGCGCCCGCTCAAGCGTGCCGCCAGGGCGTCGAGGTCGGTCTTGGCCTGGGGGACGTCCAGCAGGATCACGTCGGCGCCATCGCGGGCCAGGGTTTCGGCGATGGAGGCGCCGATCCCGCGGGCCGCGCCAGTGACCAGCGCCTTGAGCCCCGTGAGCGGTCGGGTCCAGTCCTGGACCTGGGTGCCACAGGCGTCGAGGCAAATGACCTGCCCGGAAATGAAGGCACTCTTGGGCGACAGGAAAAACCGCAGCGCACCTTCCAACTGGGCTTCGGCACCGTCGCCGACATACAGCAGTTGCAGCGTCCCGCCGTGGCGCAGCTCTTTGGCCAGGGAACGGCTGAAACCTTCCAACGCCCGCTGGGCACTGGCGGCGAACGGATCGCCAAGGCTTTGCGGCGCGCGCCCCAGGATGACGACATGGGCGCTGTGGTCGAGATTCTTCATCAGCGGCTGGAAAAACTCCCGCAGTTGCTTGAGCTGGTCGGCCTGCACCAGATGGCTGGCGTCGTACACCACTGCCTTGATTTTCGGGCCATGGCCGGGGATCCACTCGGTGGCCACGGTCGGTTCGCCGCCGTAGATAAAAATGGTGTCGGTCAGGCGCTTGGCGAACGTGCCGACCTGTTCGGTCAACGGCCCGCCGCCCAGCAGCAGTGCGCCTTCGATCGGCCGCAGCCGCCCGGCCTGCCAGCGCTCCAGGCGTACCGGCGATGGCAGGCCGAGGGACCCGACCATGCGTCGACCAATGGGCGAATTGGCGAAGTCGATATAACGGTCAGACATGGAACACACTCCGGCTGATGAGGTTCCAAGTGTGGACCATGATTGGCGATCAGTCGTTCGATCGGCGAGATAAAGCCTAAGCTTGAGCGGGAGCGCTTTGTCCAGGGCACCGCATTCCTGTGGGAGCGAGCTTGCTCGCGATGCAGGCACTGCGGTTTTTTCAGGGCGATCGCATCATCGTTCATCGCGAGCAAGCTCGGCTCCCACAGGGGGTGGTTGAGTTTTCTTAGTGCATCAGACCTACAGGGGAGTTCTCCATGACACAACTACGCCGCGTCGCGATCATCGGTGGTAACCGCATTCCCTTCGCTCGCTCCAACGGGCCCTATGCCACCGCCAGCAACCAGGCGATGTTGACAGCTGCCCTCGAGGGGCTGATCGAGCGCTACAACCTGCATGGCCTGCACATCGGTGAAGTGGCCGCCGGCGCCGTGCTCAAGTTTTCCCGGGACATGAACCTGACCCGTGAATGCGTGCTAGGTTCGCGGCTGTCGCCCACCACGCCGGCCTATGACGTCCAACAGGCCTGTGGCACCGGGCTGGAAACGGTGTTGCTGGTGGCCAACAAGATCGCCCTGGGCCAGATCGACAGCGCCATTGCCGGCGGCGTCGACACCACGTCGGATGCGCCAATTGGGGTCAATGAAGGGTTGCGCAGGATCTTGCTGCAAGCCAATCGCGCCAAGACCACCGCTGAAAAAATCAAAATATTCCTGCAATTGCGCCCCCAGCACCTGATGCCGGACTTGCCGCGCATCAACGAGCCACGTACCGGCCTGAGCATGGGCGAGCACTGCGAATTGATGGCCCAGACCTGGCAGATTCCCCGGGAGGCCCAAGACCAGTTGGCCCTGGAAAGCCATCAGAAAATGGCCGCGTCCTACGCCGAAGGTTGGCAGAACGACTTGATGACACCGTTTCTCGGCCTGACCCGGGACAACAACCTGCGCCCGGACCTGACCCTGGAGAAACTCGCCTCCCTCAAGCCGGCCTTCGAAAAAAGTGCCAAGGGCACGCTGACGGCGGGCAACTCCACGCCACTGACCGACGGCGCCTCGTTGGTACTGCTGGGCAGCGAAGAGTGGGCCAAGGCCCGGGGCCTGCCGATCCTGGCGTATTTGCGCGACGGAGAAACGGCGGCGGTGGATTTCGTCAATGGCGCCGAAGGGCTGCTGATGGCCCCGGTCTACGCCGTGCCGCGATTGCTGGTGCGCAACGGCCTGAGCTTGCAGGACTTCGATTATTTCGAGATCCACGAAGCGTTCGCCGCCCAAGTGTTGTGCACGCTGAAGGCCTGGGAAGACCCGGACTATTGCAAGGCCCGTCTGGGCCTAGACGCACCGCTGGGGTCCATCGATCGCAGTCGGTTGAACGTGAAGGGCAGTTCCCTGGCCGCCGGGCATCCGTTTGCCGCCACGGGCGGGCGCATTGTCGCCAACCTCGCCAAGTTGCTGGATGCCGCCGGGCGAGGTCGCGGTTTGATTTCCATCTGCGCCGCCGCCGGCCAGGGTGTGACGGCGATTATCGAACGTTGACGAGGGTGCCCTCCTGGCGGGAGGCTAGTGCCTTGTGCTGGCTGGCGTAGCGCTCGGCCAGGATCGAGCAGACGATCAACTGCAGCGGGTGGTAGATCATGATCGGCAACAGAATCAGCCCCAGGCCGGGATGGTTGCCGAAAATCAACGCCGCCATCGGTACCCCGGCGGCGAGGGATTTCTTGCTGGCGCAGAACACCGCGGCGACTTCATCGGCGCTGTTGAATTTCAGGGCGCGGGCGGTGCGGGTGGTCGCCCACAGGATGATTGCCAGCAGCACGGCACTGCCCACCACTGCGCTGAGCAAAACGCCGTTGCCTTGCTGGCGCCAGATGCCGGACACCATCGAGTTGCAGAAGGCCGCGTAGACCAGCAGCAGGATCACCAGCTTGTCGATGACGCTGGTGTAGCGTTTGTACCGACCGAAAAAACCGGCCAGCCAACGCCGCAGGAACTGCCCCAGCACCAACGGCAGCAGCAACATCATGCACAGGTCGAGCAAGGTTGAACCCAGGTCGATGCCACCGGCGCCGCTGCCGACCACGAAACTGACCAGCAACGGTGTCAGGAAAATGCCCAGCACGCTGGACAGGCTCGCGTTGAGAATCGCCGCCGGCACGTTACCTTTCGCACTGCCAGTCAGGGCCACCGAGGAAGAAATCGTCGAGGGCAGGGCGCACAGGTAGAAGAACCCCAGCATCAGCAGCGCCGGCACATGGCTGCCCAGCAGCCAGTTGCTGAGCAGCCAGAGCAAAGGAAATACGCCAAAGGTGAAAGCCTGCACCATCACGTGCAGCCGGATGTTCTTCAGGCCATGGCGTATCTGCTCGCCGGACAGGTTGACCCCGTGCAGGAAGAACACCACGAAGATGCCGATGTTGACCACCCATTCGGCATGCATGGCACCGCCCGTGGCACCAAAGGTGGGAAAGAAGTACGCCAGCAGCGTGGCGAGCACCATGCCGCACAGGAACCAGTCGGTCACCATGCGTTTGAGGTGTCTGAAGATATGCATAGGGCACCGCATGTTGTAAGAAAAGTCGACTTAGCCTAACGTCGCCCCTATTCAGTCGTCTTGCGACATAAGGCCAATCAATGCCGCCTAACGGACACCAGCAGCTGGAACGACGTATCCCCGACCTGGCGCAATTGCCGAGGCCGCTGTACGCCCGTGTGGAAAGCTTGAGTGCCGGTTCCTGGACGCAAGCCCATCGTCATGACTGGGTGCAGTTTTCCTACGCCATCAGCGGGGTTCTCGGCGTACACACCGCCGCCGGCAGTTTCTTCGCCCCGCCACAACGGGGCATCTGGATCCCGGCCGACCTGGAACATCAGGTGGTGACCTCCACCCGGGCGGAAATGCGCAGCCTGTATGTCCATCGTCACGCCTGCCCCTGGGCCGATGAGCGCTGTCGGGTGCTGGAAGTCACGCCACTGGCCCGTGAGCTGATCAAGGTGTTCTGTCAGTTGCCGGTCGATTATCCCCAAGGCGATACCCAGGAAGAACGGCTGGTGCAGGTACTGCTGGACCAGTTGGCGACGTTGCCGGAAGTGGGGTTTTCCCTGCCGCTGCCGCGACATGTCCGCTTGCTGGCGCTGTGTAATGAATTGATCGAGCAGCCTGAACAGAACGTCACCTTGCAAGCCTGGTCTGAACGTCTGGGCACGTCGGAAAAAACCCTGATGCGTCTGTTCCAGCGTGAGACCGGCCTGAGCTTTCGTGCCTGGCGCCAGCGCATGCGCTTGTTGTCGTCCCTGGGCTCGTTGGAGAAAGGGGACAGCGTCACCAGCGCCGCGTTGTCGTGTGGGTATGATTCAACGTCCGCATTCATTGCCGCGTTCAAGGGGATGTTCGGATATACGCCGGGGGAGTTGTTCAAGCATTGAGTTGTCGGTAGAGATGCCTGTCAGCTCTTGTCGCAAAATACCTGGATATTCAATTGCCAACGCCAGGTCTGGTCTCGGCTATGATTCGGCGCCGTCGATTGATCCGGCACATTGTGTGCATCACAGGTTCATAGGTCGGCAACCCCTCCCCGTGGAGGAAGGATTGCCGTATAACGACTGTCATTCGCGTGTTTGGTAATAAAGGACCCACAATAAAAGCTGATGAAGACTCCAAAACGCATTGAACCCCTGATCGAGGACGGTCTGGTCGACGAGGTGCTGCGCCCACTCATGAGTGGTAAAGAAGCAGCTGTTTATGTGGTGCGCTGCGGCAACGAGCTACGTTGCGCGAAGGTCTACAAGGAGGCGAACAAGCGAAGTTTTCGTCAGGCGGCCGAGTATCAGGAAGGCCGTAAGGTGCGCAACAGCCGTCAGGCCCGGGCCATGGCCAAGGGCTCGAAGTTCGGGCGCAAGGAAACCGAGGACGCCTGGCAGAATGCTGAAGTGGCGGCACTGTTCCGCCTGGCAAGCGCGGGTGTGCGCGTACCCAAGCCGTACGACTTCCTTGAAGGCGTGCTGCTGATGGAGCTGGTGGCCGACGAGTACGGCGATGCGGCGCCGCGCCTGAACGATGTGGTGCTGGAGCCGGACCAGGCCCGTGAATATCACGCCTTTCTGATTTCCCAGATCGTGTTGATGCTGTGTACCGGTCTGGTGCACGGTGACCTGTCGGAGTTCAACGTGCTGCTGACGCCGACGGGGCCAGTGATCATCGACCTGCCGCAAGCCGTGGATGCCGCGGGTAACAACCATGCCTTCAGCATGCTGGAGCGGGACGTGGGCAACATGGCGTCCTACTTCGGCCGGTTTGCCCCGGAACTCAAGCGCACCAAGTACGCGAAGGAAATGTGGGCGCTGTACGAAGCTGGCACCCTGCACCCCGCCAGCGTGCTGACTGGCGAGTTCGACGAGCCGGAAGAACTGGCGGATGTCGGTGGGATCATGCGTGAAATCGAGGCCGCCCGCCTGGATGAGGAACGCCGTCAGGCCGTCCGTGCCGCCGACGATGCCCCACCCGGCAAGACCGAAGAACCACCGCCGCCGTGGATGCAATGATCCGCTGAACGGAAACCCGGCCAATGGCCGGGTTTTTTGTGGGCACTGCAAAATCTACTATCCACCGCAGGCCTCCTGTGGGAGCGAGCTTGCTCGCGATAACGGTAGGGCCGCTTGCATCGATGTTGAATGTGCCGCCGTCATCGCGAGCAAGCTCGCTCCCACCGGTTTGCTTCGGCTGTTCACAGCGGGTCTTTGTGGGCATCAACTCTTGCAGCACCCCGACGCCAGTTCCTTGAGGATCGGGCAATCCGGACGGTGGTCGCCGTGACAGTGCTCGACCAGGTCTTGCAAGGTGTCGCGCAGTTCGGCCAGTTCGCGGATTTTCTGGTTCAGCTCATCGATGTGTTGCCGGGCCAGGGCCTTGACGTCGGCGCTGGCCCGTTGGCGGTCTTGCCAGAGCGTGAGCAATTTGCCGACCTCTTCCAGGGAAAACCCCAAGTCGCGGGAGCGCTTGATGAACGCCAGGGTGTGCAGGTCATCGGCGCCGTAGATCCGGTAGCCGCTGTCGGTGCGATGGGCGGCCTTGAGCAGGCCGATGGACTCGTAATAGCGGATCATCTTCGCGCTCAGGCCGCTCTGGCGGGCCGCTTGGCCGATGTTCATCGCTTGTCCTCCAACTGCTTGGGTGTCCAGAACTTCAACAGTAACGCATTGCTGACCACGCTGACGCTCGACAGGGCCATGGCCGCGCCGGCCAGCACCGGGTTGAGCAAGCCGAACGCCGCCAGGGGGATGCCGATCAAGTTATAGACGAACGCCCAGAACAGGTTCTGACGGATCTTGGCGTAGGTCTTGCGGCTGATGTCCAAGGCCGCCGGCACCAGTCGCGGATCGCCACGCATGAGGGTGATGCCTGCGGCATGCATCGCCACATCGGTGCCACCGCCCATGGCAATGCCAATGTCGGCGGCGGCCAAGGCTGGGGCGTCGTTGATGCCGTCGCCCACCATCGCCACCACCGAGTGGCGCTTCAGTTGCTGGACGATGGCGGATTTATCCGCTGGCAATACCTCGGCATGGACATTGGAAATCTTCAGCGCCTGGGCTACCACCCGGGCGCTGCCTTGGTTGTCGCCGGTGAGCAGATGGCTGGCGATGTGCTGTTCATTCAAGGCCTGGACGGCGGCGAGAGCGCCGGGCTTGAGGGTGTCACCGAAGGCGAACAGGCCCAGTACCCGTGGCGTCGCGCCTTGTTCAAGCAGCCAGGACAACGTACGGCCTTCGGTTTCCCACGCCTGTGCGGATTCGGCCAGCGAGCCGGGGTTCAGGCCCAATTCGTCCAGCAGACGCCGATTGCCCAGGGCCAGGCGGTGCCCAGCGAGGTTGCCGGCAATGCCGCGCCCGGCCAGGGACTGGCTGTCGCTGACATCTGGCACATCCAGGCCGCGCTCGGCGCAGGCGTCCAGCACGGCTTTGGCGAGCGGGTGTTCGCTGCCGCGTTGCAGCGCGCCGGCCATTTTCAGCAACGCGTCGTCATCGCCGTCCAGGGCGGTCAAGTGGGCGATGCGCGGCGTGCCGGAGGTCAGGGTGCCGGTCTTGTCGAACACCACGGTCGTGACTTCATGGGCGCGTTCCAGGGCCTCGGCATCCTTGATCAGAATCCCGTGGCGCGCCGCCACGCCGGTGCCAGCCATGATCGCCGTGGGCGTTGCCAGGCCCAGGGCGCAGGGGCAGGCGATCACCAGCACGGCGACGGCGTTGATCAGCGCGGTTTCCAGTGGCGCACCGTACAGCCACCAGCCGATCAACGTCGCCAGGGCCAGCACCAGCACCACCGGTACGAAGACCTGGCTGACTTTATCCACCAGTTTCTGGATCGGCGCCTTGGCGGCCTGGGCGTCTTCCACCAGGCGGATGATGCGCGCCAGGACGGTTTCGGTGCCCAGGGCTTGCGTGCGGACCAGCAACCGGCCTTCGCCATTGATGGCGCCGCCCGTGACCTTGTCGCCGGGCTGCTTGGGCACCGGCAGGCTTTCACCGCTGATCAGCGCTTCGTCGGCGTGGCTCTGGCCTTCCAGCACTTCGCCGTCTACCGGGAAGCGCTCGCCGGGCTTGACCAGCACCAAGTCATTCAAGCGCAGGGCGCTGATGGCAACGTCCCGCTCCTGGCCATCGATCACTTGGATCGCCCGTTCCGGGCGCAAGGCTTCGAGGGCGCGGATGGCACTGGCGGTCTGGCGCTTGGCGCGGCTTTCCAGGTATTTACCGAGCAACACCAGGGCGATCACGACGGCCGAGGCCTCGAAATACAGGTGCGGCATGCTACCGGGACGGGCGATCGCCCATTCATAGAGGCTCAAACCGTAGCCAGCGCTGGTGCCCAGGGCCACCAGCAGGTCCATGTTCCCGGCACCGGCCCGCACGGCCTTGAAGGCGGCGACGTAGAAACGCGCGCCGAAGATGAACTGCACCGGCGTCGCCAGGGCGAACTGCACCCAGGCCGGGAGCATCCAGTGCACGCCGAACGGCTGCAGCAGCATGGGCAGCACCAACGGCACTGACAACAGAATTGCCAGCACCAGGGCCAGGCGTTCACGGTTCAGACGGTTGCTCTGTGTGTCGGCGACCTGCTCGGTCTGCCAGACTGTGGCGTCATAGCCGGCGCGCTTGACCGCATCAATCAGGGCTTGGGCATCCACCTGGCCGAGCAGTTCGAGGCGGGCCCGTTCGTTGGCCAGGTTGACGCTGACGCTGTTCACGCCGTCGACCTTGCCCAAGGCGCGTTCGACCCGGCCGACACAGGAAGCACAGGTCATCCCTTCGATGTTCAGTTCCAGTGTGTGCACCGGAACGCTATAGCCTGCCTGTTCAACGGCGTGCTTCAACGCCGGCAGGCTGCCTTCGGGGGCCTGGACACGCGCCAGTTCCGTCGCCAGGTTGACGCTGACGGCGCTGGCACCGGCGACTTTGCTCAAGGCCCGCTCGACCCGCCCGGCGCAGCTGGCGCAGGTCATGCCGGCAATGGGTAGATCGAATGTGGTGGATTCGGACATCGGTCACGCTCCCTGTAGTGAATGACTACAGGATCAACCTTGCCATGCTGGCAAGGTCAAGCGCCAATCCTCTGTGGGAGCTTGCTCGCGGTAGCGGTAGGTCAGTCGACATCCATGGTGGATGTTAGATCCCCATCGCGAGCAAGCTCGGCTCCCACAGGGGCTTGCAGCCACAAGTTCGAGTGGCGTGTCAGTAACCCAGCCCAGCCTGCTTGAGGTACATACCTTGTTCATTCATGGCGATGCGGAACTTCAAGATGTCCCCGGCCTTGAGGGTGATGTTCTGCGACCCTGGCGCGAGCATGCCCGGGTTGCAACCCGGTGCCTGTCCCGGCAGCAATTTCAGGCGCAAGGAAAACTGGCCCGGCGGCAGGTTGAACGAGGTGCTCTGCTCCTGGAACAGCCTGGCCGAGAGTTGATCCTGGATGTAGATGCCGATTTCGCAACTGGTCGCCACTTCCAGGCGCTCGCGGGAAATGATCAACACGCCATAGTCTTCGCCGACGGCCGAGGCCTGGGGCGCCACCGCTGAAAAACCGAGCATGAAAAACAGGCTGAACGCTGACCAGCGCATGGCTGAACCTCCGGTGTGAAATCCTTGATGTGTGCAGCTTGGCTGAGGGCGATGCCGATTGCCAGCCCGGCAGTTTTTGTCAGAACTTGACCTTGCCATGATGGCAAGCTTGAGACTGGCGGCAACCTCAATCCCAAGGAGTCATCTCATGCAAACATTCAATGTCCAGGGCATGTCCTGCGGTCACTGCGTCAAGGCCATCACCCAGGCTGTCCAGGCCAAGGATCCGGCGGCGGATGTGCAAGTCGACCTGGGTGCCAAGACCGTCCGGGTCCAGAGCTCGTTGGCGACCGATGCCGTGCTCGCGGCCATCAAGGACGAAGGCTATGAGGTGAGCCCTGCCTGAAGTTTTTTAATCGTTAGCGACCTATCGGAATGTTCAAGAGCGCCCGGCACGGCTAGACTGTCGGGCTGTCGAACGACGCCTGAGCTGGACGCCCGATGAACCTTCGCACCATTCTGATTCTTGGCGCCTTGAGCGCTTTCGGTCCCTTGGCGATCGACTTCTACCTGCCTGCCTTTCCGGCGATGGCCAGCGCCTTCGGTACTGACGAAAAACATATCCAGTTGACCCTGGCGGCCTATTTCCTTGGCTTGTCCATCGGGCAATTGGCCTATGGGCCGGTGGCGGATCGCTTCGGGCGGCGCATTCCGTTGTTGACGGGCGTCGGCTTGTTCACTTTGGCGTCCCTGGCCTGCGCCTACGCACCGAGCCTCGAATGGCTGATCGGTGCCCGCTTCGTCCAGGCCCTGGGCGGATGCGCCGGAATGGTGATTTCCCGGGCGGTGGTCAGCGACAAATGCGACGCGGTGGGGTCGGCCAAGGTGTTTTCGCAGTTGATGCTGGTGATGGGCCTGGCGCCGATTCTCGCGCCGATGCTCGGTGGGCTGTTGGTGAACCTGCATGGCTGGCAGTCAATTTTCATTGCCCTGACCGTGTTCAGCGCATTGGCGTCGACGGCCGTGGCCCTGTGGCTGCCGGAAAGCCTGCCGGATCATGTCCCTCGGCAACCCTTGTCGGGCGCCTTGCGCCAGTACGGCCGGTTGTTGACCGACGCGGTTTACCTCGGGCATGCCCTGACGGGGGGCATCGCCATCGCCGGGATGTTCGCCTACATCGCCGGCTCGCCCTTTGTGTTTATCAAGCTCTACGGCGTACCGGCCGAACACTTCGGCTGGCTCTTCGGGACCAACGCGGCAGGCTTCATCCTGGTCGCCCAGGTCAACGCCCGGCTGCTGTCCAAGCGCGGCCCGGCGTTCCTGCTGAGCCGTGCAGTCTGGGTCTACCTGCTCGCCGGGCTGTGCCTATTGGCGGTCTGTGCACTGCAGCCGGAACGGTTGTGGCCGCTGCTGCTTCCGCTGTTCATCTGCATTGCCAGCCTGGGTTGCATCCTGCCCAATGCGTCGGCCTGTGCGATGAACGGGCAGGGTGCCCGCGCCGGCAGCGCGTCGGCGATGCTGGGATGCCTGCAGTTTTCAGTAGCCGCCGGGGCGGCCGCGTTGGTGGCGGCGTTACATGACGGCACAGCAGTGCCAATGGCGCTGGTCATCAGCCTTTGCGGGCTGTTGGTGGTGAGCGCAGCGATGCTGACTCGTCGCTTGCAAAATGCCCGGGCATTGGCCCAGGCCGGTCGCGAGGGCTGACTCAGCCGGCCGCGCGCTGCTGCTGTTCGGGGAAACGATGGGGCGCGTGGATTCGCGCTTGCAAGGTTGTGGCGAAAGCCTGGGCTTCGGCCTCGGTACGGAAGGTGACGACGTGCTGGTCAAGACGCACTTGCCATTGGGATTTTGCCACTTCTTTTATCAGGATCTTCATTGCTGACCTCCTCACGAAAAGATTACGTTGCAAAGGCCTCGAGTGTAGACCCGAATACGATCGCAATTGTGACAACGGTCAATTCTCGGACTGACGGTTAGTCGCCGGATAATGGCGAGGGAGTTTGTTCCCGCTGGTTCTGTAGGAGCTGGCGAAGCCTGCGATCTTTTGATCTTTCGCTTGAGACACAAGTGTCAGGGGAAAGATCGCAGCCTCGCTCCGCTCGACAGCTCCTACAGAGCTCAGCGGGGTTGATGTACGGTCAGAAGCCTTCAAGCACAATCTTGCCCTTGGACTGGCCGCTTTCCAGCAAGGCGTGGGCCCGGCGCAGGTTCTCGGCGTTGATGGTGCCGAAATGCTCGCCCACTGTGGTCTTCAGTGTACCGGCGTCGATCAGCGCGGCCACCCGGTTGAGCAGTTTGTGCTGTTCAAGCATGTCAGCCGTTTCGAACAGCGAGCGGGTGTACATGAATTCCCAATGCAACGACAGGCTCTTGCGCTTGAGCTTGGTCACGTCCAGCGCCTTGGGATCGTCGATCAGCGCCAGTTTGCCCTGGGGGGCAAGGGCTTCGACCAGTTGGTCCAGGTGCTGGTCGGTCTGGGTCAGGCTGGCGACGTGGGTCACCTGGGGCTGGCCTGCTTCCTTTAGTACTTCGCTCAAGGGGCGGCTGTGGTCGACCACCAGGTCGGCACCGAGGCCGCGGACCCATTCCTGGGTTTGCGCGCGGGACGCGGTGCCAATCACCTTCAGCCCGGTAAGTTGGCTGGCCAGTTGCGTCAGGATCGACCCGACGCCGCCCGCGGCGCCGACGATCAACAGGCTCTGGCCCTGGTTGTCCTCGCCTTCCTGGATGTTCAGGCGCTCGAACAACAATTCCCAGGCGGTGATGGCCGTCAACGGCAGCGCCGCCGCGTCGGCGAAACCGAGAGTCTTGGGCATGTGGCCGACAATGCGTTCATCCACTACGTGCAATTCGCTGTTGCCACCGGCCCGGGCGATGGAACCGGCGTAGAACACCTTGTCCCCGGCCTTGAACAGCGTGACCTCGCTGCCCACCGCCTTGACCACGCCGGCCACGTCCCAGCCCAGCACCTTGGCGACGCCATCTTCGGGCTGGACGTTTTGGCGGACCTTGGTGTCCACCGGGTTGACCGAAATGGCCTTGACCTCCACCAGCAGGTCCCGGGGACCTGCGACCGGTTCCGGCAGCTCGATGTCCTGGAGCGATTGTGGGTCGATGATGGGTAGCGAGTGGTAATAGGCAATGGCTTTCATGAAGCGGCTCCGTGAGGTGAGTTTCGATGAAGGCCATGTTTAGCTATTTATAGCCGAGATAAAACCGACTAAAACAACAGGCTCTTTCAATACTTTTTTGATAATGGGTGCGTGATGCTTCGCTTCGATGACTTGCAATTGTTTGTCCGGGCAGCGGACCTGGGCAGTCTTTCGGCTGCGGCCAGGGTCATGGACCTGTCGGCGGCGGTGGCCAGTGCCGCATTGAAACGGATCGAGCAGCACCTCGGTGCCCGGCTGCTGGCCCGCTCCACCCGAAGCTTGCGCCTGACGGCCGAAGGCGAGGGTTTTCTTGAATATGCTCGGGCCGCATTGAGCAGCCTTGACGAAGGCCGACGGTTGTTGACCAGCGGCCAGGACCAGGTCAGCGGAGTGTTGCAGTTGTCCGCGCCGTCGGACCTGGGACGCAACCTGCTGTTGCCCTGGCTGGATGCGTTCCAGCGCGAGCACCCCGGGCTGACGGTGCGATTGCTACTGGGCGATCGCATGGCTGACCTGTTCAAGCAGCCGGTGGACATCGCCCTGCGTTATGGCGAGCCGGAAGACTCGAGTCTGGTGGCCTTGCCCATCGCCCCGGACAACCATCGGGTGCTGTGTGCGGCGCCGGACTATCTGGCTCGCCAGGGCGAACCTCATCAACTGGAACAACTGGCCCAACACAACTGCCTGTTGTACATGCTGGGCAGCCGGGTCCATGACCGATGGGCTTTTCATGACGGCAAGCGGGAGGTGAGCCTCACCGTCAGCGGCGACCGTTTCAGTGACGACGCCGACGTGGTGCGTCGCTGGGCGGTGGCGGGAGCCGGGATCGCCTATAAATCGTGGCTGGATGTGTCCACTGACGTGCTGGCCGGGCGTTTGAAAATCCTCTTGCCGCACCTGCAATGCGAACGTGCGCCCCTCAATCTGCTGTGTGCCCACCGGGCGCAATTGAGCAAACCCATCAATCTTTTGCGGGACATGCTCCAGGCTCGCTGCGGTGAGTTGACGGCTCGATTTCCACTCCCGACGGGGGGCGGCCATTAGGCGCGCGCAAATAGAGACTTTTCCCTCATGAACAATCGCCTCCAAAGGTTTCCAGAGGACAGGAAAGCTCGATCGTCGCGCTTATACTAACGACCGCCTGCGCCAGAGCAGTAGACGAATGATTCAACAGGGAGTGAATACATGGAACATGCACCTTGCATCAGCCAGATCGCCACGCTGCTGGCTGACCCCAAGCGCAGCGCGATGATGTGGGCCTTGATGGACGGCACGGCCCGCCAGGCCGAAGAGTTGGCGTTGCTCGCCGGGTTGTCGCCGTCCTCGGCCAATGCGCACCTGGGACGCTTGTCCGCCGGAGGCCTGTTGAAAGTCGAAGCCCGGGGGCGCAAGCGGTTTTTCCGCCTGGCCGCGCCTGAAATCGGCGCGGCCGTCGAAGCATTGGCCAGCGCGACCCTGGTCAGTACGCCACGGCAGATTCCGGATGTCTTCAAGCGCCGTGTCATGCCGACCAACGCCCCGTCGGCCCCCGCTTCGTTGATGCGGGCCAGGCTGTGCGACGATCACTTGGGGGGAACCCTGGCGGCCGATCTCTACCAGCGCTTGCTCGACGCGGGGTGGATCGAGCAGTTCGAACAACGGGTGATCGTCACGCACAAGGGCGCCAATCAACTGGCCGAGCGTGGCCTGTTCATCCAGGCCCTGGCCTATCGCAACGCCCGTGTCGCCTGCCCTTGCCCGGACTGGAGCGAACGTCGTCCGCACCTGGGTGGCGCGCTGGGGGCGGCGTTGCTGCAACTGTTCATGCAGTCGGGGTGGCTGACTTTGCCTAACGATTCGCGAGCCTTGCAGGTGACGACGCTCGGCCAGCAGGAAATCCACCGGTTCGCCCGGCAGGATGCCGTAGAGATGGCGCTCTAGGGAACTCGCCTGGCGCGTCGCTCAGGGCTGTCGACAGGTCGTATTCAGCAATAGCCGCCTGCAAGGTTCGCGCACACTCGGTCCGGGGATTTTTTCGGATTGGGGAGGCAGCAGCATGGACATTCACGGTTACAGCGCGGCGGAACGCCTGGAGCGGTTACCCATCAGCGGGTATCACCGGGTGATTTTCATCATCATCGCCCTGGCGTTTTTCTTCGACTCCATGGACCTGGCGATGATGACGTTCCTGCTGGGCTCGATCAAGGCCGAGTTCGGCCTGAGCACCGCCCAGGCCGGTCTGCTCGCCAGCTCCAGCTTCTTCGGCATGGTGCTGGGGGCGTCGCTGTCGGGCATGCTGGCCGATCGTTTCGGGCGCAAGCCGGTGTTCCAGTGGAGCATCGTGTTGTGGGGCATCGCCAGTTACCTGTGCTCCACCGCCCAGGACGTCGAGACCTTGACGCTGTTTCGCGTCCTGCTGGGCATCGGCATGGGCATGGAGTTTCCGATTGCCCAGTCGATGCTGTCGGAGTTGATCCCGGCCAAGCGTCGAGGGCGTTACATCGCCTTGATGGACGGTTTCTGGCCACTGGGTTTCGTGGCAGCGGGGGTGCTGTCGTATTTTCTGCTGCCGGTAATCGGCTGGCGCGACATTTTCCTGGTGCTGGCGGTGCCGGCGGTGTTTGTCCTGGCGATTCGCTTCTTCATTCCCGAGTCGCCGCGCTGGCTGGAGCAAGCCGGTCGGGGGGATGAAGCGGACGCGGTACTCAAGCGAATCGAAGACAAGGTCCGGGCCTCGCTGGGACGGCGCGACCTGCCGGAGCCGATCCGCCTGCCGAGGGTCGAGAGCACACCGGGCAATTTCTTTTCGGCCCTGGCGCAGATCTGGTCGCCGTTGTATCGCCAGCGCACGATGATGATCTGGAGTGTCTGGTTCTTTGCCTTGCTCGGTTTTTATGGCCTGACGTCCTGGCTCAGCGCATTGTTGCAGCAGTCGGGGTTCGCCGTGACCCAGTCGGTGTATTACACCGTGGTGATTTCCTTGGGCGGGATTCCCGGCTTCCTGATGGCGGCCTGGCTGGTGGAGCGTTGGGGGCGCAAGCCGGTGTGCATCATCACCTTGCTGGGCGGCGGGGTGATGGCGTTTCTGTACGGGCAGAGCGCGGTGTTTGGCGGCAACGTCGGCCTGTTGATCGGTACCGGTTTGCTGATGCAGTTTTTCCTGTTTGGCATGTGGGCGGTGCTCTACACCTACACGCCGGAGCTGTATCCCACTTCGGCGCGGGCCACGGGTTCGGGCTTTGCTTCGGCGGTGGGTCGTATTGGTTCGCTGCTCGGTCCCCTGGTGACCGGCTTGGTGTTTCCCATCACCGGCCAGGGCGGTGTATTCGCCTTGGGTGCGTTGTGCTTCGCCGTGGCGGCGGGGGTGGTCTGGGTGTTCGGGATGGAAACCCGGGGCAAGACGCTGGAGGAGTTGAGCGAAGCGACCGCTGCCGACTAAACACTACCCCCCTGTGGGAGCGAGCAAGCCCGCTCCCACAGGGAATGATCGTGACGCCTAAGGTTTTACTAGCCGCGCATCCAGGCTGTTCTGGGCCAGGCGCTTGGCCTGGTCCTGGGTCATGCCCAGGTGGGTGTGCAGAGCGTGGAAGTTTTCGGTGACGTAGCCGCCGAAGTACGCCGGGTCATCGGAGTTCACCGTCACCTTCACACCGCGTTCGAGCATGTCGAGGATGTTGTGCTGCGACATGTCGTCGAACACGCACAGCTTGGTGTTGGACAGTGGGCACACGGTCAATGGAATCTGCTCGTCGATGATCCGCTGCATCAGTCGCTCATCTTCGATGGCCCGCACGCCATGGTCGATGCGCTGGATCTTCAGCAGGTCCAGGGCTTCCCAGATGTACTCGGGCGGACCTTCTTCGCCGGCGTGGGCGACGGTCAGGAAGCCTTCGTTGCGCGCGCGGTCGAAGACTCGCTGGAACTTGCTCGGTGGATGGCCCATTTCCGAACTGTCCAGGCCCACGGCCACGAAGGCCTCGCGGAACGGCAGCGCCTGGTCGAGGGTTTTCTCGGCTTGTTCTTCACTCAGGTGACGCAGGAAACTCAGGATCAGGCCGCTGGTGATGCCCAGTTGCTGCTCACCGTCCTTGAGGGCGGCGGCGATGCCGTTGAGCACCACTTCGAACGGGATGCCGCGGTCTGTGTGGGTTTGCGGGTCGAAGAACGGTTCGGTGTGGATCACGTTCTGCGCCTTGCAGCGCAACAGGTAGGCCCAGGTCAGGTCGTAGAAATCCTGGGAGGTGCGCAGCACATCGGCACCCTGGTAATACAGGTCGAGGAATTCCTGCAGGTTGTTGAAGGCATAGGCCTTGCGCAGGGTGTCGACGTCGTTCCATGGCAGAGCGATCTTGTTGCGTTCGGCCAGGGCAAACAGCAGCTCGGGTTCCAGGGAGCCTTCCAGGTGCAGGTGTAGTTCAGCCTTGGGCAGGGCGTTCAGCCAGTCGTACATGGTCTTTTCTCATCAGCGAATCGATGGCGGGCATTCTACAGGGGGCTGGCCGCCCTGTCGGGTAAAACCTGACCGGCTGATCCACTACACGGCGTGGGGCTCCCGTCGGTAAGCATAGGTGTCGGCGAAGCGCGAGAGCAGGAATTCGGCGCAGGTGGTGGTCGGGTACTTTGGCGGGTGGGCGTCATCCTGGCAACCGGGCAGGCATTGAATCAGCGTGTCGGGGTGCGGCTCGGCAAAGAATGGCATCGAATAACGGTCCACTCCCAACGGGCTGATCACCCGATGCGGCGTGGACAGGTAACGGTCGTTGCTCCAGCGCGCCATCATGTCGCCGAGGTTGACCACGAAGGTGCCGTCGATGGGCGGCGCGTCGATCCACTGGCCGTTGACGTTGCGCACTTGCAGGCCACCGGCGGCGTCCTGGTAGAGCAGGGTGATGCAACCGTAATCAGTGTGGGCGCCAGCCCCTTGCTGCTCGGCGCTACTGGCGGTCTGGCGTGGCGGGTAGTGGATCAGGCGCAGCACGCTCACTGGCTCGTTGAAGCGCGTGTCGAAAAAGTTCTGTTCGATGCCAAGGGCCAGGGTCATGGCTCGTAGCAGGGTTTGGGCAAGTGCCTGCATGTCGCGGTAATGCTGCTCCATCAAGGTTGCCCAACCGATGAGGTCGGGGTGCCGGTTGGGGCCGCGCAAGGGTTTTTCCGCCAGCACTTCGGGGTGATCGGCCGGCAAATGCAGGCCCATGTCGAAGGTTTCCTTCAGGTCGCTGGGCTTGGTCGGGTCCAGTTGTTCCGTGGCGACGGCACCGTAGCCGCGATGGTGGCGAGTCTGGGTGATGTCGATCTTGAGCTTTTCTTCGACGGGCAGGGCGAAGAAGCGCTGGGCGTTGTCCAGCACTTCGGCGATACGCGCGGTGCTGATGGGGTGCCCCTTGATGTAGAAAAAGCCCCATTGGCGGCAGGCGTGGTCGATTTGCCCGGCGACGGCTTGCCAGGCGTCGGGCTCATCGCCGTAGAGTGGGCTGATGTCGATGATGGGCAGGCTGTTCATGCGGCCGTCCTGAAATGGAATAGAGGCCCCATTGTGGGAGCGGGCTTGCTCGCGAAGACGGCGGTACATTCAGCATCAATGTTGACTGATGCTCCGGCTTCGCGAGCAAGCCCGCTCCCACATGGGATTGATGTTGGGCTTGAAGGCTATTTTGGAATCTCGGCCTTCATGCCTTCGACGTAATAATTCATCGACGCCAGTTCCGCATTGGTGGCGCTCGCGCCCGCAGGGATTTTCTCGACACCGGTCTGGTCCTTGATCGGCCCGGTGAACGGATGGAACGCGCCGCTCTCGATGTCGGCGATGATCTGTTCGGCTTCGCCCTTGACCGTTGCCGGCACCAGGTCGCTGATCGGCAGCTTCACCGTGCCTTCCTTCAGGCCGCCCCAGTAATCCTGGGACTTCCAGTTGTGGTCGAGCACGCTTTGGGTCGCCTGGATGTAATGCGGGCCCCAGTCATTGACGATGGACGTCAGCACCGCCTTGGGACCGAAGTGAGCCATGTCCGAAGCGTAGCCCACCGCATACACGCCGCGTCGTTCGGCGGCCTGGATCGGCGCCGGGCTGTCGGTGTGCTGGAACACCACGTCCACGCCCTGGTCGATCAACGCATTGGCGGCGTCGGCTTCCTTGCCCGGGTCGAACCAGGAGTTGACCCACACTACCTTGATCTCGGTACCGGGGTTGTACTTGTTCAGGGCCAGTTGGATGGCGTTGATGTCGCGGATGACTTCCGGGATCGGGAAGGAAGCGACATAGCCGATCTTCTTGGTCTTGGTCATCTTGGCCGCGAGGAAACCGCCGACGTAGCGGCCTTCGTAGGTACGAGCCAGGTACGTGCCCAGGTTCTTGTCCTGCTTGTAGCCAGTGGCGTGTTCGAAGATCACCTTGGGGAACTGTTTGGCGACTTTCAGCGTCGGGTTCATGTAGCCGAAGGAGGTGGTGAAGATCAGGTCGTATTTGTCCTTGGCCATGTTGCGAATCACCCGCTCGGCGTCGGCCCCTTCCGGCACGTTTTCCACGTAGTTGGTGGTGATCCGCTCACCGAATTTCGCCGCCAGCTCCTTGCGCCCTTGTTCATGCTGATAGGTCCAGCCGTGGTCGCCGATCGGGCCGATGTAGACGAAGCCGACCTTCAGCGGGTCGGCGGCACTGGCATTCAGGCCGGCGCCCAGGCCGACGGCGGCGACGACGGCGCAAAGCAACTGTTTCAAGGGACGTCTGTGCATGAACTCGAACTCCATTTTGTTGTGAGGTTGGCTGTGCAGCATCAATGCAAAATGCTGACCAACAGGACAACAAACTCTGCGATCTTTTCGGGGCAGCCATCGCGAGCAAGCTCGCTTCCACAAAGGCAATGCACAACCCGTGGGAGCGAGTTTGCTCGCGATGAGGCCCTCCAGATCGATAAAGGTGCACCTGCCAGTCACTCGCCACTCCCTGGTGCGCCACACTCGAACGAAACGTTCGCCGCCCCCTACAGTCAGTAACTCATGACCCCGCTCACAGTGACAGGCCCGCGATGCTCACTTTGATCAAGCAAGAAAAACTGCTGTTGCTGGCGCTGGTCGCCGCTTGTATCGCCTATCCGCTGGAGCACTGGTTGCTGGGCAACGGGCAACTGATCGCGTTGATCGGCGGCCTGGCGCTGATCGGCTTCATCGTCGCGGCCTCCATGCGTGTGGCCCATCACGCCGAACTGCTGGCGGAAAAGGTCGGTGACCCCTATGGCACCATGATCCTGACCCTGTCGGCGGTGCTGGTGGAGGTGGTGATCCTGGCGATCATGATGAGCAACGAAGCGTCGTCGACACTGGTGCGGGACACGATCTACTCGGCAGTGATGCTCGACATCAACGGCATCCTCGGTCTGGCGGCGCTGATGGGCGGGATCAAGCATGGCGAGCAGGCCTACAACGATGATTCGGCGCGCACTTATAGCGTGATGATCCTCACCGCCATGGGGGTGTCGATGGTGGTGCCGGAGTTCATTCCCCAGCAGAACTGGAAAATGTATTCGGCATTTACTATCGGCGCGATGATCGTGCTGTACACCCTGTTCCTGCGCATGCAGGTGGGACCCCACAGTTACTTTTTCAGCTACAGCTACCCGGAAAAACGCCGCAAGAAAGAACCGGTGGAAAACGAGCCGAAACCCATCAGCCTGACATTCTCAATCAGTGCCCTGGTGTTTGGCGTGGTGGTGATCGGTGCCCTGGCGGAGGTCATGTCCAAGGCCATCGACCTGGGCCTGGAAGGCTCGGGCGCGCCGCCGGTGGTCACGGCGATCCTGGTGGCCGCGATCTCCGCCGCACCGGAAATCCTCACCGCCCTGCGCGCCGCCCTGGCGAACCGCATGCAGTCGGTGGTGAACATTGCGTTGGGCGCTTCGCTGTCCACCGTGATCCTCACCGTACCGGTGATGGAAGCCATGGCCCTCTACACCGGCCAGCCCTTTCAGATGGCGATGACCCCGGTGCAGACGGTGATGATCTTCATCACCCTGATCGTCAGCGCGATCAACCTCAATGATGGTGAAACCAATGCCATCGAAGGCATGACCCACTTTGTGTTGTTCGCGACGTTTATCATGTTGTCGTTGCTGGGTCTTTAAGCCCTGCACAAAGCCACACTGTGGGAGCGGGCTTGCTCGCGAAGGCGGTGTACCAGTCGACATCTATGTTGAATGGCACCCCGCTTTCGCGAGCAAGCCCGCTCCCTCATGGGATTGATGTTAAGTTAGATGCCGGCGATCAATTCCCGCGCCGCCTGGCTGTGATCGGCAATCAGCCCCTTCAAGTCCAATCCCTCGACCTTCCCGTCGATCACTCGCCATTGCCCACCGATCATCACCCGATCCGCCCGGTCCGCGCCGCACAGCAGCAGGGCCGAGATCGGGTCGTGGCTGCCGGAGAAACGCAGCTCATCGAGCTTGAACAGCGCCAGATCGGCGTGCTTGCCTACGGCCAGTTCGCCGATATCGCTGCGCCCGAGTAGTTGCGCCGAGCCTCGGGTCGCCCAGCCCAGCACGCGTTCCGGCGTGATCGCTTGAGCGCCATAGCGCAGGCGCTGGATGTACAGCGCCTGGCGGGTTTCGAGGATCATGTTCGAGGCATCGTTGGACGCTGAGCCGTCTACGCCCAGGCCCACGGGAGCGCCAGCGGCGGTGAGCTCCAGGGTCGGGCAGATGCCCGAGGCCAGGCGCATGTTCGAGCTCGGGCAATGACAGATGCCGGTGCCAGCGGCGCCGAGACGAGCGATTTCATCCGGGTTGAAATGAATGCCGTGGGCCAGCCAGGTACGTGGTCCGAGCCAGCCGACGCTGTCCAAGTAATCCACAGTGCGCAGGCCGAAGCGTTGCAGGCAGAACGCTTCTTCATCGAGGGTTTCGGCCAGGTGCGTGTGCAAGCGTACGTCGAGTTGCTCCGCCAGCTCTGCGCTGACTTGCATGATCTCGGGCGTGACCGAAAACGGTGAGCAGGGCGCCAGGGCAATCTGGATCTGTGCGCCGTCGCCGCGCTCGTGGTACTCGGCGATCAAGCGCTGGCTGTCGGCGAGAATCACCTCGCCCTGCTGCACGGTCTGCTGCGGCGGCAAGCCTCCGTCGGCCTCGCCCAGACTCATGGAACCGCGGGTCAGCATCGCGCGCATGCCCAGTTCACGGACACTTTGCACTTGCACGTCGATGGCCTGTTCCAGGCCTTGGGGAAACAGGTAATGGTGGTCGGCCGCCGTGGTGCAGCCCGACAGCAGCAACTCGGCCAAGGCCACTTTACTCGCCAGGGCGAGTTTCTCCGGGGTCAGCCGCGCCCACACCGGGTAGAGGGTTTTCAGCCACGGGAACAATGGCTGGTTCACCACCGGGGCCCAGGCGCGGGTCAGGGTCTGGTAGAAGTGGTGATGGGTGTTGATCAACCCCGGCAGGATCACATGCTCGCGCGCGTCGAAGATGTGGTCGCAGGGCTGGGCAGGTTGTTGGCCGGCGCTCAGCAGTTCGACGATCACACCGTCCTGCAGGACGAGACCGCCACGGGCATCGAGGTCGTTGGCCGTGAAAATGGCGAGGGGATTTTTTAACCAGGTACGGGTCGCGGGCATGGTGGCCGGCTCCTCTGAAAGTGGGTTCAGGTTAGCCAGCTCAGTGATGCCCTGTCTGCTGATCCAGGGTCGCCCGTTGGATAGGGCGAGTTGCGGAGTTTACTCAGGTTGTGTTGCAGATTTCCAGAGTCCGCCGAGATCCGAATGTGGGAGCGGGCTTGCTCGCGAAGGCGGACTGTCATTCAACATTGATGTCTACTGATATACCGCTTTCGCGAGCAAGCCCGCTCCCACAGGAGCAATGGTGCTTTACCAGGGAATCGTTTCGCCCTTGTAGTTGACGAAGTGATGCCCACCCTTGCCGGCGAAGGCATTGACCTGGTCAATCAACCCACGGGTACTGGTTTCGACATCGATGTCCGCCCCTTCACCGCCCATGTCCGTCTTGACCCAGCCCGGGTGCAGCGACAGCACGGTCAATGCCTGCTCTCCCAGTTGGCTGACGAAGCTGTTGGTCATGGAATTGAGCGCCGCCTTGCTGGCCTTGTACAGCGCCAGTTCCGGCGCGTCGGGCATGGTCACGCTGCCCAGCACCGAGCTCATGAACGCCAGCACGCCGCTGCCGTCGCGGATCTGGCCGACGAAGCGCTGGGCCAGGTTGATCGGTGCCACGGCATTGGTGAAGAACAACTGGCCGACTTCCGCCAGCGTCGCGCCGCCTGGATTCTGGTTGTCCGGGCCTTTGACGCCAGCATTGACGAACAGCAGGTCGAAGGTCTCGCCCTTGAGCTGTTGGCTCAGGGCGATGACGGCTTGCTGATCGTCCATGTCGAGCTTTTCAATGCGCACCGGGCCCAGCGCCTTCAACGCTTCTGCGTTCTGCGGGTTGCGCACGGTGGCGGTCACGTTCCAGCCATCGCTGAGCAGCGTCTTCACTAGACCGAGGCCCAGGCCCCGTGAGGCGCCGATGATCAATGCGTTTCTTGCCGAAGTCATGAGGGGCATCCTTGAAAGAAAAAGGTCACGGGTTTAATGGACAACGTTGCCCGAGCCGTTGTTTCAGCTCCTGACGCAACGCGTCGAGTTCGGTCATGCGGGTTTCGATGAGGTTCAGTTTGTCCTGCAGCAATTGCGTCACCGCGCAGTCGGGGTCGGGGGCGTTCCACAGGGCGGCGACACTGGCGCCGATCTCGCCCAGGGTAAAGCCCAGGCGTTGGGCGGTCTTGATATAGAGCACCAGTTGGACCACGTCGGCGGGGTAGTCGCGATAGCCATTGGCACTGCGCGCGGCCGCGATCAGACCCCGCTCCTCGTAGAAGCGCAGGGTGTCTCGACTGACGGCGCAGGCTTGGGCTAATTCACCGATACGCATGGACGACTCCAGAGGGCTTGACCTTGGAGCATACCCCAGGCTTTAGCCTTTTTGCTCCCCAATTATCTGGAGCAACGTGTATGTGGACTTCGATGCAATATCGCCGGGTGGTGCGCGGCAGCGCCTGGTACGACCTTATCGTGTCGGCCGTGCTGGCCACGCCGTGGAGCTTTGCGGCGTTGCATGGTGTGTTGATGAGCCTGACTCAGCTATTTGACCTGCCTGGAGAACTGCCGCCGTTTGCACCGGCGCATCTGCTGATGGTGAATTTGCTGGGCTCGATCGTCTGCGTGTGGGCGGTGCTGCGGATTCGTGATCCGCAACCGCTGTACGGACGATATGACGCGGTGGGGCGGTTTCTGTTTGCGGCCTGGCTGCTGTATGCGCTGCTTCATGGGGCCAGTGCGGTGTTGTGGGTTTTCCTGTTTTTGGAGGTGCTGTGGGGGTTGGTTCAGGTGTTGCCTGTTCGGGCCTCATCGCGAGCAAGCTCGCTCCCACAGGGGGCCTGAGTCAAACCTGAACTCAGTGTTCACCTGGTCTAGTGTGGGAGCGAGCTTGCTCGCGATAGGTGTGCCGCGGTCTATCTCAATGCCCCGCCTGCCAAGGCTGCCCCAGTGACACCGGCGCATACAACCGGGGGCGCACGGCATCCCGGGACAGCAGCACCAGCACTACGATGGTCGCGGCGTAGGGCAGCATCGCCAGCAGACTCGATGGAATCGCCAGCCCCAAGCCCTGGGCCACCAGGTGCAGGATGCTGGCGAGGCCGAACAGGTAGGCTCCCAGCAGCAGGCGCCACACCCGCCAACTGGCGAACACCACCAGGGCCAGGGCGATCCAGCCACGGCCGGCGCTCATGTTCTCGGCCCACATCGGCGTGTAGGCCAACGACAGATAGGCGCCGGCCAACCCGGCCATGGCGCCGCCAAACAATACCGCCAGGGTCCGCACCCGCAACACCGGCAGGCCCATGGCGCTGGCGGCATCCGGATTCTCGCCGACGGCCTGGATGATCAATCCGGTGCGGCTTTTCATGAGCACCCACGCTACCAGCGCAAACAGTGCGAAGGACAGGTAAACCAGGAGATCCTGGGCAAACAGCATCCGCCCGATCAGCGGGATGTCACTCAGGTAGGGAATGGCCAGCGGCTCGAATCCCGCCAGCGGTTTGCCGACCCAGGCCGCGCCGACAAAGCTCGACAGGCCCACCCCGAAAATCGTCAGCGCCAGCCCGGTGGCCACCTGATTGGCGTTGAACACCAGTGCCACCAGCGCGAACAATGCCGACAACAGCATCCCGGCGGCCATCGCCAGCAGCACGCCGAGCCAGAGGTTGCCGCTGTTGAACGCGACGATAAAACCGATCACCGCGCCGAACAGCATCATGCCTTCCTGGCCCAGGTTGAGGACGCCGCTTTTTTCGCAGACCAATTCACCCAGGGCCACCAGCAGCAGGGGGGTGCCGCAGCGGACCATGGCGTAGAAAATATTGCTCAACAGGTCGATATCCATCACAGGGCTCCTGCCTGTACCGCAGTGGTTCGGGCGCGCCGGGTCCAGCGCAGGTTCAGGCGGGGCCGGTAGAGGATCAGCACGTCGCAGGCCAACAGGAAAAACAGCATCATCCCCTGGAACAACTGGGTGATCGCCTGGGGCAGGTTCAACGACATCTGCGCGCTCTCGCCGCCGATGTACAGCAGCGCCATCAACAGGCTGGCAAACAGAATGCCGATGGGATTGAGCCGTCCCAGGAATGCCACGGTAATCGCCGCGTAGCCGTAGCCCGGCGACACCTGCGGCACCAGTTGGCCGATCGGCCCGGTCACTTCGCAGACGCCGGCCAGCCCGGCCAACGCACCGCTAATCAACAGCGCCAGCCACACCAGCGGCTTCTGGCGAAAGCCGGCGAAACCGGCGGCGCGGGCGTCGAGGCCCAGCACCTTGATCTGAAAACCGACGAAGCTTTTCTGCAGCAAGACCCACACCGCCACCAACGCCAGCAGGGCGAAATACAGCCCGGCATGGACCCGGCCATCCTCCAGCAGCAATGGCAGGCGACTGGCCTCGCCGAACATCGCCGACTCCGGGAAGTTGAAACCCTCCGGGTCTTTCAACGGCCCGTGAACGCAAAACAGCAGCAGGTTCAGGGCGATGTAATTGAGCATGATGCTGGTCAGGATTTCGTTGGCATTAAAACGCGTGCGCAGCCACGCCGTGAGTCCGGCCCAAGCCGCCCCTGCCAGGGTGCCGGTCAGCAGGATCAGCACCAATGCCCAGCGGCTTTGCACGCCGATGATGTTCACCGCCAAGGCACTGCCGGCCAGGGCGCCCAGCAGCAGTTGGCCTTCGGCGCCGATGTTCCAGATCCGCGCCTGATAGGCCACTGCCAGACCGAGGGCGCAGAGCAGGATCGGCAAGGTCTTGACCAGCCACTCGGACACGCCGTACAGGTCGCTGATCGGGGCGATCAACAGGGTGTACAGCGTTTGCAACGGGTCATGCCCCAGGGTGATGAACAGCAGCGAGCCGCAACCCAGGGTCAACACGGCGGCCAGTAGCGGCGAGCACCAGAGCATCAGGCGCGATTGCTGGCCGCGGGGTTCGAGAGAAAGCAGCATGTGGAACTCCGTTATACCGGCGCGGGGGCAGGGGATTGAGGGGCGTCGAACTGGCCGGCCATCCAGCCGCCGACATCGCTGAGCCGGGTCTCGCCCGTGGGTCGCAAGGCCGACAAGCGCCCACCGCACAAGGCGCCGAGGCGGTCGCTGATCTGGAACAGTTCGTCGAGGTCTTCGGAGATCACCAGAATGGCCCCGCCCGCATCGCGCAGGGCGATCAAGGCGCGATGGATGGTCGCCGCCGCCCCGACGTCCACGCCCCAGGTCGGGTGTGCGGCCACCAGCAGTTTTGGCTGTTGGAGGATTTCCCGGCCAAGAATGAATTTCTGCAAGTTGCCCCCCGAAAGGCTGCGTGCCGGGGTTCGGGTGTCAGGTGTCTTCACGCCAAAGCGACGGATGATTTTCTCGGCCAGGTGCTCGACCTGGCGGCGTCGAATCAGTCCATGGCTGACCAGGCCTTGTTGGAAAGCGCTGAGCAAAGCGTTATCCGCCAGGCTCAATTGCGGCACGGCGCCGTGGCCCAGGCGTTCGGCGGGGACAAATGCCAGGCCGAGTCGACGACGGGCATCGGGGCGCAGGTGCGCGACGGGGTGACCGGCGAATCGGATCGTTTCGCCTTGCTGGCGGGGAAGCTGCGTTTCTCCGCTGAGCAACGCCAGCCATTCGTCCTGGCCGTTGCCCGCCACCCCGGCGATACCGACGATTTCGCCGCTGCAGACCTCGAGGTCAATGTCCCGCAACGAGCAGCCGAACGGGTCCGGGTTGTGCCAGGACAGCTTGTTGATTTGCAGGAAGGCTTTGTCTGCGCTGACTTTGGGGTAGTCCGTGATCAGTCCGGCCGCTTCGCCGACCATCAGTTGTGCCAGCTCCCGGTCCGAGCAATGCGCCGGTGTGCAATGCCCCGAAACCCGCCCGCCCCGCAGTACCGTGGCGCTGTGGCACAAGGCCCGCACCTCTCCGAGCTTGTGGCTGATAAACAAAATGCTGCAGCCCTCGCTCGCCAGGCGGCGCAGGGTCACGAACAACTCTTCGGCTTCCACGGGCGTGAGCACCGAGGTGGGCTCATCAAGAATCAACAGCCGAATGTCCTGCATCAGGCAGCGAATGATCTCTACCCGCTGGCGCTCGCCAATCGACAGGCTGTGAACCAGCCGCTGCGGTTCCAGTGCCATGCCGTAGCGCCGGGATACTTCGCGAATCCGGGGTTCCAGCTGTGCAGGCGAACCGGCGGTCGCGCCCATTGCCAGGGCAATGTTCTGCGCAACGGTGAGGGTTTCGAACAGCGAGAAGTGCTGGAACACCATGCCGATGCCCAGGCTGCGAGCTTGGGCCGGGTTACGCAGGTTAACGTGCTGGCCTTGCCAGATCACTTCACCCGAATCGGCAGGGGTGACGCCGTAGATAATCTTCATCAGGGTGCTTTTGCCCGCACCGTTTTCGCCGAGCAGGGCGTGGATTTCGCCGGGCTGGATGCTCAGGTCGATGGCGTCGTTGGCCAGGCAACCGGGGTAGCGTTTGCTGATCTTGCGCAGTTGCAGGCGCGCGATGGAGTCGGGGTTGGACATGACAGGCTCGGGCCGATGGACAGGAATGCCTGTGGATAAAGCAATTTCCTGGCCATAAGGTCAGGAAAATACCTTGGCCCCGCCGCCAAGGCCCTTTGCGTACGGCCTGGATACCTGCAACCGGAAAAATCTGCACCGGGTTGGAGCGCGCACGTTTTATGCAGGCATCGGTTTGCCCTGAAATGGGTGGTTAAAAATTGAACAAGCGACCGCGAGCCGTGATCTTCTTGGGGCGGGAGGAGCCATGAACGGGTTATCCACAGGTTGCTCCACAGTTATTGTGCGCAAGCTGGACACTCGGGCATAAGCACTGCGAGGCTTTCTTCTAAAGGCGATAAACCCCTGCAAGCATTTGTTTTGTGGATGGATTTGTCGATCGGGCAGGACTTTGGACGAAAAATGAGCAACCCTCTGAAACCCGCATGACAGAAGGGTTACAGAGGAATGTGCTCAGGTTATCCACAGTCGGGTGCACAGTGGATGTGGGCAAGTTGAACGATTGCGCGATGCCCTGAAAGGTTGCAAGCCTGCGAACTCAACGCTCCAACAGGATCCGTCCACGGCTCAGGCCGGCCAGGTGCGCTTGCAAGGTTTCGATGTGAGCTTCACCCACGGCCAATTGCAGGTCCACGCCATTGGCGGTGAAACGTTCTTCATTCACCAGCCCGCCGCACTCGGCGATGCGCAGTTTCACCAGGGGCAGTTCGGCGAACCCGCAGCTACAGTGCAGCGGCACACGGCTGATCAGTTCGATTTTTTCGGCGTTTTGCAGGCATTTGTTCGCCCCGCCGCCGTAAGCCCGGGCGAGCCCACCCGTGCCCAATTGAATCCCGCCGTACCAGCGAATCACCAGCACCACGACTTGATCGCAGGCCTGGGCTTCGATCGCCGCCAGGATCGGCCGCCCGGCGGTGCCACCTGGTTCGCCATCGTCGTTGCTGCGGTATTGGTCGCCGAGTTTCCAGGCCCAGCAATTGTGCGTGGCATCCAGGTCGCTGTGCTGCTCGATGAACGCTTGGGCATCGGCGGAGTTTGTGATGGGCGCGGCGAAGGTGATGAAGCGGCTTTTGCGAATTTCTTCGCGGTATTCGCAAAAACCGGCAAGGGTAAAGGGCATGGCGATCTTAAAGAGTGGGTGTCAGGCCGCAGCCCTTGAGAATGATGCGGATCAGGTTGTCACCCGCGTCGATCATGTCCTGCTTGGTCAACTTGCTGCGACCGGTCACGCGACAGATCTGGGTGGCGAAGTCGGCGTAATGCTGGGTGCTGCCCCACAACAGGAAAATAAGGTGCACCGGATCGATCGGGTCCATCTTGCCAGCGTCGATCCAGGCCTGGAACACCGCCGCCCGACCATTGAACCAGGCGCGATAATCCTGGTTGAAATACTCGGTCAGGCATTCGCCACCGCTGATCACTTCCATGGCAAACAACCGCGATGCCTGGGGCTGGCGACGAGAGAACTCCATTTTGGCGCGGATATAGCGAGTCAAGGCCTCGGCCGGATCATCCTCGGCGGTGAGGGTATTGAAGGTGCTGTCCCACAATTCGATGATGTTGCTCAGCACCGCCACGTACAAGCCGAGTTTATTGGTGAAGTAATAATGCAGGTTCGCCTTGGGCAACCCAGCCTTGAGGGCGATGGCATTCATGCTGGTACCTTTGAACCCGTGGCGAGCGAATTCATCTTCGGCAGCCTTGAGGATCGTCTCTTCGTTCTTTTGACGAATGCGACTGGTGGGCTTGCCACTGTGGGCTGGGACTTCAAAGGTCATGGGCGTTTCCGGGCTGGGTCTGTGGGCAAGCAAATGCGTTGATAGCGCACCGGCATCGATCCGACAAGTGCCATCACACTAAAAAGACCTCCGCCGATGACCAGGCCAACCTCGACCAATGTGGGAGCGAGCTTGCTCGCGATAGCGGTTAGTCAGTCAATGGTGATGTGGATGACCTATCGCTATCGCGAGCAGGCTCGCTCCCACAATGGGCAAATGGGATCAGCGGGTTGCCGCCAGGCTCTCGAGGAAACTCTCCAGCACCAGGTGGGGGCGGCGTCCCTTGCGCGTAACCGACGCCAGGCTCAGGTCATAGAACCGTGCCGCGGGTTTCAAGGCCCGCAACCGACCTTGCTGGACCCAGAGGTTGGCGTAGTGATCAGGCAGGTAACCGATGTAGCGCCCGGTGAGAATCAGGAACGCCATGCCTTCACGGTCCGATGCACTCGCGGTGCAATTGAGCGCCTGGTAGTGGGCCTGGATCTCGGCCGGCAGGCGGAACGTGGGTGCGATGGCGTCCTGGCTGTTGAGGCGAGCATCTTCAAGCTGTTGGTCATCGACATAAAACAGCGGATGCCCGACCGCGCAGTACAGCAGCGATCGTTCACTGTACAGCGGTTGATACTCCAGCCCGGACAGGGCACTGGCCTGGGGGACCACGCCGACATGCAAGCGCCCGTCGAGCACGCCCTGCTCGACTTCGTTGGGGGCGATCATGCGGATCTGGATCTGCACGTCAGGCCCGCGCTCTTTCAATTGCGCCAGGGCGTGGGTAATGCGCATGTGGGGCAGGGTGACCAGGTTGTCGGTCAGGCCGATGGTCAACTCACCGCGCAGGTGCTGGTGCAGGCCGTTGACCTCAGTGCGAAAACTTTCCAGTGCGCTCAATAACTGCAACGCCGATTGATACACCTCACGGCCTTCCTCAGTCAGGGAAAACCCCGCGCGCCCGCGCTGGCACAGACGCAAACCGAGACGTTGTTCCAGGTCGCTCATCTGCTGGCTGATGGCCGAACGGCCAATGCCCAGCACGGTTTCCGCGGCGGAAAACCCGCCACATTCCACGACGCTGCGGAAAATGCGCAGCAGGCGGATATCAAAGTCGCTGACCTGGGCCAGTGGATCGGGACGACGCGCGCTCATAGTTTAGTGATCCACCGACTGAAGGTTACAAAAGTTGGATTTCATCGACTTTATCGCCGTGGCAACTTAGCTGCAAGAACGCCTTTCGATTCCCTGTCGCTTATGACCTGCGAGGTTTTTGTCGATGAACATGCCCGAACACGCTGCCGGTTCCCTGGCCAGCCAGCTCAAGCTCGATGCCCACTGGATGCCTTACACCGCCAACCGTAATTTTCAGCGCGATCCGCGCCTGATCGTCGCCGCCGAAGGCAGTTGGTTGGTGGATGACAAGGGGCGCAAGGTGTACGACTCGCTGTCGGGGCTGTGGACATGCGGCGCCGGGCACACCCGCAAGGAAATCCAGGAAGCAGTCGCCAAGCAACTGGGCACCCTCGATTACTCGCCGGGGTTCCAGTACGGTCATCCGCTGTCGTTCCAGTTGGCGGAAAAAATCACCAGCCTGACCCCGGGCAATCTCAATCACGTGTTCTTCACCGATTCCGGCTCCGAGTGCGCTGATACCGCGGTGAAGATGGTCCGTGCCTACTGGCGCCTCAAGGGCCAGGCGACCAAGACCAAGATGATCGGCCGTGCCCGTGGCTATCACGGGGTGAACATCGCCGGTACCAGTCTTGGCGGCGTCAGCGGCAACCGCAAGTTGTTCGGCCAGGCGATGATGGATGTCGATCACCTGCCCCACACCTTGCTGGCCAGCAACGCCTATTCCCGTGGCATGCCGAAAGAAGGCGGCATCGCCTTGGCCGATGAACTACTGAAGCTGATCGAACTGCACGATGCATCCAACATCGCCGCAGTGTTCGTCGAACCGATGGCTGGCTCGGCCGGCGTGCTGGTGCCGCCTGAGGGCTACCTCAAGCGCCTGCGGGAAATCTGCGACCAGCACAGCATTCTCCTGGTGTTCGACGAAGTGATCACCGGTTTCGGTCGCACCGGTTCGATGTTCGGTGCCGACAGCTTTGGCGTGACCCCGGACCTGATGTGCATCGCCAAGCAAGTCACCAATGGTGCGATCCCCATGGGCGCGGTGATTGCCAGCAGCGAGATCTACCAGACGTTCATGAACCAGCCGACGCCTGAGTATGCGGTGGAATTCCCCCACGGCTACACCTACTCGGCGCACCCGGTGGCTTGCGCGGCTGGTCTGGCGGCGCTGGACCTGTTGCAAAAGGAAAACCTGGTGCAGAGCGTGGCCGAGATCGCCCCGCATTTCGAGAATGCATTGCACGGCTTGAAGGGCGCGAAGAACGTCATCGATATTCGCAACTATGGTCTGGCCGGCGCGATTCAAATCGCCGGACGCGATGGCGATGCCATCGTACGTCCGTTCGAGGCCGGCATGGCGTTGTGGAAAGCCGGGTTCTATGTGCGCTTCGGCGGCGACACCTTGCAATTCGGGCCTATGTTCAACAGCAAGCCGCAGGACCTGGATCGCCTGTTCGACGCGGTCGGTGAAGTGCTGAACAAGCTCGACTGATGCGTCCTTCTCTATAGCTTTCGATAACGGGCGTCCGGTCACGGGCGCCTGTGGATAATTCCGGAGTCCCCCATGAGCCTCATCCCGCATTTGATCAATGGCGAACTGCTGAGCGACAGTGCTCGCACCGCCGATGTGTTCAACCCGTCCACTGGCCAGGCCATCCATAAGGTGCCGTTGGCTGATCGCGCGACCATCCAGCAGGCTATCGACGCCGCCAAGGCGGCTTTCCCGGCCTGGCGCAATACTCCGGCGGCCAAGCGTGCGCAGGTCATGTTCCGTTTCAAGCAATTGCTGGAGCAAAACGAGGCGCGTATCGCCCAGTTGATCAGCGAAGAACACGGCAAGACTTTGGAAGACGCGGCCGGTGAACTCAAGCGCGGCATCGAAAACGTCGAGTTTGCCTGTGCAGCGCCAGAAATCCTGAAAGGCGAATACAGCCGTAACGTAGGACCGAACATCGACGCCTGGTCAGACTTTCAACCCTTGGGCGTGGTGGCGGGCATTACACCGTTCAACTTCCCGGCGATGGTTCCGCTGTGGATGTATCCGCTGGCGATTGTCTGCGGTAACTGCTTCATTCTCAAACCGTCCGAGCGCGACCCGAGTTCGACGCTGCTGATCGCCCAACTGCTGTTGGAAGCCGGTTTGCCCAAGGGCGTGTTGAGTGTGGTGCATGGCGACAAGGCGGCCGTGGACGCACTGATCGAAGCGCCGGAAGTGAAGGCGCTGAGTTTTGTCGGTTCGACGCCGATTGCCGAATACATCTATGCCGAGGGCACTCGACGTGGCAAACGCGTCCAGGCACTGGGTGGGGCGAAGAACCATGCGGTGCTGATGCCGGATGCCGACCTGGACAATGCCGTCAGTGCGCTGATGGGCGCGGCGTACGGTTCGTGCGGCGAGCGTTGCATGGCGATTTCGGTGGCGGTGTGTGTCGGCGACCAGGTGGCGGATGCACTGGTGGCCAAGCTGGTGCCGCAGATCAAGGCGCTGAAGATCGGTGCCGGCACGTCTTGCGGGCTGGACATGGGGCCGTTGGTGACCGGTCAGCACCGGGACAAGGTCAGTGGTTATATAGAAGAGGGTGTTGCGGCGGGTGCTTCGCTGATTGTCGATGGTCGCGGCTTGAGTGTGGCTGGGCACGAGGAGGGCTTCTTCCTCGGTGGCTGTCTGTTTGATCGTGTGACCCCCGAGATGCGCATCTATAAGGAAGAGATCTTTGGGCCGGTGCTGTGCATCGTTCGGGTCAACAGCCTGGAAGAGGCGATGCAACTGATCAATGATCACGAGTATGGCAACGGCACCTGCATCTTCACCCGCGATGGCGAGGCGGCGCGGTTGTTCTGCGACGAGATCGAGGTCGGCATGGTGGGCGTCAACGTTCCATTGCCGGTGCCGGTGGCCTATCACAGCTTTGGCGGTTGGAAGCGTTCGCTGTTCGGCGACCTGCACGCCTATGGCCCGGACGGCGTGCGTTTCTATACTCGTCGCAAGGCGATTACCCAGCGCTGGCCACAACGTGCCAGCCATGAGGCTTCACAGTTCGCGTTCCCCAGCTTGTAATCGGTCAGGGAAGAGGCCGGCGCCGTCAGGCGCCGGCCTCTATGCTTGTGGGGCTTTTTGATCGATGTGACAGAATTATGAAAAAAGCTGTTGACGGCAGATTCTGGAAGTCTATAATTCGCCCCACTTCCGGCGCAGTCGAAACGGAAAACTCCTTGAGATTCAACGAGTTAAGTAGGTTTCGAAGGTGCAGGGCTTCAGTTCATCGAAGTCCGGAAGGAGCAGGTAGAGCGGTGTTGTTTGGCTCTATCGGCGGTTCGATCTTCTCGGTCGAAAGCGGTGAAAAAGAGGTGTTGACAGCAGCGAGTAACGCTGTAGAATTCGCCTCCCGCTAACGAGAGATCGGAAGCGCAAGTGGTTGAAGTTGTTGAGGTTTCCGAAGCGAAACTTTGAAAATTTCTGAAAATAACCG